>CAZHUP010000422.1:0-2151 GCA_964535495.1 uncultured Rhodohalobacter sp.
GGTGCAGGAATTGCAGGGCTTTCTGTAGCAGATGAGCTGATTGGAAGAGGATTAAAAGTTGCAATCATCGATAAAAAACTGCCCGGGTCAGGTGCTTCGGGAGCTCCTTTGGTTTTGGCAAACCCTGCCACAGGCCGTCGTGCTAAAATGACCTGGAAAGCCGATTTATGTTATCAGCACTTAAAAAATGTACTTGAATCGGTTCAGCAAGAGACAGAGCAACCATTTTTTACAGAAAACGGTGTATTGAGACCTGCACTCACTAAAGAGATGGCTGAGGATTTTGAACGGTCTCCCGAAAAATACAACTGGCCGGATAACTGGATTGAATGGATTCCCGAAAAAGAGTTCAAAAATAAATATCCTTTTTTCGGCGACAATTATGGAGGCCTGCATATCCGGAAAGCATTCTCAATTGATCCAATCCCCTTTTTGAGAAGCTATTCTGATACCCTTGTAAAAAAAGGCCTGCAAACAATCTACAATAGTTCTGTTCACATCAATTCTGACTCAAAACAGCTAAAAGTAATTAGTTCAGATCAGGAAGCTGAATTTAAATCAGAAATAGTCATCTATGCAGTTGGAAGTGCAATTACCGATATGAATGAGTGGAATTTTCTCGACTTTTCTTCGATAAAAGGGCAGACTATTTCACTGGATTTAGAAGAAGAGCTGCCATTCCGGGAATCAATATCAAGTTTGGGATATATGGCAGCAGATCCTGTGAAACGGAACAGATTGGTGATTGGCAGTACCTATGAGCATCATTTCGATCACGTTAAGCCGGACCAGAATGGAAAAAAGGCGCTTTTATCAAAACTGGAGAGAACACTTCCGGGATTAAAATCAGCCATAAAATCTACAGATCAGTGGGCCGGGGTTAGAATTGCGATGAATGATCATCAGCCTGTAATCGGCAGGCATCCAGAAACGGAGAATCACTATATCATATCCGGCCTTGGATCAAAAGGAATGATCCAAAGCAGATATCTTGCAAAGTTACTTGCTGATCAGATTATTGAAAATCAGGAACCGCCGGAAGAAGTTTCAATATCACGATTTAGTTAACGTCGATCAGTGCAGCCTCGGAAGAGACAACCGTAATCGCAATCAGGGCAACCATAATGAAAAGGTTGATAAACAGGTTGATCTGATCAATCACAGAATCCATCTTGTAACCGGTTTGAACTTCGTAATACTCTGCAAGCTGTTTAGCATTTTCCCTCAATGCACCTGATTCTGCACCCAGCCTGAACCGGCTTATAGCAGTGTTGGTAAACACATTGGTTGCTTCGATAGATTCTACAAGTCCGGCACCATCTTTAAGCATCATTTTTATAGCTACCTCCTTCACCTGTTTCTCCATATACGTATTCCGGCAGGCTTCAGCTGCAATTCTGATAACTTCAATGTTTTGTCCCGAACCGCTGTAGAGTGTAAAAAATACACGGGCAAAAATCTCAATACTGGTTTTGTGCAGCAGATCCCCAATAATCGGTACCTTTATGATATACCTGTCCAGCATAAGTTTACCTTTTGGTGTTTTCACATACCATAAAAAAATAGCCAGCGGAACAACAAATGAGAGAGTTAAAATAATCCAGTGATCCTGCAGCCAGTAACTCCATTCCAGCGTGGCTGCGGTCATCGGAGGCAATGTAATGTTAAACTCAAGGAACATTTCAGACTGAGCCGGAAAAATATATCCCACATAAAATAGAACAGTAGCGATTACAGCGAGTACCGTTACAGAAGGCATCAATAGCGACCTTCTCAAGTTCTTTTTAAATTCGGCATCTCTCTCAAGGAATTTGGCCGTACTCTCGAATACAAGGGCCATATTACCGGAAGTAGATGCCACACCAAGCATATATGCAGCAAACTTTCCGAAAACATCTTCGTGCTTGCCATACACTTCGCTACCCTCTTTACCGTCTTTAAGATCTTTCTGGATCTCTTTAATAACATCCTTCATCTTTTTGTTCTGAGTATCCTCATACAGGAGGTCAAGAATTTCATCATAGGGTAATTCCTGGCGAAGAAGGTCAGCCGAAAGGCTTACAAAAGTCACAATCTCTTCATTTGGTACACTACCTTTAAAGTCGAACCACTTTTTGTTAATGCTGTGTACTTTGTAACCGAGTTTAGTCA
>CAZHUP010000423.1:0-2151 GCA_964535495.1 uncultured Rhodohalobacter sp.
TTACGTGTATTATTGGTCCGATAGTTGTTGAAAAGTTTGGACACAAACTTACTGACGACATTAGTGACGACTCAGAAGCATAGCCAAAAGTCAACCAGCGGATTATGGTACCGATTTTAAACCCTTTACATCTGACCGGTTGATTGAGTTTGCGGTCAATTTAAGAGCTTTAATTTCCTTTGGCGGATTTGCATCAAAAATTCTGTCGAATATAGCAAGAGCCTGCTCTATTGTGAATATCTTCTCTTGGACAAGGGGCCAAAACCCTACTTCTTCCCTTCTTATAATTCCAGGGTTTCGTTTATTAATCAAATAAAAAAGCATTGGCACTCTATCATGTTGAAGTGCTGCTAAGGCAGATGCGCGGTGCTGTCCATCTGCTACAAGAATCCTGACCTCGTTATCTCTTAAGAGACAAACCCCCTCCATATGCTTATACTGTATAGCTTCACGTTCCGATGAATCAATCTGATATCCATTCTTCTTTATACTTTGATAGATTGTTAACAAGTGATTAAACCGTGTATTCCCGAACCAATATGGTTTCGGTCCGCATGACCGAGCCGGAGGAGCACCATCATCCAATAGAGAACGGTAATCCGATCTTCTTAACCAATCACTATTCTTCATATATGAAATACAATCAGCAGGCAGCCATGGCAAAATGTTATGATTAGGGGGTGTTTTTAGCAGTAAAGGATGGGCCGTGGATTTATCTATATCAAAATATGCTGCAAGATTAGCCGGCTGCCATGCCTCCCAATACCTCTCAAGGTATGAACCTCTGTATTCTCTGTGATTAATTTGTTCATATTCAACTAAAGTCTGCACATATGGATGCAGAGAAGTTGACGAGTATGATAGACCACTACCCCCATACCATCGGCAATGTTCTAATTTCACGTTTAATATACACGGGCTACCATTGTGATGGTAATATGCCTCAACCGGACAAACATCACTCCCGCAAAGATCATAGATTTTGTATGAAATTCTATGATCAGTATAATTCTCCGACAGAATTCGGTGTGCAAATTGATACAGCTTCTTCTTCAGATTCATGATTCCCTAAAGTATCTTAGATTACAGAGACTTGGGTTATCTTATAAGATATACTTATCGGCCCATTCACGGCTATCAAAATCGAATAAATGATGAAAATAATTTTCTGCCTGATCTCTACTCCATACTCCCGTACGCACCTGGGACCAATATGAACTCTCATCCAGAGATATTATCCAGGGATTTGAAAATGTTGCAGGAATCATCTCAAAACTAAGAGCTGCCATCGCTGAGGCCCTGTGGTATCCTCCACCTTTATGAATAAATCTGAGTTCAGAACCTCTCTTAAGAACCAAAACCTCAATATCACCAAAGGACCTGTCATATCCTTTAGCACTGATTGAATTATAAATTTTTACCAATCTGTTAAATTCCAGTTCTCCTTTTTCAAGTGATACCGGCCCAAAATCCCTGAACCCATCAGAATCAAGATCCAATCCACCACCACCATGGTCGGTATCATCACTATCATTCCATTTTCTTACGCGTCTGTCCGTTTGACTAATTGATTGTGAACTCCAAGGCGTTAAATAAAAAAGATGAGGTGGTAAGGTTTTAAACTTTTTCGGTGCATCCTCAAAACCTATATATGTATCATAAGCTGAGACAGGCTGCCATCTTTCATAATATGACTTAAGCGAAGATTGCTCATATGTCAATGATTTATCATGTGTATACTCCCGCAATGTTTCCGTAAATGGATGCCACCCTCCCGAAGCAAAATTTAATCCAATCCGGTGAACGCACGAATCTAACGGACATAGAAATGATGCCTCACCGCCGCCCCTGATAAAATGAAGGGCTTCAAAAATATTATCAAATATTAACGATTTCTTCTTTTTTTGGCGTCCATTGGCTACTGACCTTTTATTTCTTATTTCATATCCAAGTGTGTGAAAACTTTTACGAATCAACTTCTTGACTTTTTTTATCATGATAATCTGTTTAAAATGAAAATATTTTGGCAAGCAGAGGGATTAATTCACAGGCCTTGATTATTTCATGCAATAAGGCTCTCACTTATTTCCTCCATTATAACTGTGCCACTACTTAAAAAAACAGAATTTAGTTTGGACTATCCAAAAATAG
>CAZHUP010000424.1:0-2137 GCA_964535495.1 uncultured Rhodohalobacter sp.
TTAAAAATAACAAATCCAGGGCGTCCTCTTTTTTATAATACCTTGGGGGGATGCGGGATCTCCTGAAACTAAAACAGGCAGGAGATGCCACGCCGGGGCGTGGTATGACTAAATTGAGGACTAATATTTTTCTTTCTCGCCCTTTTTGGACAGCCTCAAAGCGATCCCGACAGCGGTCGGGAGAGCAGGGGGATGAGCTGATGAGTATTGATTTCACCCAAATTTTTAATATTTGGTTCAAGCCAAGTTCTTATCATCCCCCATTGCCCCCTTCTCCCACGGGGGATCCCTGCGGGGAAAGGGGGACACTCTCCAAAACAAACCTCAACCGGTAAACGCGTATAAAAATATGCTTCCAATTACGGAGATATTACATCATAAGGAAGTTTTGAGCTTATCTGTAAGCCCTGCCCTGTCATTTACTCAGCTAAATCATACAGTAAAATATCAGCGATTAACTCAGCGTGAAAACGGGGGTTTGATTTTACATATGGTATAAAATCGATCTTTATTATTCGCATAAAACAGATACTTTTTACGTGCTTCAGGAATATTTTGGAAAGATGTGAGTAAATACAATTAACAGATACAATTATAATTTGAAAAGTGGATACTTTATGACCAGAATTTTGATTTGCGGTACATATTCAAGTGGATCAAGTGCATTAAAAGATCTCCTTTCTGAATATGCATCAATAAAAGTTTTTGCAGGTGAGTTTAATGATTTCAGAAGAAATGGATTAATCGGGGATCATATTTCCGGAAAAATCGGAGATGATTATGAATCCAGAATCGAACCTTATATCAAAAATAATCTGATCTCTCTTTTTGGATATTACCCGATAAAAACCGAGAACTATCTGAAATACATTTTCACATCATCACCTTTTAGATATTTACATCATAATTCTTCCATGAAATATAAGAGGGGTGAAATGTTAAAAAAAACAAGGGATAAGATAGCTTCTTCCTCAAGCTTTGAAGATAGAGTGTTATGCGGTGCTCAGTGGCTGGAAGAGCTTGTTGAGATGTATATAAGTGATAATCAATATATAATATTTGATCAGCCAATATTTTTTAATCAGCACAAGAATATATGGCCAAAAGTATTTTACCCATACAAACTTCTTATTGTTATTCGAGATCCAAGAGATCAGGTATCAGATCTTATCAGAAGAAAAAGAATATTTTTTGATATTGAAACTCCTACACGTGGCCTGTTAGAGGTTTATGGAGCAGATATTTTGGGAGCTATCAAATATGAAATGGATACAAATTTTTCACGTATGAAAAATGCATTAGAGTTACAACAAAGACTTGGTAGCGATAACGTGCTTATAGTTAAGTTTGAGGACTTAGTATTTGACTACCATAAAGTGAAATATAAAGTAGAAGATTTTATAAATATTGACTCAGAAAAACACATTCATAAATTAAAATATTTTGATCCAAAAATTGGCGAAAAAAATGTTGGAATACATAAAACTTTTCTGAGTAAGTATATGGAACATCTAAATTTTAAGGAACCGCTGGAGTTGTACAGCCAAATATCTTAAACAATAAGAGAAGCCTTTGCAAACCCCCCTAATTCCCTGAGGTTTTACGATTAGAGTGTTATTTTAGCTACACCTGCCCATAACAGGGAGATTTCGCTTACGCGGGGCTCATTTTTTGTACACGTAGTGAAAAGATGAGCTCGGCTCCGCTCCCCGTGACAAATTGGTTCTGACCCATCCCCCGTCCCCTTTCCGTCGGTAGCCGGACAAAGCCCCTGTGCCGCAAACGCACGCCATAAGGAAGGGGTGCGCTTTACAAAGTCTATCAAAAATAATCGGAATCTGTCACTTCTTAAATGGTGTTGCCCCGCTCTACTTCGTCAAGACTTCGAAGAGCATGCTTTTGGGCAAAATTAGGTGCTACCGATGACAGATTTAAAAATGCCCCATCTTAGTGCATCGAACACCCCTCCCACGCGGGGCGCGTGGACTCCCCTCCCCCGGGTAAATTCGCCCGGGACCAGGAAGGCACTGGCAAGGGAGATATAATTCTGTCACTTCTAAAATAGTGTTGCCCCGTTTTTGGGCAAAATTAGTGGCTACCGGTGACAGATGCCCACCCTGGCGTTTATTCCCCATAC
>CAZHUP010000425.1:0-2134 GCA_964535495.1 uncultured Rhodohalobacter sp.
AAGCGAACACCATTCCAGCAATAGATATGTTTAAAGTTGATATCCAGGAGGCATTCGGGTTCCCGAGGTGTGTAAAACCAAAAAAAAGAGAGGATATAACTACAGCACCAATAACAGCCAGAGATTTCCCGGTTTTTTTGAAGTGAAGCCCTTCTTCAAGATTTCGGATCAAGTAGCCCCTGAAATAAGTCTCTTCCCAAAAACTGACCGCTACCATGAAAACAAGGGTTATGCCCAATCCTAAATAAAACCCTTCAGGCGGTTGTAAAAATTGCCTAAGACTAATATCAATCCAATCCATTGCAATATGAATTAGCACAATTCCCCCCATTGCCAGCGCTGCCAGTATATTTCCTGCAAAAAAATCTTTCACCCACCGTGAATTGAATTTAATGCCATATTCAGAAATTGGTCGTCGGTCTATCTTTCGGGAACCTATCCAGAGTATTCCGATCATAACCAATGCCAGTACAATGGTGAATCCGTAGCCGCTGAAGCCCCAAAGCCCGAGCATGGCGATTGAGGTGAGCAAAATGGCGGTAACGATCAAAATTCTCCAAAAAGAACGCAGACGATTTTCGTATGAGCTAAAAAAGAGGATTTTCAAAATTGAACGCTTATTATGTATTAGTCTGTTTTATGATAATAGAATCTGCTATGCAAACAATACAAAATTTCAGAGTGTAATTATGGCTAAACGAGTAGCTTTTTTTGCCGGTAAGGAAACCGTAGAGAATTTTTTTAAGCTGGAATCCAACAGAGACAATCTTTTTGAGCCCCATTACAATTTATCTGTCGGGCACCATATACCGATGGTGCATAAAAGTGGCGATAAAAGAGTAATAAAAAGAGTTCGCTGGGGTGATGAAAAGACTCATGAAACATCAGTCAACTCGGAAATGGCTATAGAGCTGATTGGGAAAAAAGAGTTTGTGAGCTGTGCCGTGCCATTAAGCGGTTTCTATGTCTGGAAAGACGACAAGGAGAAAGGAAGTCCATTTTTTATTCGAATGATAAACGCGCCATTAATGGTTGCTGCAGGTGTTTATTCTGAAAAAGCCGATTATTTTAAGTTGATTACAATGCCCTCCAATGTTCTTATAAATCCAATGTCTGAGACAATGCCCGTTCTGTTGGACAGAGAGCTCTCTTTTAGTTGGCTTGAGGCAGAAAAAAAGGATGAGGCAAACGAACTTATTGATAAAGCTAAGAATCTTTTCTTGCTAACTGATATTTCTGTACTTCGTGTGAGCGAAAAGGTAAACGATCCGTCCAGTAATGATGAAAAGCTAATACAGCCAATTCCGAAATAGAAACAATTTTACACTCATACTGCAATATTATTTGAGTGACTCGTTGTATAACAAATACCTTTTTAAAAAGAGTAAATAGTTTTATCTTAACTGTTCTCTTAACCAAGAAAAAGTCTTTGTAAAGTATGTTATACGGAATTATAGTCGCAGTTATTACGCTGATCTGTTTTTTATTAATTGTAGTTGTTCTGCTTCAGCCGGGACAGAAGGAAGGTTTGTCCGGAGGGCTTGCAGCCGGAATGGCCGGCGGCGCATCTATGGGTGCTCGCAGAACAGCAGATTTGCTTTCTAAAACAACATCCATTTTAGCAGCACTCTTCTTAGCATTGAGTGTTCTGGCCAACTTTGCTATAGACCGAGGCGATGGCGGTCAAAGCACAATCCAGCAATCTGCAATGGAAAACGTTGATCCATCTGAATTTTCAGTTCCTTCTCAGACGCAGTCTGCTGTTCCCCAACAGGAAGATTTAGATATTGAGGAATAAACCCTTTCAATTAAAAATTAGATTTTAAAAGCCGTGATTTGATTTATCAAGTCATGGCTTTTTTTATTTGGGCAACCAATTCGATAGGTAGCATTCAATAGAGAAAATTAAAAGGAGAGAAGTTGCCCCAGTAGTGGATATAAAAAAACCCGAACCGTATAGTTCGGGTTTCAGAGAAATCATTTTAGAGAATCTTAAAGAGATTCAATAATTGAATTTAAGGTTTTACTTGGCCTCATTCGGTCAAATACGATTTGTTGGTTTGGCCAGTAGTAACCTTCAATATTTTCCGGTTGTCCCTGAGCATCAATCAACTCTTTATTGATTTGATCCTCG
>CAZHUP010000426.1:0-2131 GCA_964535495.1 uncultured Rhodohalobacter sp.
AATCCTTTCTGAAAAATTATGATGGAACAGTCATTATTGTTTCTCACGACAGGGCTTTTCTCGATTCAGTAATAACGCGAACACTTGCCCTGCGACGGGGTGATCTGGATGATTATGCCGGCAACTTCAGCTTTTATGAAAAGAAATATGCTGAAGAGCAGGAGCTCCTGAAGAAACAGTACGAAAATCAGCAGAAAGAGCGAAAACAGACTCAGGAGTTTATTGATCGATTTCGTTACAAAGCAACCAAGGCAAAACAGGTTCAGAGCAGAATCAAGCAGCTCGAAAAGCTAGAGGAGATAGAACTGGACGAAGAGCAGTCGGAGATTTCATTCAGTTTTCCTCCACCTGGGCGATCGGGGCAGGTTGTTTTAAAACTTAGGGATCTGGTGAAAAAATATGATGATAACACTGTATTTGACGGTATTGACTATGAAATAGAGCGTGGTGATAAAATTGCTGTAGTAGGCCCAAACGGAGCCGGTAAATCAACGCTTATTCGTATCCTGGCAGGAATAGAACCCATTACCTCTGGAAAAAGAGAAGTCGGTTATAACGTAACGCCCGGTTATTTTGCGCAGCATCAGGCTGAGGAACTGGATCCAAAAAATAATGCGTTGGAGGAGATGCGTCTGGCCGGGTCGGGAGAAAATGACACAAAACTGAGAACAATACTGGGCTGTTTTCTATTTGTTGGAGATGATGTGTTTAAAAAAGTCGGAGTACTTTCTGGTGGTGAAAAGAGCAGGGTGGCACTGGCAAAAATGCTGCTCAACAGCGGTAACTTTCTCATTTTTGATGAGCCAACAAACCACCTTGATATGCAGTCAAAGAATATTCTTCAGCAGGCACTTCAGCAGTATGAAGGCACATTAATGATTGTATCTCATGATCGTGATTTTCTTGATCCGATTGTCAATAAAACTCTCGAAGTTCAGCCCGGATATCTGAAAACGTGGCTTGGTAACGTGAGCTACTACCTTGACAAAAAACGTGAGGAACGCGAAGCTGAAGTAGTAAAAACTGAGGTGAAGCAATCAGAAAAAAAAGAAACTACAGATCCTACTCAGGGAATGAGCCGAAAGGAGCAGCGCCGATTCGAGGCAGAAAAAAGAAACACTCTGTCACGCAAGGTGAAACCTCTCAAAAAGCGACTGAATGAACTTGAAAGCGATATAGAAAACCTTGAAGAGAGAAAAGTTGAGATTGAAAAGTTGATGGCTGATCCTTCATTTTATGATGACGAGAATCGGGTAAAAGAGATCTCTCTTGAGTATGAAACCGTAAAATCTGACTCTGCTGAAAAGATGGAGAAATGGGAGGAGATTGCCGGACGAATTGAACATATCGAAACCTCTTTTGATCAAGAGTACAAATCATCCACTTGATAGATATGAAGCTCGCCATTCTCCAGCCTGTTCTCATTCCCGACTTGCAAGACCTTGCCACAATGCTGAGAGCAGACCGGATTGTCTATCAAGACAGTGAACAGTGGTCGCGAAAAGGCCGAACACATCGCGCATTGATTCGCACACCCGAGGAAACCGATTACATCTCAATTCCGGTTATGACTGCCGACAAGAAAAAAAACATCAACAGTGTACGAATTGATCATGGCCGGGATTGGATCAGCCCGCTGCTTCGCTCATTAAAGTTCAATTACAGCAATAGCGTCTATTATGACTTCTATGAACCGGAAATTCGGGCTGATATCGAGATTGGGCACAATTTTGAGTATCTGCTTGATTTCTCTCTCTACTTGAGAAAACGCCTTTTTCAATTTCTGGAGCTGGATATTTCAGCGAAAATCGACTTTTCAAGTGGAATGGACGAATACAGCTCTGATCCGGATGAACTGGCAAATCGTCTGGGTGCTGAAATCTATTATCAGGAGCATGATGCGCGTCATTATCAACGTCAGGGAAAAAACAGAAGTGAATTGGATTTCACTCACCCTGAGTACAGGCAACATTTTGAGGGATTTGAACCGTGTTGCTGTCTGTATGATCTATTGTTTCAATACGGCCCGGAGAGTTTTCGGGTATTTGATGAGTTGGCTTGAATATCTTTTGGTACTCCTGAAGTCTCCCCGCAAGTTATCCCAAACAGGACGCTCCTACGGAGCGGTGAT
>CAZHUP010000427.1:0-2131 GCA_964535495.1 uncultured Rhodohalobacter sp.
ACTTCAACAAGATGAAACTTTGGATTTCCACTTATTTTTCTGATAATTAATTTCTCGGGAACAGAGGTATGCTCAAAGGTATTGGTTACAAAGCTCTCACTTGTTGACTCTGCATTTCCCATTTTCACCCCATCACTGTATAGTTCCCATGCATTACCCGGTTCTCCTCTCCATTCAATTGAAACCACGGCACGACCTGTATGACTTTGCACAAACTCGGGAGCAACTGTCAAACTCGTTTCTTCTCCGGTGAGACTGGCCAAATGAAAGGCACGGTAATCGGCCCCCTCAGTGGTATCAGCGGATATTGCTGTTTTGGAGGTATTGTCCTCCGACAACCAATATCCAACATTACGTAGCTGTGGATTAAGATTCCAATCGGTATATTCCGCAAAAACCATCCAGGCATATTGGGTTTGGGTTACATCCATTTCTCCCCCGGCATACTTAGAGCATATATCTACCGCTGCCTGATACGCCGGGTTATCCAACAAAAACAACTCTACAGAACCAAATGCACTCATGGTAACCCCTTCATAGAGCTTTAGGAACTGCCGCCAGTAAATTGCCATTTCGGCAGAACGGGGTACAAGGCTATAATTCGGCTCTCTGCCATGCGCAGCATTCCACTCTTCTGCCCGAAAGCTGGCCCAGGTATCTTCATGGAACGCTCCTTTTTTCAGGTCACGGGCGTATTTTTTAAAAACCTGCCCTCTATTAGTTGTTGGTTTGTTTCTGCCGGCCGTAGCGTCAGTTCCCATGGCTACGGTAAATTCATTTTCAAAATACGGGGAGCAATCAAGATTAAGAATAGCATCCACTTCCAGATATGGACGTAAAAAGGTATAAAATCCCAAGGGGTGGAAGGCACTTTGGAAATAATCTATCACGTCTTCAAAATATTGCTTCCCCTCAGCAAAGTTATTCGCCTCCAGCAAAGTTGGGTAAATTTCATCCCCATTCCGCGGCGGTATCCATGTACTTCTATCGGCCGTGATGCCGGCCAACTCCATTTCCTTTCCATTAAAGTTGTAATGCCAAGCTTCCGTATTGAAGGCATTGGGTTGAATTCTCACTCCCAAAAACCATTTTCTATTTGGAGAATTGGCCACATGTTGGGCGAGGGAGTCAATCAGTGTTTTATAAAATTTTTTATAAACGGGCGACCAAAACTGAGGGGCTTTCCCACCTCCTCGGGTTATACCTCCGGCTTCTGTTAATCCGCCAACATGAGCCACATAGTTGAAAATCCACTCCGGTGCCGGCGTATTGATTTTGTAAACCACAGGTTTTTGTGTATAGGCTGCATCTGCTAAAATATCATCTAAAGTACTCCAGTCAAATTGTCCCTCCGTCGGTTGTATTTTATCCCACCAATCATTACCTGCTACAGCCACCACCAAATAATGCTTGTTATACTCCTTTGCATCTCTTGAGGCGTTCCAAATATTTTTTACACCATATAAATTCGGGTCTTCTAAATCAAATTGATAATTATCAGGATAGGCAATTACAATTTCTTTTGTCTCAAGAACAATATCGCTACTTACAATCGAAACATTATAAACACCCGGATGCAAGTTTTCCGTGTTGAAACTTACCGTTTCTCCGGCTTCCGATTCTTTTTTCATCCCTTGCTTTGTTTCAGCAATCCGGTTTAATTCATCTAAATCGATCTCTGGTTTGGACCACCCCGTAAAATAAAACTCTCCATTTTCCGAACTTATGAGCTTTAATTCTTCTCCTTTAACAATTCGTGTATCAGATACTCCCAATGTTTCAACTTTGGCAACTCCAATCTCTATGTTATCAATACCAATGCTTTTGCCAATAACAAAATCTCCTCTGCCAAATTCAATCAGTACATAATCAATGATTCCATTAAACGTATTGCCATCATTAAATTGCAGTTCATATCCTCTGATAATGCTGTCTAAGTTGCATTCAATTTTCATTCCGGAGGGTGATATGTCGCGCGACCAAAACCCCTGCATACCAGCATTATTTTGATTATAAGCAACTTTGTTTCCATCTACAATAAAAGTTACCCGGACCCCGGCTACGAAGTTACTACCCGTATGGCTATACACATCAAATCTAAGCATCTCCCCTCGTGCTTCTTCCACAGGCA
>CAZHUP010000428.1:0-2126 GCA_964535495.1 uncultured Rhodohalobacter sp.
CTTCATCAGAAACATTTTCCCGCAACCGCTCTGCCAGCGTACCTACATCTTCTTCATCTCCCAACCGGCCAAGATATTGGTATGCAGCTATTCGCACTTTTTCGTCATCTGCATGCAGTTCATTGCGAACAAGCCCCCGGTATTCCTCAGCAAATCGGACAGTAAGCAATTGAATAAGAGCAGGTTTAGCTTGTTCGGTTGCATCCGGCAGGGCATTTGCAACTGCTGTTACAGTATTTTCAGATTCCATTTTAAGAAGGAGCTTTTCCACCTTCTGAATCCCATTATCGGTATTGATCTCATTTAATACACTGATTACAAGTTCCGGCTCAATTTGCCCCTCCAATTGGTACAGTGAATAAAGTGCCGCAATTCGGATTTCACTATTAGAATCGCCGGTATAATTTCTAAGTGTGGATGCTGCTGATCTTTCTCCGCGCTCACCCAGCGCTTCTATAAAATAAATTTTGTTTGATTCCGGAGCCGACTCCAGCACATCAACAATTCTTTCTGTTACCTCGGCATCTTCTAGAGAATTTACCATCGTCAAGGCGGATTTGGCACGAAGTGTTCCGGATGACTGAGCAATTTCGAGGAGATCATCCAATATTTCAGCGCTATAAAGGTGGAAACGAGTATGAAGAGCAGAATTTTTGATATGCGCCGGGAAATCACTTTCTAAAAAATAATCAGTAATTGTGCTGCTTTCTTCGTTGAATCCTTCATCAGCAAGCCTGTTGGCATAGTGCAAATAGTATGAAACAACTTCTGACTCTCTGAACAGATCATATTCCTGAATTGCATTTTCAAAATATTCAGACGCTCCCGGTTCCCCGATATTCGCAAGTGCATTAAGAGACATACGCTTTAGCGGCCATTGGTCAGAATCTACAAATTCCATCAAATGATCTGCCGCTGCTTTGTCCCTGAACTCGCCCAGTGCTTTAACCATCGAAATTTGTTGTTCTCCATCAACAGCAGGCAGTGTGTTTCTTACAGCATTCACCGCTGATGGTGTATTCAGGGTTAAAAGCACTCTTAATGTATTATTATAGAGTCTTTCATGAGTTAAATATGGTTCAAGGACAGGTACAGATCGATCGCTACCGGTTAATATCAACTGCTCCAATAAAAAACTTTTTACCTCTATTGGACGGTCTTTTTTTACTTCATCCAATATAGCCGTTTCAAAAACCTGTTTTTCAGAATCGGACCCGGCTGTAAAGTTGGCCAAACTACTCAGAGCATATCTTGCTTTGAGATCACTGCCAACCATCGGATCCGTCAGCATTGACGACAAAGCCCGGACTGCGTCTCCCCCAAACGCAGAAAGTTGTTGGTTTACCCAATTTTCCTCTTCTTGTTCGTCCGCAGGCATATTTACAATAAGTCGTGTAATCTCTTCATAAATATCGTTGTGAGAATCAGTCTGTGTGGTTGCATTTTCGACAGATGTGCCAGAGACAATAAGAAGGGGTACGATCAACCCCAGATACAATTTTGAGTGCAATTTTTTCATATCATTAGTTCATTTATAGAGAATTCAGAATGCCGTAACCACAGATCATTAAATCTGCCAGGGGGAACGCATTGGTTGATTGATCAGCCTGTTTGCTTCTTCATCATTCACAAAAAGTTCTGTTTCAGGGTCAAATTCAAGCGGGCGCCCAAGCCTTACGGCGATGATTCCAAGATTTACAATATTGCCTGACCTGTGCCCATTTTTTTCATTCAGGGCAAACGTTTTTCGTTCTTTTACGGCTTTGCTGAAATCAGTGACCTGGTTTTTAGGTTCTGGTAATGAATCTGCTATTTTCCTGATATCAGGAATATCCGAACGAAAATCTCGGTAGAGTTTACCTTTGGGGCCTTCAATAAAAGCAGCGTCTTGATCCCGGTTCTCACCATCCAGTACAATTTTACATCCATCCTGGTAGATAAATTCGATTCTTCTCCATGTAGATGCAGCATCAGGATGTTGTTGTGGAGCATCTACATCGATATAAATGGGATTTGTATCGTCTTTATCCAGCAGGTATTGAACCGGATCGATGTAGTGCTGGCCCATGTCGCCCAGCCCGCCGCCGTCATAATCCCAGTACCCGCGAAATGTATCGTGAACCCGG
>CAZHUP010000429.1:0-2125 GCA_964535495.1 uncultured Rhodohalobacter sp.
CACCACCATAGATGAATTGCTCGATGGACTGTGGACTCAATGTTTTGAAGGAGCTGAATTCAATGAAGCTTCATTTTGTGAAAACCTTACTGAAAATGAATACACACGATCTAACGTATTGATTTTTGATCCCGAGAAGGAAGATCCTGAAACAGAAAATGATGGTTTCTGGATAGTACCGGAATCTGCAGATCAATTGATTGCACCGGGAACCTCCATTGCTGCATATGTTTATGAAACACAGGATCCGTTAGGCTCAGGTTCTCCTACTGATTTCAATAATTTTGATATAAAACTGAATGGCTTCCCATTTGTAAATCCGGTTACAATTACTGTTCCTGATGATAAATTCAAATTTATTGGTAATCCATTTAATTTTGAAATAGATGTTGCCAATTCGGATTACAATAATATTGATTTCATCTACATTCTTAATGAGTCTGGTGATGACTATGAAGAACCTTTTGATATTACGGAACCAAATGGTGAACTCCTGATTGATCCATTTGAAGGCTTTTTTGTCCGCTCTGCAGGAAGTAGTTCTGACATAACCTTGAATCCTGCTGCAACATCACCTAAACAGTATCCCCCATTAGCTGATGCTTTTATCCGGTTAAGTCTTGAAAATGAATATGTATCCGCTAATACTTCTTTCCGTTTTCTGGATGATGCCGGACCTCACCGGCCGGGAGCCCCTTACCTGGCTGCACCGGGAAGGCCTCATATACGGTTATTCAGTCATCATGATGACGATTTAATGATGCTTCGTTACCTTCCATCTGATTTACCTGAAGAGCAATCAATTCCGATATCAATTGAAAGCCGTTATAACGGCACAGTTACACTAAATCCTGAAATTACGGAAGGTGTGCCTGCTGATTGGAATTTTATTTTGATTGATCAACTGACTGGGAAACAGCATAACCTGCGATCTGCTGACAGTTCTGAAATAGAAATTTATGAAACAGACGGCAGCGAACAGAGGTTTGAGCTTTTGGTGATTCCATATTCCGATGAACCATCGGGTGATGGCATTCCGTCAGATTTTGCGCTAAATCAAAACTATCCGAATCCGTTTAATCCGGCTACTGTAATCCAATATGACCTGCCGGAGAGTGCCGATGTCAGGCTCGATGTGTACAGCATAGAAGGCAGGCTCATTGCAAGCCTCGTTAATGAAACACAGCAGGCCGGGCAGCACCAGGTTACGTTCCAGGGAGATAATCTTGCAAGCGGCATCTACATCTATCGCCTTCAGGCGGGTAGTTTTATCTCTACCAAAAGGATGACTCTGGTGAAGTGATTTGTGCTTGAAGTAAGTCAGAAAAGTGTACCGGAAACCTACCCTTACCGGGATCTACCGTACCTGCGGCACTATATCTCTTTTGCGTCTCACTCTTCCACCGGAATGAATTCCGGGGTTATAAGATAAGCCATCCGCAAAGCGGATTTATTTTTACCATCGATCAAATATGCTAATTGCGTATTTGGTTAGTCAAAGCTGACCTGGGAATAAATCGTGTTCGGATTCATAGATTGATTTTCTTGACTTTAGCATATTGGCAACCACAAATGCCAGTAGGCACGGCTTCAATTCATATTTATATAACTGCTTTCACTTTAGTTTAACCACACAAGTGCCGGCAGGCACGGCCCATTTTATAACCCTGGAATTCATTCCAGGGAACCAACCGGACACCAACAGAGTGAGTGCTGTAGGCACGATACATCTTTGATCTGGGAGCTTGCCTACACTGAGATCAGCCGTACCTACGGTACTTTCTTACCTGAGCAGCTTCTCTTTTCCCCGGAATGAATTCCGGGGTTATAAGATAAGCCATCCGCAAGGCGGATTTTGTTCTTACCTTTAATCAAGATCCGGATATAACGAAACT
Source organism: uncultured Rhodohalobacter sp. (assembly GCA_964535495.1). Taxonomy (GTDB): domain Bacteria; phylum Bacteroidota; class Rhodothermia; order Balneolales; family Balneolaceae; genus Rhodohalobacter. The sequence continues at coordinate 1,896 of CAZHUP010000429.1, forward strand.
GGTTTGTTGAGATTGGTAACGTAATAAACCACATTCTTTTTCAGAGTATTTTTTTGCATGCCTTAATGCCTTTGACACCCACGAGTGCCGTTAGGCACGGCCGATATTATAACCCTGAGTTTTAACTCAGGGACCCAGCCGTGCTCCAACAAAGTGAGTGCCGTAGGGCACGGTTCATCTTTGATCTGGGAGCTTGCCTACACTGAGATCAGCCGTACCTACGGTACTTT
>CAZHUP010000430.1:0-2109 GCA_964535495.1 uncultured Rhodohalobacter sp.
TGACCGACCACAGTCTTAGACTATCCGGCGGTTCTGAAACATCAACGTTTATGACCTCTCTTTCTTACAGACAGCAGGATGGAATTGTAGCCGAAGGCAAATCTAATTTTGAGCGATTAACATTTCGCCTGAATTCTGATCATGAAAGAGGTCGTCTGTCTTATGGTTCACGGCTGAATTACACGAATAGAACGAGCCGGGGAATTGACCCGAATGAAGAGTTCGGAGGAGTAATGGCTAGGGTTGCCAATATTGATCCTGTTACCCCTGTGAGAAATGAAGATGGATCATTTGGTGAATCACTTTACGCTTCGCAGGAAATCGTGAACCCGGTAGCCGCAATCGATATTATTAATTCAGAATTTAATGAAGACCGGTTTGTTGGAGGTTTGTACGGTAGATTTTCACTAACAGATAATTTAAGCCTTAGATCATCAGTAGATCTTGATCTTGGTTTTGGAAACAATCGTTCATTTACTCCCAGATATAACCTGGGTGGTAATGTTATTAATGAAAATACATCTGTATTTCAGCAACAAACCCAATCCTATACGTGGCAAACAACTCATGTAGTACAATTTCAGGATAATTATAGAGAGCACGACTACAGCTTGTTAGGTGGTTTTGAGCTTTTAGATTCCCGTACTGAGTTTCTGGGTGGAACAGCCGCTAACCTGGCCATGGAGTCGTTTGATAACGCGTGGCTGTCTGTAAGCACAAACGAAGAGAGCATGACAAACTTTGGCGGACTCGCCCTGGAATCTATTGCCTCTTACTTTACGCGTCTGAATTACAACTACTCCGGCAAATATATGTTTGAAGGCGTGCTGCGCGTAGACGGATCATCGAAGTTTGGACCGGATGACCGCTGGGCTGTTTTTCCCGCATTTTCAGTAGGATGGATCATTAGCGATGAAGCGTTCATGAGTGATCTGCCTTTTGATTTTCTTAAGCTTCGCGGCGGATGGGGACAAAACGGAAGCGATAGTATTGGGCAGTTTAGTTTCACCCCACGTATTACAACCCACGCCGGGTATGGATTCGGAACATCCGACAGGTCTGTAGTCACCGGGGCTTATCCGGGCCAGATTGCGAACCCGAGTTTGAGGTGGGAAACATCTGAACAGCTCAGTGCGGGTATAGAAAGCTCCTTTTTAAATAACAGATACCATTTCAATATTGATTTTTATATCAAGAACACCCGTGGTTTACTTCTCTCAGCACCTATACCGCAGTTTATTGGAAACGCAGCACCCGTTATAAATGGCGGAACGATTAAAAATGAGGGGATTGAAATTGAAACCGGGTTTCGAAATGTAACAGAAAACTGGAGTTTTGATGTAAGTCTGACCGGTACTATTAACCGAAACGAAGTTACAAAAATTGAAAACGAAGAGGGCCGCCTGTTTGGCGCCGGAGTATCTACCTCTATGAACAATGTGGCAATGGCAGAAGTGGGCCAGCCCATCGCATTTTTCTGGGGATACGAAACAAATGGAATATTCCAAAATGAACAGGAGATACAAAACCATGTAGGCCCTGATGGACAACTTCTCCAGCCAAATGCACAGCCTGGAGATCTGATTTTTGTGGATCGAAATGGAGACGGACAGATCACGGATGAAGATCGTACAAAAATTGGAAGTCCCTATCCTGATTTCACTCTAGGGCTCAACTTCAATACGGGCTGGAAAAACTTCGACCTGAATATGTTTTGGTTCGGATCATTTGGAAACGACATTTTCACCGGCGGAACCCGGCGTCACGACTTAAACATGCCGAACTGGAAAGAGGGGGTACTTGAGCGATGGACAGAAGATAACCCATCTACAACACACCCCAGGGTCACAATCAATGATCCTAATGGGAACTTTAGCAGGCCTTCTGATTTCTTCATAGAAGATGGCTCGTACGTAAGGTTACGGAACATAAGCCTTGGCTACACGCTTCCATCTGATCTTGTAAGCTTGATAGGCGCTACCCGGTTCAGAGTGTACCTGGCATCGCAAAATCTGCTAACGTTCACCGGCTATTCAGGTCACGATCCTGAAATCGGTTCACAAGGAGCACTTAACGTTGGAATTGACAGAAATATCTATCCACAGGCAC
>CAZHUP010000431.1:0-2107 GCA_964535495.1 uncultured Rhodohalobacter sp.
GTATTGAAAGAGGGCAGAGTCGCTCCAAAAGGAGTGTCGCTGGTAGCGGTTGATTTGATTAAAGGCCTCTTTGAGTTCAAGTCCCCGGCGTTTGAGTTCGATTTGAACGAGAGGAAGTCCGTTTACCAGTAACGTAACATCGTACCGAGTTTTGTAGGTGCCCTCTGCGGAGACCTGATGCGTAACTTGAAAGTGATTTTGTGTCCAGTCCTCGCTGTTAAAGAAGCGAACGTACAGTGTTTGCTCATCTTCCCGTTTTAAAGCAAAGCGATCCCGTAGAGTTTTGGCCTTTTCAAACACATTACCTTTTGATAGGTGATTCAGGATCTGATTGAATTCCTGATCGGTGTAGGTATGGTCGTTGAAGAGCTCTAATTGTTGTTTAAGATTGGTAAGCAATTCTTCCGAATCATTGATCTTAATGTACTCGTAGTCCAGACCCGTTAACTGCTTAACTAGTTCTTGCTCGAGGATATGTTCGGATCGCGTGCTCATTTTCTAAACTTTAACTAATCCATTTGGCCTGCTTACTATTTCAAAGACTGGTGTTTGACCCAGTATTAATACTATGCCTGAAGATGCTCTGCCAGGATACTGATCATTAATCGCTTTACGGCTAATATTCCCATATTTGAGAAGATGATTGATGGTTTTTTTGAAGATCTCAATTTTGATTGTCTGTTTTTTACCATTGGATGTTAATCGGGTAACCCCGCTCCAATCTACTGTTAATATCTTGTTTGTTTTACCCCGGGAATTATACAGAGTTTTCCCTTCCAATGGCATCACGTGATGCTCCCAGATGTCTTCAAATGCTCCATTGCTAACTACTGAGGCCTTTTTGGGATTTAAAGATTTGCTCTTCTCCCTTTCTCGCGTTGGTTTACTTATCTTGACCTCGACTTTTGCCGGTATGTGTATGATATCAATTTGTAATTTCTTCGCTACTTCATTTGCGTCGTTCAAAACTCTGCCATTTGTTGCGAGTACAGCTTTCGTGCAATCGAAATAATCTTTGGCACCATGAAGCTCCATAATCATTTTCCTGTTAACAGGTCTGCTTGAGCCGCCAAACATTTTAGCCTGAATGGCTATTTTTGATTTACCTTTTGTAGCGAATACATCAACCCCATAATCTCCGGTATATTGAGATACTTTTGTTGTAAACCCCTTTTGCTGAAAATATTCAGCTACGATATGTTCATACTCATCGGGTCTCATCCTGTAAGATTTGCAAAAGGTCTGACTCCAAATTGAGTGATAAACTCATTTAGAAGTTGTTTTTCGATTATTCTGGGGTTTGTATTGGGAGTAGGTTTCCAGCAAAAAATCAAATTTCCATAATTTTTTAATTGCCAGATCAACCTGCCTCCCCAGTGTCCTACGTTTTTTCCTTGCCCGAATCTTAAGTACTGCCCAAGCCTGGAATTCAGAGTAGCTTTACCTGTTGGAGAGCCGGCCTTTCCTATATAAACAACCTGAGAATCTTCAACATGATTATTCTCGAGTTCGGTGATGGGGATATTGGGATCTCTGTTCTTAAAAAAACCACCCACACCCGGATTAATAAATTCGGTTTCCTGATATTTTAGATTAATAACCAGATAAACACCTTTTACTTTTGGGATAACAGATCTGTCAAACCATAGCTGCTTAACAGATTTGAATCCCTGAAAACCTGATTCTATAAGAATATCATTATTGTTAAAATCCATTACTATCCTTTATAATGCTTTTTTTATACAAAAATCTGTTGAAGTAAGCCTTTTTTAAATTTATCTGCTAATTCAAGTTTTGAACTAACTACACTAATCTTATTTGAAATTACATTCAGGAAATCTGCAATTTTCTTTTGCTCTTTATATGATGGCCGAGGTACTTTAATATCCTTAAAGAAATCTACAACGCTTACATTAAGCAAACCATGATTCCGAGAACCTTCTTGAGCAATTTTATAAATCTCATGATTAATGCCACCATAATCTAAAAACTCTTCATAGAACTCTTCAGAATTACCTTCCCTAAGTTTGAAACAGATATAAAGAGTTGAAACTACTCCTTTGTCATACTCTGTCAGCCTTTTAATAGCACCCAACGGATATCCATT
>CAZHUP010000432.1:0-2105 GCA_964535495.1 uncultured Rhodohalobacter sp.
TGACTAAACTCGGTTACAAAGTACACAGCATTAACAAAAAGTGGTTCGACTTTAAGGGTGGTGTACCAAATGAAGAGATTGTAACTTTTGTAAGCCTTTCGGCTGACCTCCTTCGTCAGGAATTACCTTACGATGAAATTCTGGACCTCCTGTATGAGGATACACAGAATAAAAAGATGAAGGATGTAATTAAAGAGATCCAGAAAGATCTTAAAGACGGTAAAGAGGGTAGCGAAGTATATGGCAAGCACGAAGATGTTTTCGGGAAGTTTGCTGCATATATGCTTGGTGTGGCGTCTACCTCTGGTAATATGGCTCTTGTATTCGAGAGTACGGCCAAATTCCTGGAGAGAGATGCTGAGTTTAAAAAGAATTTGAGACGTTCCATGCTCATGCCTTCTGTCACATTGTTGGCTGTAATCGCAACAGTTCTTTTTTATGTTGGATATATTTTTCCGGCTCAATCAGAAATGTTTCTTGAATTCAACATTACGCTGCCCCCGATGACCGCCGCTACGCTGGAATGGAGTTACTGGCTGCAGGATCACTGGATTGTATTAACGCTTTCTTTTGTGATTCCATTGGCGTTATTTGCGTGGTATGTAAAAACCCCGAAAGGAAAGCTTATGCTGGATAAATACATTATAAAAATTCCGATAATCGGGGATTTGTTGCATAAAACCAGTATTGAAATTTTTGCCCGTGTATTTTATACACTCTACAGTGGTTCAGGACAAAACATTGAAGTTATCAGAATTGCAGCTGAAGCCTGCCGGAATACATACATTGAAAAACAGGTGAAGGAGGTAGCTATAAAAATGATGCTTAAAGATGGTGCCGGGCTTGTTGAGTCTATCGAAGCAACCAATGTGTTTACCAACACTGCTATAAGCCGGTTCAGGCTGGGTGCAGAATCAGGTGCATTGAGGGAAAATGCTAAACAGCTTGCAGAGTATTACGAAGTTCAAACCGGTTACAAGATGGATTCTGTGATTGATCAGATCAACCTGTTTATCAACCTTTTCATTATGGTTGCCCTGATTGCGATTACGGTTGTCTCTTCCGAGGCTGCACTGATCGACGTTAACTAAATCGTGATATTGAAACTTCTTCCGGCGGTTCCTGATTTTCAATAATCTGATCAGCAAGTAACTTTGCAAGATATCTGCTTTGGATCATTCCTTTTGATCCAAGGCCGGATACAATAAAGTGATTCTCCTTCTCAGGATGCCTGCCGATTACGGGCTGATGATCTTTCATCGCAATTCTAACTCCGGCCCATTGATCTGTCGATTTTATCGCTGATTTCAATCCCGGAAGAGTTCTCTCCAGCTTTGATAAAAGTGCTTTTTTCCCATTCTGGTCCGGCTCAACGTGATCGTAATGATGCTCATAAGTGCTGCCAATCACCAACCTGTTTCTTTTCACAGGATCTGCAGCCATATATCCTAAACTTGAAATGGATTCCCGGAATGGCAATTCCTCGTCCAAATCCAATGAAATAGTCTGACCTTTGATTGACGAAAAGTCGAGAAAATTCCACTCATTCATTTCGGTAATTGCACTTCCTACTGCATAGATGATTGTTTCTGATTCAAACTCTGCTTGCTGATCTGAATTAACAACTTTTAGCTGTTTTGAGTCAGAATTGATGTGGACAGAACTGTGATAGATTGTTTGCAAACCGTTTTTTTCCAGGTATTCAGAATAGCTTCTCAAAAAGGGAAGAGGATCGATTGAGAACGTTTTGTGGATATGCAGGCCTCCGTAGTTATCGCCGAAAAAAGGATATTTATTATTGAACTCTATCTGGGGGATCCATTCTATCCAGCCATCCGGCCAGTCGTACTTTTCGGGAGACCGTTCAAAATCCTCAGCCATCTCTTTAGTCAGCGCAGGCCTAAGTAAACCGTTTTCGGTAAAAAATGGTTGATCTGTTTCACGCTGAACCGATTCAAGCACATTTTTCAAATACTTATAGCATAAACTGGCATTCCAGGCCATTTTAGCCCGGCGGCCTGTGGCAGGATTTGCCAAAACCAATGGAGCTCCGGAAGCCCCTGAACCGGGCAGATTTTTATCGATGATGGCAACTTTTAATCCTC
>CAZHUP010000433.1:0-2094 GCA_964535495.1 uncultured Rhodohalobacter sp.
ATATTTCAGCAACACAAATATGAACAGATAAGGTATTTATAGCTTATAGAGATAGGTGAACCAGTGATATCTGAACTTGAATAGTTGCTGCAATAGATTGAACTACAATTACATATTGAGATGCTAATGTCTTTAATCATGCTACTACTCGGCATATTTCAGCTACACAAATATGAACAGATAAAGTGTTTATAGCTTATAGAGATTGGTGAAATAGTGAGTATTGAACTTGAATTGTGGCAACAATAGATTGAACAACAATTACATATTGAGATGCTAATGTCTTTAATAGTGCTAGTACTACTGTGTTTTCAGCAACACAAATATGAACAGATAAGGTATTTATAGTTTATACAGATCGGTGAAATAGTGGGGATTGAATTGTGGCAACAATAGATTGAACTACAATTACATATTGAGATGCTAATGTTTTTAATAGTGATGATACTGAAAATATTTCAGCAACACAAATATGAACAGATAAGGTATTTATAGCTTATAGAGATGATTGAAATAGTGAGTATTGAACTTGAATAGTTGCTACAATAGATTGAACAACAATTACATATTGAGATGCTAATGTTTTTAATAGTGCTACTACTCGGTCGATTTCAGCTACACAAATATGAACAGATAAAGTGTTTATAGCTTATAGAGATAATTGAACCAGTGATTTCTGAACTTGAATTGTGGCAACAATAGATTGAACAACAATTATTTATTGAACTGCTAATGTTTTTAATAGTGCTACTACTATTTGGATTTCAGCAACACAAATATGAACAGATAAGGTATTTATAGCTTATAAAGATTTTTGAAATAGTGAGTATTGAACTTGAATAGTTGCTACAATAGATTGAACAACAATTACATATTGAGATGCTAATGTTTTTAATAGTGATGATACTAGAAATATTTCAGCAACACAAATATGAACAGATAAGGTATTTATAGCTTATAGAGATAGGTGAACCAGTGATTTCTGAACTTGAACAGCTTGGCAACTTAAAATTTGAAATAAAGACACTACAGCTTGAATACTGCAAGAAACTTGAACTACTTGAGAAACTAAAACAGTAACTCTATTAGGTTGAGTATCTACAGCTCATACTTGACTTACTCCCATTTGAAGTAATGTATATATACAAGATGACTGAACTATATGAACTACCGAAACTTCATATAAATTATGAAGAATAATAAGTGAAACAGAAATAAACACAGGACAAAACAATATTTAATAATTAACTATAATAACTATGAAAGCATTAATTGAAAAATCTACTAATTTAGTAAAATACATTTGAGAAAATTTAGAGTTTATAGATGAAAATCAAACACAAGCTGATTGATTTATATTTGGAACTATATGAAGTAATGAGTTTATAATTGAAACTATTGAAACAAAACCTGATGATTTTGTATGAAATGAGTTTACTTATATAGATTGAGAATTTAAAAGAACTAAAAAAAGTATAGAAGATAAAATAGAAACTATAACAAATGAACTAGTAGCTCTTAACTGAAGAATAAAAGGTTGAGAAGAATTAGTTGAAATGTGAGTAGCTGATGAAGATGATTTAGCTGATATTGAAAGATATAAAACTGAATCTCTAGAATTAATTAATAAAAGAGTTGAATTAAAAGCAGAACTTAAATCATTAAAATAATTAGGGATGAAAATACAATTCTATAAACAACACAGAAAAAAAGACTATTGGCAAATATTAGAGGATTTACACTACAATACAAGTTACGGGAGAGTAATTGTTCCTGCTTGATTTGTTTTAGATATGGGGTCTATACCCAGAATAGCTTGGCGAATATCACATCCGCTAAAGTACCCCGAAATAATAGCTTTTGTTTTGCACGATTGGAGATATTCTAAAAAGAATAAAGAACTCACAAGGAAAGAGGCAGACCTTGAATTTTTTGAACTTTTGTGTATAAACTATAAAATTAAAGCTTATCTATTCTATTATGCAGTTAGACTATTTTGATGGTTTGGCTGGAAAAAACCTTTACCTTTTAAAAAATAACTAAAAAGGTTAAGAGATAATTTATAATTAAACAAAACAAAATGGAATGAGGTTT
>CAZHUP010000434.1:0-2094 GCA_964535495.1 uncultured Rhodohalobacter sp.
TAGCGTACGATGAAAGCAACGGCACCAGTTTGGTTGCATCGTAGATATCCCACTCATTTGTAGCTCCCTCACGGAAAAGGACAGATGTGGAGTTATCGCTTGTTGTTACATCGCTGTCATTTATTCCCTGCAGGTTAATTGCAATTCTGAATTGCTCAGAATCCACTGCCTTCGAAGTTGTAGCCGCAACAGGTATTGTTATATCACCTGATCCTTCGGGAGCTTTTTCTACAAAAAACCCGGTAAATGGTGCTTCAGTTGCTGTATCTACATACTGATCTATATCAGGATCCCATGTTCTGGCGGTTGCCTGTAAATCTCCCCAGCCGCTTACATTTGAGGCATCAAGGTTGTCTGCAAACGGATTCCCGATCAGCGTAAAATCATCACTCGGGTTAATTGGGATGGTTACATCTGTAGTTGGGCTGTTTCCGGATACAGACAATGTAAAAGGAAGAGGCACACTGCTGAATTCATCATTGTCATACATATACCAGATAAAACCTTGGCCCGATGTGATTGTTGAACCAAAATTATCGAATTGATTCCAAATCCAAGCATTTTCCTCTTCTTCATCCTCTACACCTGTTAAATAATATAAGATATTTGATTCGGCATCATCGTATTCACCACCATCGTTATAGAAAGTATCACCACCGCTAACACCCTGCACCAGATTTTGGCCTGCAAGCACATTTATTGCGACATCTCCAACTGGTAAAGAGAGCATTCGCCAGCTTGCGCCTCCATCTTCCGAGATTTCAGTATCATATATTTCTACCTCATTAATCTCTAAATCACGAAATCTGGTACCGCCTGTTCCAGCTGTCATTTCGAACCTAATTTTTCCCTCAGAAACATTGAACTCTGTACCGGTAAGATCTAGTACTGTAGTAAATGTTTGGTAAGCACCAGGAACAAAATAGGAGTCAATGGTGGTATAACTCTCACCATCATCATTAGATATGCGAACGCTAAATTCCCTGTTACTTCCTGTACCAAAAGTTGTAATATCAAATTTTGTTTCCAGGTAATCGAATTCTGTAAAATCAATTGCAGGTGTTTCTACGTATCCTCCCGAACTAACATTAATATATCCTCCAGCAGAAGTTGTGTGAGAAGCATTGCTGACTGAAAACCCCTGAGATAATGCTAGATTAAAAGATTCTGTAGATCTGAACCCATTTGAGTAAGGAATTGAGAATGGCTCAGCAACCGAACCGAAAAGAGCAACAGTTACATCATCAGAATCAGGAGTTGACAGTGTGATATTTCCATCATAATCTCCTTGACCAAGACCATCGGCAAGTCTTACATAGATTGTGGTTGAAGAAACACTTCCATCTGTTTCATTAAGGGTAATATCGCCACTTGTAAATCCATTTCCGGAAGTTTCAGAGATTTCAAAATCACTGGGAGGAGTCAACGTGATGTTTCCAACAAGATTCGAGCCAGAGACTGAAAATGTCTGCTCAGATGATGGACCTGCACCTTCTTGATAATTTAGACCTGACAAACTGCTAGGTGAAACGTTGACTGTTGGATCTTCTGTAAAATCAGTAATTATTATATCGTCAACATTCCATCTATTACCGGAGGCACCATCAACTTGAACAATTCTAACTCTAACATCACCTATAACTTCAACAGTTTCGTTAAATTCAGTAAGCGAATCAACACCATCCAAGCTTGTAGTTGAACCAATTTGGCTCCAATTATCCCCTCCATTTGTAGAATATTCCACTATAAATGAAGGAGCTGTACCTGTTCTGTCACCACTAAAATTTGATCGAGAGTATTGAAAACTAATTGATCCAAGTCCATCACTTTTGTCTTCGACCATCATAATCATACCATTATTACGAATACGGGCTGCAGCACTCCCATTTTTAATGTCACCTGTGGCCGTACCTCTTAATGCTTCAGGACCTAATTGCCAATTAATGCCATTGAATTCATATACACCAATGTCATAACCGGTTGTGCCTGAAATTAAATTATTTTCTTCAAAATCATTTACATATTGCGCAAAACTCACCCCCCCCCAAACAAAATAACCACCATTGCAGCGGCAATTGTGGTTGTCAAAAATTT
>CAZHUP010000435.1:0-2093 GCA_964535495.1 uncultured Rhodohalobacter sp.
TCGGGGTTTTGGATTGTTGGATATCATCCTATCCATGGGTTTGCACCCATGGCTACTGACGTTGAACCCCGTTCGGGGTTCTGATAACATCACAAATTCCCCTGTTTTAGCTTTCGGGAAAGTTGTTTTAAAGGGGCTCTTAAAGCTCTATCCATTCTAACTGATACATCAGTAAGGTACTTAATCATCTGATCCCAATCCTCTTTATCATACAAGGATACGCCATCCAATTGAGATTTGATTCTGCTGGTTATATTCTCGTTCATTCTCTCCCATGTGAGTTCACCTCCAAATTCTTTTTCAATTTGATCTTTTCTTTCGAGGAGAAAGTCGAAACAGGCTTTATTCAGTTCCTTTTTACCGGGGTTAATAAATAATTCGGCACGTGCATAATTGCCGCTAATTTTCAGGTTGATTCCAAAACCACTCAATCCCACGCCGGTTCCTAGCGAGCCTTTAGATGGTGAATTATTGGAGTAGAGCTGATGCTTGCTGTTGGCGTAATCGAGAAATTTTCGCCAGAAATCGATTCGCAAATGTTGACGCTTTTTCAGGCTCTCTTGCATAGCTATTTCTTCCTGCGCTTTTGATGCCATGCTGACAGAATATTCCTGTGCATCCTTAACAGGCAGTATTTGATCAAAGTTTAAAAATAACTGTTCCTGAAATACGTATGGCGTAATCTTGAAGCACTGAACACGAATGTTAAAATTCATCAGCCACAAAACGGTTGAAGTCACCTCTTTTCTGAAGCTGGCCGCAATCATCATAATTCGTTGTGCCGAGCCCTGGTTGAGCTGTACCTCTGAAAAATCTTCTTTCTCAAGGAATTCAGATAATTGCTCTTCAGCTCCGGCATCCATTCCTTCTTTTTTAAGATAATCCTGGAAAATGCTTCTGATATCGTCTTTGCTGAGGCTGCTGCAGTAGGAGGCGTACTTCAAAACCTGCCAGGTTACATCTCTGCCGCTGTCATCCAGTTTATTTTCGATTATTACCAGATTTCCCTGCTTATCAACCGCAAGCAAATCCAGCCTTTCCCGGGTATCCTCGAAACCTGAAAATTCCTTTTGAATAATCAACAGTTCTTCGCCAAGGCACTCAGGATCATTTGCAATCCATTCCTGCAGGTGCTCGCGTTCTTTAAAGCCAAGCTGCGCAAATGTCTTTTCTTCGAGGCGGTTAATCCGGTTTTGATTTTTATCTATCTGGTACATAGTAGTTGTTGTTTATATCTCTTTACAGTACCCTTTTTAAATCAAAGGATATTTCATACCTGTAAAATTCAATATGTTGTGTAACAGCGAGCGCCCTGCGAATTCGCTGATCATCTTCCAAGGCAATGATGAGGCCTTTTACCTTTTGATCGGGCTCCGCAAGCTCATCTTTAACAAAACCCATATACCGCAGAATTTGTCCGACCACCCGATCGCTGGCTCTTCCTTTTTTAAGCTCTATTACCAACAGAGTACTTTTGTCTTTACTCACAGCCAGGATATCTATCGGCCCGGTATCACTCGGAAATTGCTGACCGACTAATTCGCCTTCTTCTTCGAAAATATCGAAGTCTTTACCCAAAAGGGTGTGATTCCAGTTCTGCACAAGGAAGTGCTCAAGATGCGTTTCAAGGGCAAATACTGAGGGGTCTTCAATGGTTTCATCATTCGAAATAATTGCAGGCGGTTTTGAGCCGCCAATTAGTTTCTCAATTTCTTCGGCATAATCCGTAACCTGGACGATTACTCCACGGGCGGTTGATTTCTGAAACGCTTCGCTGAAGGAAGACCGCTCCACGACAACCGGGTACCATTTCACTTCACGGCGATGCGGCAATATTTCACCCGGTTTATAGAAATAGCCGGACGCTATTTCTCCAATATAGTAATTGCCATCACCATCCGGGCAGATCACCACATCGCCTTCATCCAGGCCTTTGCAGACTACCCATATTGCACCGCCAGCCAGACCGGCAGCTATTTTTGATTTGTCCGGGTTTTTTTCCAAATAGACCGTTATGATCATTTTATTAAACTCCCTCAAATCGTCCGGTAGTCTGCAAGTCAAGTCCTGATCAATACCATAATCAATCCCAA
>CAZHUP010000436.1:0-2075 GCA_964535495.1 uncultured Rhodohalobacter sp.
CAGATGGCTCAGACCCCAGTGAAAGTGGGGTTATATTAGGTAATAATCTGGAGGGTGAATTACCTGAATCACTTGGAAACCTTTCAAAAATCAGGTATTTCAATGTAAAGCAGAATCTTCTCACAGGTAATATACCGCAAGGATTATCTGAATGGGCGGAAGTAAGAAGAATACTGCTGACAGGACATACAAGAGAGCCTCAGTTTTTTAGTTATAATCATGTAGCGGGTGGTGGAGCTGTACCGGGAAAAAGGGTTTATGCAACAAATTCTTTTACAGGTTCAATACCAAATCCTGCTAATTGGGCAAATATAGAAGTTTTTGAATGCCAACAAAATGCTTCAAGCGGAAATCCGAATCAGGGTGTTGGTTTAACTGGAACATTGCCACCTGAATTTGGTCAAACTCCAATCAGCATAATTTTACTCGGTCACAACAGCCTTGAAGGCCCATTACCTTCTGAGTGGAGTACTTCTAATTTGCATTTATTTGACGCATCGGGAGGAAATAATTTAAGTGGTACATTACCTGAATCATGGGGATCTCTTAATATGTATGGGTTTAGAGCTTCAAGCAATGAATTTGAAGGGCAAATACCATTGTCATGGGGGGCGTGGACTGGCTTGAATAACCTTCTCATAGGAAGAAACAATCTTTCAGGGCCATTTCCAACTCATATGGTAGAAACAGGGACATATTACTTTGACATTGGTCGGAATAATTTTAGCGGAGAATTGCCTAATACTATTGATACCTCAAACATGAATATAAATTCATTATTAGTTTTTTCTGTAGTAGAAAATAACTTTGATGGTAATTTACCGGGCTGGTTAGCTAATCAAAGAATTATTCAATTTGGTGTTAGAAACAATAATTTTTCTGGTGATCTTCCCGCAGGTTTCCATGATTCTGACTCAATCATATATCAGCGATTAAGATTATTTACTATACAAGACAATAATTTTACCGGTCCATTGCCTTCAGTAAACTTAGGTCCAGATGTATTAACTGTTGAAATGCAAAATAACAATTTTACAGGCAGCTTGCCTGTCGAATGGGGTGATATTGTTACAGACAGGGCTTTGAGGTTAAGAGTTGACGGGAATAATCTTTCTGGCCCAATACCTGTTGAAGTGGCAAATCTTACCTCCACACATTCTAATGGGTGGGACGAATTAGATATACGTAATAATAAATTTACAGAGGCAGATATTTCGCCTTTTGAAACAGAACTTTTAAACCAGCATCCGAATATTGACTTCAGAAAAAGTGGTCAAAATCCGGGTGATGGTGGCGGTTCGGGCGGTGGAGATCCGAACCCTCCCTCAACCCCATCACTACAATCACCATCCAATAGTGCCTCCGGGGTTTCAATAAATCCAACCTTCTCATGGAGTTCAGTGAGTGCAGACAGCTATACGCTGCGTGTTTACAGTTCCGGTGATCTGGTTTTTGAAAATACAGGATCGGGAACAAGTTACACTACACCTTCTAGCAGAACACTTGACCATGAGACAGAGTACAGCTGGAGGGTTCGGGCAATGCGGGATGGGTTGAATAGTGAATGGAGCCCGAGTCGATCATTTACAACTGAGCGTAATAATGATGGAGAAGGGAATGCCGGCGATTCCCTTCCGGCTCCGAACCAGCTATCACCGGCCAATGGTTCTTCGGATGAGTCTGCCACTCTCACTTTCGAATGGAGTGAAGTGGACGGGGCAGACGAATACATTCTACATGTTGACCGTTCAGGTACAGATCCCGGGTATTTTTACTCTGATAATGAAGGAATTGTAATAACGGAAGCAAATTACACGATCAGTGAAGAATCGCTTCCCGGGCGTATACATCACTGGAGAGTAAGAGGTGTAAAGGACGGGGTTAAAGGAGATTGGAGCCCAATTTGGTCGTTTACAACTGCCAGTGCACCGGCAGAACCGCCGACTGCACCGATTCTTTCATCTCCGGATGATGGAACAGACGAAGTACCGGTGAGACCTGTGTTGAGTTGGCCTGAAGTATCAGATGCAGATTCGTATACCATTCAAATATCTACGAATGGAAATAGTTTTGAC
>CAZHUP010000437.1:0-2064 GCA_964535495.1 uncultured Rhodohalobacter sp.
GCCATGCTCCATCTGCCTGTATCCAGATTACATCCGGCTTTAAATCCTGAGAGAAACTGCCGTATAACTTAAAAATATTGGCATTACGATATTCTGTGCTATAATAATACTCCGGTGATGGCAGGGGCATGCCGGGATTTTGAGAATAGTAGAGATAATTTTTGACGTTTTGATAGGAAACCCCTCCAATCAGCGCTGTGCCATATAACGGTTCAATTATAGCTTCTGCATAGCTCAGCCACTCAAAGCTGTGCTGCTGTGACTGGCCAAAGTTCACAAAAGGATTTTCGGAATAAATTTTATCCCAGCTATTGTAACGCGGCGTGCCCGACAGATGCCCACGTAAATCCAGTCCGGCAAACAGATTATGAGTTACCGTAACATCCGGCGATAAATAGAACGTAAAATCATTAACAGCGTCCGTTACCCCGGCTAAACCTAAACTCGCTTTAACATCGGTTTTATAGTTAAACAGCCGCTCATAGTTAGCTGATACCCTGGAGATTGACCAGCCGCGATGTCCTACACTCATCCGATCGGTACCGCCAAAACGCAGGTCAACTTTCAATCGATGCACCTCTTCTACATTCTCTCCCAATCTCGAGTATTGAGCAGATGTTGCAAAATTCCATTCCTGTAAATTTCTATTCATTTGATCAACCTCTGAAGTGAGATCAAATTCATCTACTCCGCCTTGCAACGCAAAGTTAAAACCACTCAATGATGTACTTGCCCTGTCAAATTTCAAGCCGCCTTTAAAACCGAAATTTTCAACTCGGCTGTTTAAATCTGTTGGCTCGTTATTTAAAGAGATTAAGCCCGGATAGTGGCTAAAAGAAGATTTAATACCAATATTTGATTGCACAGTTGTCTTCTCTCCAACCATATGAACGGAATTCATTCCCAACTCTGAATTTCTATACGAATCTGTATAATCATCAAGATGACCACTTGTTGAGAAGTGATTTAAAGATGCAGAAACTCTGTTTTTATCATTTAATCTGCCGATTGCAAAAACATCCAGTTCAGGAGAGAAGTAGCTTCCAATCCCGGCTCTTGCAAATCCATTTTTAGGTTCTGAATATCCGAGAGGCATATAACGTGGCGGTTCAGGCCGGTCCAGAACACCAATTGGCAGGTTGGCTACAACAGTCTCCTCATCTTCAAAAAATGGTGTGCGATTCGGATCAATCTGAAATACGCGCGGACGCGGATTGAATCCTAAAATAGGCTGCCGTCTCAACCCGGGAAAACGAGCCTGGAACTGGCTTCGAATTTCAATATCCTGAGGATCAATTTCGGGCAACAGGGTCTGCTGCGTACCGGTTTGCTGTGCATCTTGAGCAACAGCTTTCATCCCCGCAAACAGGGTTAAGGAGATGAGCAATAAGGCGAAAAAAAGTCTATTCATAAATTCAGAACTATTCATCATTTATCAGAGTGAAACTAACTGCTTTTTATGTAAAAATTCATTGATCTTTTCGGAAAACTAATCAATTAATTTGGATTTCCTGCTCTAAGTGTAGCGTATTTATCCCACCAAAGTGAAATCGGTCCGATTATAAACACCAAGATTACTGTAACGCCGTGAGCAATGGTGGCGTATGTTAAAGCTGTAACTAATGGAATATTATACAATAGCCACATACTCTGTTGAATTAAAAGGTGGTACGAACCAATTCCCGCCGGTGTTGGGATACTTACCCCAATCGACGAAACCATGGTTAAAACTACCGCATCACTCATTGTTAAACCGTACAAGGATTGAAACCCCATCATATAAAACGGCAAATAGGTCATCAAAATATAGCCAATCCAAATACCAGCCGTAAGCAGTAAAAACATTGGCCAGTTTTTGACATGACGGATTGAGATCATTCCTTCTGTAAATGAACGAGCTTTACCTAAAATATTATTCAGGATTGAACTGCTGAACGGCTTTTTTTCATCACTGTAATTCAGCACTTTATAAATAATCCAGATACCTGCAATTACCAGTAGAAAAAAGAGAGGAATACCAAGGTAAGCATACCATGGCCAGCTCTCCGTTCCAAAAAGCTGTTC
>CAZHUP010000438.1:0-2055 GCA_964535495.1 uncultured Rhodohalobacter sp.
GAGCATCGTGACAGAGACGCTGAATTTGAAAACGACATAAAAAGCAGAGAAGAACTCTTAAACATGTGGAATGAAGGCTGGGATTGTCTTTTTAACGCAATGAACTCATTGTCAACTAACGACCTTGACAAAATTATTTACATACGAAATCAGGGACAAACGGTGACTGAAGCTATTAACAGGCAACTTGCACATTATTCATATCATATTGGACAAATTGTATTCATAGGAAAAATGCTTACTGAAAAAGATTGGACTTCATTATCAGTTCCAAAAGGAAATTCCCGAGCATATAACAAAGAGAAGTTTTCAAAACCAAAACATAGAGCACACTATACAGACGAATTTTTAAATGATAAATAAGAATAAAACCCGAACCGCTAACAGCAATTTTGCAAAAGCGGCAATAGGTTAGTCGTCTACCTGCCATAATAACAAAAAGGCTCAAGCGGGCGATTTTGCGGTTTAGATCTTTGGAAAGTTGGTCGCCTCGCCGATTAGCCGCCAAACCGTAATGCAATCTAAAATATTCTTACTTTTTGATGGCCCGACAGCTTTGTCGTAAAAATGTCGCAAACAAGCCGTTAATATTTATTCATCCGTTATATAGATTTTAGCGAACCAAAAGTGAAAATATATATTAGTCATCATGATCGCTGAAAAAATAAAACAGATCCGCACTCAAAAAGGATTTTCTCAAGAGCAATTGGCCGAAAAAACGAACTTAAGCCTGCGCACTATTCAACGCGTGGAAAATGGGAAATCAGATCCTCGTGGTAATACCATCATCCGTATAGCGAACGCCTTAAACGTTACCATTGACACATTTCTCGACACCCAAAAGGAAGAGAACAAGACGTATTTAGCTTCCCTGCATATCTCGGCATTGAGCTTTCTGCTTTTTCCACTGTTAGGTATCATCCTCCCTCTCCTGCTTTGGATATCGAAAAAGGATCAGATATTGAGTTTAACCTCGCATGCCAAAAAGTTGTTAAGCTTTCAGATCACCTGGACTATTTTACTATTTATGGGGTTGATAGGATTTCTTTTTTGGGGGAATTACAAAATTGGCGCAATGAGTGATATCAGTCCATCAATTGTCAGTGAAATTTATTTTCCGCTTTATCTTTTTATAGGTGGTCTGTACTTGTATAATCTGATTATCATTATTTACAATGTTTTGAGGGTAAGCGCCGGTAAGAAGGCATGGTATAAACCTAAAATTAATTTCTTGCCTTAAAACTCATACAATTGCAGAACCAGCAAATTAACCGGACGTTTCAGCGTTTAGTTTAAAATATTCAAGTACTTAGACTAGCCGAATCACACAGCGGTTAAGATTGTGAAAAGCCGGACGGACTGGGCTGAAACTATCTGCACTCGCGGTAAAGCCACCGTTGTGCAATGCACTGGTATTCGGCCAATCGACTACGCCAACACCAGTTCCGCCATTATGCGGATAGATGAGGATGATCGGTACAGCGTACAAGCCTGTTGAGCTATCATCGCGCTCGATATTGCTCTGCATGGTGGCTTCGATGTAGGTGTACCCACCGGCTTCTTCAAAGAGACGGACCTTATCGATAATTATATCCGTAGGCCCTTCGGTGGAGTAAATGGTTTCTTCTGTCTTATCAGTTGTAACTTCAGTATTGCCTGTTTCGGAATTGTTACTGCACGAAACTACTAAAAACATCATGCTGATGCGACGGCTATACTGTTTAAGTATCTCATTACATTTTCCAACTGTTATGCTTGATCCATTGTAAATAGATTCTCTCAATATTTTATCGCTCAGGATTTAACCCTTCATCTAATATGAATAGCCTAAGAATTGCTCAAGATCCGGATATTCGATACCCGACTGCTTTGTTAGATGATTTTCAAGCATAAAGTGCGCCCTATCGCGTCCCATATCGGCACCCACATCAAGGCCCGTGCGGAAGTGATACCCGTTATAGACGCGCGAATCCAAACAGTCTTCGACCGCATCATCGATTGAATCATAGGAGCGATTAGCGGGCAATCCCTCAGGCACACTACCGGCTTCACGCG
>CAZHUP010000439.1:0-2040 GCA_964535495.1 uncultured Rhodohalobacter sp.
ATAAGGATCATAGCAAATCAGCCAAAGAGCTGCTACGGCGTGGCTATGATGTGGGAATGAGCAAGGGAACAGCAGATGCGCTTGGCCTGAAAGGATATACCAGGTTAAAGAGCTTGGAGCAACGAGAAACCGGCGGCTGGCTGATTGTGCCTTTTGAGGTTGAGCATGATTGCGCAGAGCCGCTTGGTTTTCTGATCGAAAGCAAGGCAACCGGTGGTAAGTGCGTATTCATTGTGGATAGCGCGATTGTGGATTACGACTTCACCGGGGTTACACATTGGTTAATTGAGTGTAATTACGCCGAAGAAGTTCTTGCAAAGAGTGAGCATAAAGAGTGGTTAAAAGACAGGATTCGTGGCAGTCATTTCAGTTTGGACAATTTGAAAACATTCTTGTGTACCAGTGATTTGAGTAAAACAGAGGCTATTTATTTGTTGCACCTGTCTGATTCAAACAGTGATGAATCCCGGTTTATAAACGAAGTACAGGCGGTGACCGGGGTTCCGGTTTATGCCGGCCAACGAGATTACAACGATGTGCTTCCATCCCGAAGCATGGTATAGTCAGCAAAGTCACAGTGTTTGCCGGGGCTTGAAAGCCCCGTGCATTCTTTCACATACTGAAAACTGGTGTTGTCGGCGGGATAGAGATAGCTCGATAGAATTAAGTCACCATGGCGGGTAGCCGACATAAACCCGCTTGATTTTAAGAATCGCCAAGCACCTTGCACGGGGCACGTGCAGGTAGGGCATAGAGGAAGCGCCGCTAAACGCTGTCCTCCATCGGATTCGTGATCCGGAATGCCCTCTGCGGATAGTCCGCAATAACAAACATTAACTGTGTTTGTGTTCTAAGATGGTTCAGGGCTTGCGGGTTTCTTACACGACTCGCAAGCCCATTTATAACAGGAATATGAATTTTTCGATTCAGGAAATTTTAATTATTAGCGTGATTGGCGGGTACTTCCTGATGTTGCTGCCGTGGATCGGTGATGTAGTACGGAGAATGAATGAAAATCAGCGAAATGAAAATAACGATTAAAAGAAAGGTGCCGCTTCTTAATGAAATGCTTCGGCAACATTGGAGCAAAAGAAAGAAGCTGAAAGAACAATATCATCTTGAAATTCTATCACAGAAGCCCCAAAAGTTTAAGGGCAGGGTGAATGTATGCCTAACGCGGTACAGTTCAAGTGTTCCTGATCCTGATGGCGTGGCGGGGTCGGCAAAGATGATACTTGATGCCGTTGTTGATGCTGGAATTATTGAAGATGACAATATGAATGTGATAAATAACTTCTCAGTGAGCTGGAAGAAGTGCAGACGAGCTGAGCAAAGAACTGAAATTGAAATAACGGACACTTAAAACTGTGATATGATGAAGCTCTTACTAATTGCTGCTCTGCTCGCTCTTTGTGCCATTCTATTTCTGCTCGGTTTTATTATCGGGTTTTACCATGGCTCTGCCCCCGATGAAAAGAACCCGTGGGCTCCCGACAACTACGGGCCGATGGATAATATTGAGCCGTTTGCGCACCAACATTTTCACCTTAACTGAACGAAATCAAAATGAAAACGATAACATCAAACAAAATCTAAAGGAGTTCGCGCTATGAAAATTCTATTACTAAGCGGCGGCGGGGCAAAAGGAAGTTTCCAGGCGGGGGTTATTGAGCAGCTCTATAAGTCTGGCTGGAAGGCCGATGTAGTAGCCGGTATTAGCGTTGGAGCGCTCAATGGGGCTATGGTTGCAACCGGCAGGGCAATGAGGCTAACGGGCTTGTGGCGCAATATCTCCCCGGAGATGGTGTATAAAGAGCGCGGAAAGCTACGCGCCGGGTGGCGGTATTTGCTGCATAAGGTGGGGGTGAAAAAGGCGGATCTTGGCTACTACGACAACAGCCCCCTGTTTGATACCCTTCGGGTGAACCTTGGTAATAAGTATTCAACAGACTTTTACTGTGGATCAGTAGATATATCGACCGGCGAGTACGTAGATCACCGGGCGTTAAAGGGTATGGTGCCCTGGAATATGATTGATCA
>CAZHUP010000440.1:0-2037 GCA_964535495.1 uncultured Rhodohalobacter sp.
TGTATCCTGTGTAGTTATGACGATCTGGATCGTGGAAGTTTGGATTTTCTACCAAGCGGGTAATTTGATCTGGTTCGTAGTAAGAAATCATGTAAGGACCATGATAAGCTGTTGTTTCAGCGCTGGTACCATATTCATCTTCTACGTCAGCATAAAGTTCTAAGTGGATCGGTGTCATAACAAATGAGCTGAGCCAGTAAATAACTGACCATTCATCCATGTTTTCAACAAATGTAAATTCAAGGGTATAATCATCAATTGCTTTAAGTCCTACTTCATCCCAATCAACTTCGCCATCAGCGAATGCTTGGGCATTAACGATTTCTTGAGGTGCACTGGTGAAGTCGCCGCCACCAGAAATGGCACGGAACCAGTTTTCTTCAAGTGCTAATTTGTACGTACCGATAAAATCGTGTGCATCAATGGTTTGATCATAGTCATCAGAGTCAGTATCTTCATGGAAATTCCATTGTAGATCGTCTCTGAGTTCTACGGTCCAAGTTCTCGCTAGGATACGACCATATTCATCAATGAGTTCTTGACCATCAGCTGTTGGGTCGCCATCTTCATCAATTAATGCAGCGCCATCAGCAAATGGGGTTGGCATATCAGTAGCCATTGATGGAAGCACATCATAACCTGTACGATCTTCGTTAAATGCGAAGTAATATAAAGAATCAAGGAATAATGTTGCGATGTCTGCAGTTACAGAGTCATCGTAGTTCCATTGGTCAAAGGTTGCAGGGTTGGATGTTGCCGCAGCACGGAAAGTATACTCTCCTGCGTTACCTGGGCTACCATCTTCCATGTCAACTTCAGAGTCATCAACTGCAAAGTCACCAAAGCCTGTACCAAAGCCCATAACTGGAACATAATCATCGACTGGGAAGACAATACGTTCGCTATATAGAGCGTAACCAGCGTTCATATATACTGGGACACCACCATACTGAGTTTCAACTAACCAACGTTCAGCATGAGCGAATAGAGTGTTTCTGGTTTCAGGATCAGCAAATCTAAAGTTATATACGCCAGTTGGGTATGTAACAGCTGCTTGACCTTCTTCCATAATTTGAACGGTACGGGTTGCTTCTACAGTGACACCATAACTGTTCGTTACAGTGAATGTAATTTCATACGTACCAGGAACACCAAGGGCAAATCCGTCATCGTCTACGAGTTCAATAGCACTTTGACTGATAGCGCCATCGTATTGGTCTTCGGCAAAGACGTCATCATAGATATCAAACGTATCGTTTTCATAGAGGATTTGTTGCATTGGAGGTAAGAGAATTTCAGGTTGTGGTTTATGAACTCTAATATAGAATTCACCAACGGTAGCATCATCGTAATCAGAAGTAACTGTTACAAGTGTCAAACCTGTTTCAGTCGCATCAGCGGTAAAGTCTAAACCGTCGAGTGAAACAATGCTCTCATCTTCAATCTCGATTGTTACATCTTGATCAAAGTCTGAGCCAAAGCCCCAATATGAGTAGTCGATCCAATAATCTAAAGTTTCTTCAGCTGTGTTATATAGATTAAGAACATAAGCTGAAGCCTCTTCATCGGTTGGATCAATTTCTTCTTCAAGGTCAAAGAACATGCTTAATGCAGGAACATTAACATCAAAGCTGAGTGTTAGTGAAGAATCTTCTACGACTTCAACGGTAATGGTTGCAGTACCAGATTTATGAGCTGTAATTAAACCATGTTCATCAACAGTCGCAACTTCTTCGTTTGAACTTTCAAATGTTACATCTTGCTCAGCATAAGCCGAAGGCTGAACGGTCCATGTGGTTTGGAATTCAGAACCAATCGTAACGCTTACTGATTCATCGACATCAACTTCAAGAGCAAGGTCTAATGATCTATCGCTCATTGTGAACTCATCAGCACTAGTGTAAAGAAGTTGTGGACTATGGAACCAGCCAAGAGTCATGCCAGTAACATCGATAAGATCATTTTCTTCGAGCTCTAATAAGGCAGCAGCATCGTCATCATGACCTAAACGAGAGTCATAGCGGATAGTAATAGAGG
>CAZHUP010000441.1:0-2036 GCA_964535495.1 uncultured Rhodohalobacter sp.
AGAGAGTGATGTAGAGAGTGATGTAGAGAGTGATTTTATGCAAATTATCACTCTGTTGCGTGTTCGTAAAGGCACTGACTTTACATATTATAAACAGACTACGATCCGCCGAAGAATACTTCGGAGGATGGCGATCAACAAAATTAAAAGGGTGTCCGAGTATCTTGAATACTTAAGAGAAAACAAGGAGGAACAAGATACATTGTACAGTGATTTTCTGATTCCGGTCACCTCATTCTTTCGTGACCCGAAAATATTTGAAAATCTGGCCGACAACTTTTTGCCGGACCTTATTGACAAAATTCCCGATGATAAAACCATCCGGATATGGGTGGCGGGTTGCAGTACAGGGGAGGAGGCGTATACTCTGGCCATTTTGGTTAGAGAACTGTTAGAATCCCGATCTGTGAAAAACCCCGGGAAAAAAGTACAGATTTTTGCATCTGATTTAAGCGAATCTGCTATCGAAAGGGCTCGTTTGGGGACGTATTCGAAAACGGAATTGGCAGGAGTATCTGAGAAACGAATTAAGAAGTACTTTGCTAAATCAAATGGAAATTATCAGGTAAACCGGCAGGTTCGGGATATGTGCGTTTTTGCCGTCCATAATTTTTTAACAGATCCTCCATTTGGCAAAATAGATCTGATAAGCTGTCGAAATGTACTTATCTATTTTGAACCCTACCTGCAGAAAAAAGCGCTTAATACGTTTCATTATGTGTTAAACCCAAACGGGATATTATTGCTCGGTAAATCGGAGACAACCAGCGGGGTTCCCGACCTTTTTGCTGAAGCAGATAAAAGTGACAAAATATATACACGTAAAGAAGCCTCCAGCAGGTTCATGCAGGTAGTGAACCGGAGTTCGGAACTTGATTATAATGAGAGAGAGAAGAGCAATACATCGGAAAAGAAGAGTCCTGACATTCAAAAAACGGCAGACGAGTATATGCTCAAGAATTACACCCCTGTCGGGGTCGTGGTTAATGAAGCGATGGATATTGTGCAGTACCGGGGGAAAACCGGTCCATATTTGCAGCAATCGTCAGGGAAGCCGAGCCATAATCTAATGGCATTGGCAGTGCCGGGACTGGCTTTTGAACTGCGAAATGTTATTCATAAAGTAAAGCAGGAAGATGAAGAAGTAAAAAAAGAGAATATCCCGATCAAGCTGAATGATGAACTTCATACGATTTCCATTGAAGCAATTCCGCTACCCAATACCATAGATCCACATTATTTAATACTGTTTCACGATACCTCTTCAGAAAAAAGCGAACAAGGATCTGAAAGTGAAGGGGCAGAAACAGGCATAGAGGCGGATACCGATAAAGATCTTCGCATTCAGCAGTTAGAGCAAGAACTTGTTGACACAAGGGAGGATATGCGCAACATCACGGAGAATCAGGAAGTTGCCATCGAAGAGCTGCAAAGTGCCAACGAAGAGTTGATGAGCAGTAGTGAAGAGCTGCAGAGTTTAAATGAAGAGTTAGAGACCAGTAAGGAGGAGCTTCAAAGTACGAATGAAGAGCTGGTTGTCCTGAACCAGGAGATGAGCAGTTTAAATGAACAGCTTGAAGCTGAAAGAAATTATTCTGAATCTATTGTAGCAAATATTCGCGAACCACTGCTGGTGCTGAATAAAAAACTTCGGATAAGAACTGCTAATAAGGCCTTTTACAAACAATTCGAGCTTAAAGAAAAGGAAACCATTGGGTCACTGATTTATGACCTGGGTGATAAGATGTGGGACTTTCCTGAAATTCGAAAACTTCTCGAAGAAATTATTCCCGAAAACCCTGTTGTTGTTGATTATGAAGTCGTTCACACCTTCCCGGGTTTTGGTGAGCTTCACATGTTGCTCAACGCCCGTGAAGTTGCCAAAGATGATGAATCTGAAAATTTAATCCTCTTGTCAGTAGAAGATATTACTGAACAGGTAAAAGAGAGAGAAAAACGGCGTGAAATTCAGGAGCAGCATACCAAAGAGCTGGAAGAGAAAATTGAAGAGCGGACTGTTGAGTTGAAAAATGCCA
>CAZHUP010000442.1:0-2033 GCA_964535495.1 uncultured Rhodohalobacter sp.
TTACTATTGCTTCACTACTATTCTGGAAGTGGTCGCAGTTCTCACCACATAAAAACCTGCACCCAATCGGGAGATGTCAATTTCCTTCTCACCGGCCGAATTTGCAATGATGCTTACTTTTGCTGTGACATCCTGGCCCTGCGCATTGATCAGGGAGACATGCCCGAGTTCGGCAGGAGATCCGTTTAAAACTAACTTACCAGGGGTTGGGTTGGGATAAATAATTATGCTTTGTTTATCGGATGATGCAACTAAATCAGCTGACAATGTACCATCGCAAATTACCCCGCTTGGTGAGTCGTTAACGATCGTCCATCCCTGCGCCGTAATGAGCGAATCTCTGGCTTCGGCAGCATTGGTGCCAAACTGCAATCCATCGGCACCTAAAGTTCTGCCGGTTACTTCCGGGTTGTTCGCATGCCAGCCTATCAGCGTGGCGGAGTAGTTATCGCAATCCAAACCCGAAAATTGAAGGGCCCGGGTTAAAGCTACATCGGGGTGCAAAATCCAGTTCCCGAGATTCTGATTAAAGGCCACAGCATCGCGAAACATATCCCACATCCCTTCCACGTTCGACACATCCCAATTTCCGATATCCTGATTGAAAGCTGCGGCTTCTTCGAACATCGAATTCATTTCTTCCACTCCTGACACGTCCCAGTTTCCAATATCCTGATTAAAAACTATAGCTCCTTCAAACATAGAGCTCATATCCGTTACTCTCGACACATCCCAATCGCCGATGTACTGATTAAAAACAGTGGCATTATCAAACATATCTTTCATATTCTCAACATTCGATACATCCCATCCTCCGATATCCTGATTGAATGCATCGTTATTTCCAAACATATCTTCCATATCAACAACATTAGATACATCCCAGTCACCGATATACTGATTGAAGGAATCGGCATTGTTGAACATATCCCTCATGTCTTCGACGGCAGAAACGTTCCAGTTTCCGATATCCTGATTAAATGATACAGCCCTTCTGAACAGATGTCTCATGTCGGTGACACTTGACACATCCCAAATTCCAATATCCTGGTTGAAGTTTTCGGCATCCATAAACAGCCTGTCCATATCAGTAACATTCGACATATCCCATCCTGAGATATCCTGATTGAATGCCACTGCATCCCGAAACATCGATGACATATCCAGTACATTTGACACGTTCCAGTCACCGATATCGCGGTTAAATGATTCAGCCCTTAAAAACATATCACTCATTTCAGTCACATTCGACACATCCCAGC
The DNA here is from genome assembly GCA_964535495.1 of uncultured Rhodohalobacter sp. Lineage (GTDB taxonomy): Bacteria > Bacteroidota > Rhodothermia > Balneolales > Balneolaceae > Rhodohalobacter. The sequence continues at coordinate 1,263 of CAZHUP010000442.1, forward strand.
CGGATATATCACCGTTGAAAGCAATGGCGTCACTAAAAATTCTTTCCATTGTAGTGACCCCCGATACATCCCAGCCTGTGAGATCCTGATTGAAACTATGGGCATTGGAAAACACGGCAATCATTTCTGTGACGTTTGAAACATCCCAGCTGTTTATATCTTGATTAAAGGAAGAGGCACCATTAAACATTCCTGACATATTGGTGACGTATGTGAGATTGGGGCTGTCACTTGCAGATATGGTAAGGTTTTCGCATCCCCAGAATGTATTATGCATACTGGTCCATTCTACAGCACCCCATTGCACCACATTTGTCAGTTGGTCGCTGTCAGAATCAAAGACCATAAAGAATCGCATTAAATTCTGCGGTTTCATAGCTAATGTAAGCACATCTCCGGCTTCGATTTCCAAACCGGATAAAACGGCTGACTGTGGCGATGATAGCGCGAAGCTTCCGCTTCCGCTGTTTCCGGAAGGGGCGGTACTCCAGGTATATTCTACCGGACCGTTGGTAAGTGCATCGAAAGTAATCTGTGTAACAGGTTCATCGAATTTCCATTCTGTGATGAAATCCTGTCCGATTGCCTGTGGCGCAAAAAACGCACAAAGGCTAAAGGTTATAACAAAACATAACGTAACAAAACTAGTTCTGTCATTTCTATTTTCACTTTCTGATTTAGGCGTTGTTCCGATTGATAATAATTTTGAAATTGTCATAAAATTTAATAGTTTTTTAAGTTTTGTTCTTTTATTCATCTCTATGAACTCAA
>CAZHUP010000443.1:0-1653 GCA_964535495.1 uncultured Rhodohalobacter sp.
TATAGTTAAACCGATCATAAGTATTAGAGTCCGCATATTTAGAATGATTTGTAGATATTGGGCCAGAAAAATTATTATTCTGAAAATAAAGATACTGCAAAGCATTACTGTTTGGTAAATCATCAGGAATCGGCCCATCAAAATTGTTATTATTTAGCCTTAAATATCTATTCTGTGTAAGATTTTCCCACCCATTCTGAGGGATGTTTCCACTCATTTCATTCCACCCAACACTGAAAATTATTAATCTTGTGTTAGTGGTGACAGATTCAGGTATTGATCCTGTAATATCGTTTCCAGTAACTGAAAATGTCCATACATCTAAGTTTTCAAAACCGTGCAATGTCCCATGAAAACTATTCCACGTTCCCCGAATTGAACCAAGCTTGGTGAAATCCCCATTATTCCAATAGTGGGGCCACTCTCCTGTGAAATTATTGTTATCAACATTCCAACTTTCCAGATGTATACTATTTGAAAAATCAGGCAACTCTCCTGAAAATTCGTTACCATTTCCTATATGAAAACGTGCAAGAGAAACAAGATTGGTTGGATCAGGAAATGTTCCTTGCATACTATTGCTTCTCCATTGCAATCTTTGCAAATTAACCATGCCACTGAACATTGTTGGTGGCAACTCCTGATTATTATTCAAATTCCATGAAGTCTCAATCTGAACTAAATTCGTACAAAGTTCTATACTCGGATGATATATTTTTGTTATTTCTGTACCTGAAAGTTGGAATATTTGAAGTGATAGAAAGTTTGCAAAAACATCAGGAAATTCTCCGCTAAAATTATTACCACTATCATCACTTTTACCTGCGTGATAACTATTGTTTCCTGCTGGTAGTTCTCCCGCTGTTCTTCCTGACAAATATAAAGTATGAATATTAGTCCAATTTCCTATAGATGCAGGAATTTCGCCTGTCAAAGAATTTTGTTTAATATTGATATATTCTAACTTAGTCCAATTACCAATACTCGCAGGGAGCTGTCCTGTAATTCCATTATCCCTTACATCTACACGAATTACACGCAATTCACCATCAAGCATTGCAACCTCTACACCATATGGGGGATTGCTTAAATCAGGATTCGCCCATCCTGTACTGTTACTCCATCCTGTTGTATTACTGTAAAACTCATGTAATGCATTTTCGTCCCCCTCGCGGCTGTCCATATTTTGAGCCAAACCCTGAATTGAAAAAAAAGAGAATGCTAATAATAGTGCAATATGCTTAGCAACTTTTTTGATTGAGAAATTTTTAAAAACCATAGCAATACACAAATTAAGTCAAATACTTCTAGTAGTTATATCCAAGCCGCGTCTGATTACCCCTTCCCCGGCACGAGATGTTCTGAGCACCACTTAACTGCTCAATTGTTTGTATATGAGAGAGCCAAATCAAATTTGTTACACCTTGAAGACTAAAAAGATTAAAATATTTTAATGTTAAAAAAATTGGGGCTCAGCATCGGTTTATAACATAAAATTGATTGTAAAGCATTTGGGGTGGGCCACTGTGACACAGTTTTGATTAGATTGTTCCAATCTTTTTTAAAATTTCGCCGGGCATCTATATTTACCTGCACCTAATGCATCAATATTGAAATAAATTCACGGCAGGCACGGTCAAAAAAGTTTTTTTA
>CAZHUP010000443.1:1663-2025 GCA_964535495.1 uncultured Rhodohalobacter sp.
ATATGGCGTGATAGAATTGAAATGACACAATTCTGCGGAAATTGAAAATTAACAATCATGGATATCCGGTAAAAACTAATTTACTACAATGAAGTGCTTAACAGAGTTTATGAATTTTAATTTTTACCCCAAATCAACACTTAAACCCTTCGGATTAGATACAATATATACGTTTCTAAACCATAGTAACCACCCTTTACTTTTTGTGCGGATACGCCGGGGCGTATAGACGCAGATAACTGAAAACCGCCGGGCCGGGAAAAAATTGGTTAAACCATATTGTGGGTCTGCTACATTTGATTGGACATTAGGTTAAGCCCCTCTATCTTCACTGTAGAGGAACATTAGAACCCGACGTCCAT
>CAZHUP010000444.1:0-2023 GCA_964535495.1 uncultured Rhodohalobacter sp.
TAAACCCATTCATGGGTTCAACATACAAGCGCGGGATTTATCCCAGCGTGAATATGGAGTTTCACTTAAATATTGCTTTTCCATCCAAACGCTGACAGATCCGGTTGGTGCTGTCAGGTTTATGAAATTCCGACCTGGCAGCGTACCGACGGCTGTCGGTTCCTGCAAGTGTCCAATTTTTTTCTTCACAACGCTGTCAGATTGTATCCGGCCATGAATGGCCGGCTCGTGTGTTTAGGCATAGACATTGACACCCCTCTTTCTCTCCCCTTGCTAGGGGAGAATTTGTAAAGTTTGCTATTAGTTTCTAAATCAAAATTCACGTTTTTTTTATCTAAAATCACCCTAAACCCATTCATGGGTTCAACATACAAGCGCGGGATTTATCCCAGCGTGAATATAGAGTTTCACTTAGGAAAAGGTGATGTTTGACTTACATGTCAGTTTACACCCCTCTAAATCTCCCCTTTTTAGGGGAGAATTTGTAAAACGCTGACAGATCCGGTCGGTGCTGTCAGGTTATCTTTATCACTTAAACGTAATCGTATCCGTTTCGCCTTCGGCGTTGGTCATCTTCGCCTGATAGTAAATTTTAGAGTTGGCCGGCACGCTCTTGGTTAGCCACACATTTCCACCAATAATGCTGTTTTCACCAATCACCGTTTCACCGCCCAGAATCGTAGCACCGGCATAGATCACCGCGCTATCCTTAATAGTAGGATGCCGCTTTTTCTTCGCGTCTTCCTTCTTTACACTCAATCCACCAAGAGTTACACCCTGATATATTTTAACCTTAGAGCCAATTACGGTCGTCTCGCCAATTACAACTCCGGTACCGTGGTCAATACAGAAGTAATCGCCGATCTCTGCTCCGGGGTGTATATCAATACCTGTTTGACTATGGGCATGCTCTGAAATAATACGTGGGATCAAATTAACTCCCATTTTTAAAAGCAGATGAGCGATTCTGTGTGCGGCAATTGCATAAAAACCGGGATAGGTCCGAATCACTTCACCTGTGCTTTGAGCAGCGGGATCACCCATATAGATCGCTTCAATATCTAAGAGTAATTTTGATCTGATTTCCGGTAAAGCATCAAATACCTCATTCTCCAATCCCTTTATCCCACTCTTTACACACTCTTTATTGTGATCAAAAATCTGTCTGAGTTGAGCTCGCAACTCATCTAATCGCTTATCAATAGATTCAAGGTCTGAAAACCGGTCACTTGCAAACTCGGGAAACAGCACTCCCAGAATATCATCAAAAAAACGAACCACCATCTCGGGCGGCGGACACTTTGATGCTTCTTTGTGTGATTTTAATAACTCTTCTATAAATTTTTTATCCATGCTCCGGTAATTATCTACAAATAATTATCAACTTAAGAATTTCATAAACAAACTGATTGATTATCCCGTTTGAAAATTTCGACCGCAACTTTTAAAACATTACCACATTTAGCTTCTTACAGTTTATAATTCAAGTTTTTTTATGTACAATCTAAAATCAAGACCTCCGAAACTTTAAACCTATCCAGTTCATGAAAACAAAATTACATCCATTCTTCCAATGTATGCCAATTTTGATTGGCTTGTTATTATTTATCCCTGTTTCAGATATATCTGCTCAGTATACCTGGAACACATCAACCGAAAAAGAGGAACGTGCCCTTTTTACTGAACATTTCACCCCTGAAGAGTTTGCTGAGCGCAGAGATAAGGTTTACGATGCCATCGGTAATCGCGCATTTGCCATTATTCAGGGAGCCCCTATGCCGATGGGATTTCAGTTTTTCCGCCAGAACAATGAGTTCTACTATCTGTCGGGTATTAAATCACCATACGCCTATATGATTTTAGACGGGAATACCAAAAAAGCGACGGTCTATCTGCAAGATCGCAATGAGAGAAGAGAGTATGGTGAAGGTAAAGTACTCTCTTACCAGGATGCCGATCTTGTTAAAGAACTATCCGGAATTGACGAAGTAAAGCATATAAGTGATTTGAGAGTTGATATTGC
>CAZHUP010000445.1:0-2013 GCA_964535495.1 uncultured Rhodohalobacter sp.
ATGTCATAGGTTGACCCACTAAAACCACATTTATTGCATCTCCAGGCATATTTTATTGCCTGTGATTCTTTAACATCCTTTACCGAGCTTGGCACATGCCAATTTAAGGTAATTCCCTCCGATCGATATACAGCCCCATCCAATACAACGTCTGCTCCAGGTGCATACTCCCTCAATGCAGTTACAATATCCCTTGAAGGTAAATCTCTACTCATTTGGACATTATCATCTCTCGTTTTGGTCTCTTTTCTTCTTTTGTCTTTCTTATATGCAGATATGTTATAATGGTCAAAAGCTACAATATTGGATGGAAATCCATAGCCAGGTAAAAAGCCTTTTGATGCAAACTCTCTCAATAAGTACTCTTCGGTCAAGCGTTTTAATTGATGTTCAATGGCCTTGACCTCAGGTGAATCTGCCTTTCCTTTTTCCAGAAGTTCCTGCTTTTGATTCTCGATATTATCATGCTCTTTTTTCCATTTGGAAAAAATCTCTTCTATTTGGGTAATGACATTCTCATAAATCGACGCTAAGCTTAAACCGTCAAGTGCACTTTTCCTGACTAGTAGATTAACGCCCTCAGAGAATTGATCTGGTTCGTCACCTTCCAAAGTTTCTAACCAACGAATAAATTTCGTAATACCTTGGTCCTTGTCTAAATAAAACCAGCCAGTAGAAAGTTTTAGCTTGTCGACCTCTTTAAAACCAATTACGTTATTTAAATAATAAGATAGCACGAATGCATTTACATGCCTTTGTACGATTATCTTGCTCTGAAGAGATACAGTGGGCGCTGGTAATTTTGTTTCAAATGCCCATTTACTTTCCTCAAAAGCTGTTAAATCATGAGGATTTTGTTTACACAGGGTCATAGTTGTTGACCTTGTTTCATTTCTACGTCCAGCACGGCCCGCTCTTTGTAAATAATTTGCTGGATGCGGAGGAAGATTATTCATGCCAACCATTCTTATACCTCCAATATCAATTCCCATCTCCATGGTAGTTGAGCAAGAAAGAATATTGATTCTGCCCTCTTTAAATTGTTTTTCATAACGTTGTAGAAGGTTTGAATCTATCTGAGCTGAGTGTTCAGCTGTTTCATAATAAGGCATGTATTCAATAACTCTATCATTGAATAAAGACCAGTACCCCTCGTTTTTTAAACTCTCTATTTCTTCTTGTTGACGAATCCACTCTTGTGCTAATTCTCTATTTTTGAAAGGGTCTTGAGTATTCCCAAAAGGTTCTGGATAACGAGGAATACTGTGTTCCTTACATACTATATTACCGTCCAATGTTTTTGGCAGATAAGGAGTAATCCCCCTTATTGTTTTATCAAGAAATCTTCTGGTAATCGGGCATATCCATACTTTTTCTGGTATTGTAAATGATATACTACTTAATTCAAGAATATATCCAGAATCTTTTCTTGTTAGAGTTTGAGTATTTCTAGTAAGATCGTGCCAAGCTAGTTCTAAAACTTCATCAATTATATCCTCTCCTTCTGCAGTATCGGGATCAACTCCCAAAAGTTTTATTAAAAGACGAACAATACGGCTCTGATTTTTCCCTCTTTTTGCTGTTGGCCATTTTCTTTGATAGCTACTTCCTGTGTCTTCGTCTTGAGCAATTAAATATGATTTATAGAATGGCAAGCCTAACCAATATTCTAAGTATTGATTTGATCCTTCAGTACTTCCACCGGCTCGTACAAAATAATCGATGCAAATTTTCAGATAGGTTTTCCATTCTACTAATGACAGACCTTTAGTGCTCCACTCAGATGGTGCAGATGAAATTGAATCAATTGAAGGATAATCCAAACCGACTAAGCCCAGTGTTTCTAAGTTGTTTTGACGCCTTGGTCTTCTTGCAAATTCCCTAAATATTAAAAGTTCAGCCACATTATGTCTCACTGAATCATTGCTAAATAAAAAAGGATCGTATTTGTTATACGGGGTAATTATGTGTCGAAAGTCTCCGTCTTCTTTAGCAATATTGGATTTCAGTTTG
>CAZHUP010000446.1:0-2009 GCA_964535495.1 uncultured Rhodohalobacter sp.
CAATAAAAATTTCCCCGGATTCTGAAATACCTAATACATCAAAATGAGTATCTGGATAATTGGAGAATACGATAACGCTTTCACCTATAATCAGCCGCTCTGGCAATCCGTCCTCTCTAAACCAGGTCGTCGCTGCATCTCCCTGTTCATTTACAAAAACACTTTTATCCAATCGGTTTTGACTATCATAAGATATCCCAAATAGGATATCATGTTCTTCATTGGCAATAGCAGCATCGAAATTTCCGTTGATATTTTCAACTATTGAGAAAGAGGGATTATTCTCATCATCATTCGAATCAAATATACTGCATCCAAAAAAATTAGTAACCAAAAGTAAAAAAAAGAACTGAAATATTATCGATTTACGCATATTGACTTAGATATTAAGTTTTAGAGAGAACTCTGTAATTAAATCCTATCATTAACTTGTTATTGCAGAAAATTTTTTTGTGATCCAACAAACTCGAGTAGTAGGAAGCATTAAGTGCTTTATAAATAATTTTCTTTTAAATCGAGTAATCCAGAACCCCATTCCCAATACGTGCTTTATAATGGCCTGGATGATGTAAACTTTCAATTGCTGAATGAAGAGGATACAATAAGACTTTACGAACTTCTGTCCGATTTACACCGCAGAAGCGGCCAGATGGACCAGGCGAGACATTACCTGGAATTGAGCAGACAATTCTAAACCAACGATGGATTATGAAAACTTATCTTCAACGCATTTTTTATTTAACACTGATCATAGCGGTTTTATCTGTTACAAAATTATCCGGGCAGGATTTATCTGTTAGCGCGGAAGTAACACAGATATTCCGGCCTGTTGCAGTTATTGAAGATCCAGCCTCCATTGAATTGATTTTGGACGCATATCTTTTAATCGTTGATGCATCTGAGGTTGAAAAGATCGAGATTATTGACATTACCAATAATGGTTTTGGAAACGATGATTTCCTGGTTGTTTACCCTTCTCTTGAAGTTTTTGAACTTATGGATACACCACCTGAGGTCGAGGAAATTATGCGTGGTTGGAGTTTTGATGAACGACGCAGTGACGGGCTCAACCGGGACCCGGATCATTTTTATCCGCATCATGCGGATACACTCGAATCCTGGGAGATTGACGAAACTGATATGGAACTGGTTCAAAGCTCATTGATATCGGATATTCTACTGTCTTTGAACAGAAATTATAATGAGCTTCCATTTAGTTTACGTCTTGAACGGGATGAAGATGGTTTCACATTCCAGATGTGGAATTTTAACGAAGATGCTTTCCGTTTTACACCTCGCCCGCCGGCCACCCCCGACAGTATTGCCGTGCATGATATGATGTATGTTCTTTATTCCGACTCTACTATTATAGCCGATACTACGTACTACGACCTCATTTATATGAACAGAACCATTGAGGATATTATCTACCTTCCCGGAAATGAAGAGCAGCACCGGCCTTTTGAGACAAGAAATCTACCGGGAGTTCCCTCTTCTATTCCCGGATCAACGGATGCAACCAGGAATGATTAACGCCTCCCCAAATATTCATCAAACGGCACAAACTCCGCACCATCCCAGTATCGAATCTTTTCCCGGAAGTTTTCGAAGTAGCGGAAATCGGGATACTCATTAATCATCCCGTTTGTATAAAGGAAGTCGGAAGTTAAATTATAGCCATCGGACGTTCCGACTCCAATCAGGTTTAAATCGAAATCAAAATTATAAAGCAGATAAGCACTTGAAGCTGGAAGTTCTACATCAGAACCCCGGTATTGTTGAAAATCTCTTACCCTGACCTCGATTACACCATCCTGATTTCGAAGGGTAATAAAATCAGCAACATTGTAGGCTATGTGACTTGTTATACTTTGCCCAACCACAGTTTTTGGAATAAGAACGTATTGAATACTCTTACTGATCTCATACCCCTCAACCCGATATTCTTCCGTTAACGGAGAGTGGCCTTCTAACTCATCCAGGTTTAAAATGGCCAGAAATGCCATATT
>CAZHUP010000447.1:0-2008 GCA_964535495.1 uncultured Rhodohalobacter sp.
ATACGCATCAAACTATTCGTCTGCATCAAATGTTTACTTTTGTGTGCCCAATTGCACTGATTAACATTAAGCAATTATGGATTCTGATAAAAAAGTACAAAAAATAATACTGCTCATCACTTTACCGGTGGTACTGTTATTATTTTTTAATCAGATTGCTTTCCGCCATTACCATATTCTTGAAAACGGTTTAGTAATTGAACACTCTCACCCCTTTAATAACAAACCCATTAAAGGAACCCCATATCAAAATCATAGCCATACTGATTTTGAGTATTCTGTGCTTGCGCAGATATCTCAAATTACCGGCTTTTTATTGTTGCTGTTCTTTTTTGAACAGTTTCTAAGGTCCATGCCTAAACCCGGAATATCTGCCTACAAATCCAGGCTAGTTTCCGTTACATGCCTTAAAACAGATCCCTTACGCGGCCCCCCTTCATTGTAAATCAATCCCTGTAGTTTTTCCTTTGTCACAGCCTTTTCTCAAAAAGAAATAATTTGAAAACCCGGCATCTGATTCCAAAGATCCTTGCAATCTGGTAGAATCATATAACAAGCCGGCAGGAGATTATTTACAAACATTTAACCCAATTTAATATTATGAAAAATACATATATTGCAACAATACTATTCCTTTTAATTTTATTTACAGTAAACCCGCGATTATTGGCCGATAACAATCCCGGCGAGCAACGTCCTCCAACGGATGCTAATATTTTTGGTCATGTTATTGATTCCGAAACAGGTGAACATCTTCCCTTTGTAAATATACTCATCAAAGGCACACGCATTGGAACCATTACCGATGCCACAGGTCACTATATACTCACCAATTTACCACCGGGGACACATACATTAATTGCCCAAAGCATGGGTTATGCCCGCTCAGAAGTTGAGTTTATAGCCGTTAAAGATCAAACCATTGAGGTTGATATTGAACTGGTACCAACAGGTATTATCCTTGAGGAGATAGTTCTGACATCATCTCCCACTGCCAGCGGGTTTCGCTACCAGCCCGATAATGTTTTTACCGGTGAGCAGCTTCAGCGACGCAGCGAACCTTCTTTTGGTGAGATGCTTAACGGTCAGCCTGGTGTTGCCATGCGAAGCTTTGGCTCAGCTCCCGCCCGCCCGGTGATACGCGGCATGGATGGCGACCGTATCCTGGTGCTGGAGAACGGCGAGCGAATGGGTGATATCTCTGAAACATCAGCCGACCATGCCATTTCAATGGATCCACTGGTAGCCAGTCGTCTCGAGGTGGTAAGAGGACCTGCCAGCCTTCTGTATGGCTCCAGTGCACTGGGTGGTGTTATCAACCTTATGACTACTGATATACCCGATCAGTGGGACCCGGGAATTACAGGTGTATTATCAGGACAAGGTGCAACCATGAATAACATGGGGGCTGGATTCGGACGTATCACCTACGGAGATGATACCTGGGCAACCACAGCACGTTTTGCCATGAGGCAAAGTGGTAATATTACCACTCCTGATGGTGAAGTGCCGCAAACATCCATGAGAAATACAGATGGAGCCATGGGCTGGGGAATTGACAACGGAAATCTGAACGGGGGGCTGAGTCTTTCTTTCTTTGACCAGACTTTCGAAATCCCCGAAGGCATTGATGATCCTGATGAAACTGTTGAGATAAGAGCAAGAAGATACTCATTCCAGGGAAGATTTGGAAGAGACTTTGTTGGTTCCTTTTTTGACAAGGCACAATTGCGATTTAACGCTACGCATTTTTTCCAGCAGGAGGTAGAAATTGAAATCGAAGAAGATGGAAGCATCGACGAAGATGTTGATCTGGAATACGACCAGTATGCTTTTAGCAGTACGCTTACATTGCAGCATAAACCCCGAGGAATATTTGCACGTGGTGCTGTTGGATTCAGCTTTCAGGGGCAGGCTTTAAATATTGGAGGAGATGAGGCATACACTCCCGGTGAACAAAGATTTTCGCTTGCTACATTTACTTATCAGGAGATACCTCTTTCAAATG
>CAZHUP010000448.1:0-2002 GCA_964535495.1 uncultured Rhodohalobacter sp.
CAAAAATCTGGTTGATCAGCTCCGTAACCCCGATTGAAAGTAACACTCCAATCACTCCTCCAAACAGACAGATAACGATCGATTCCATCAAGAACTGCAGCAGAATCTCCCATGATTGTGCACCAACCGCTTTTCGAATACCAATCTCTTTAGTTCGTTCTTTGACGGATACAAACATAATATTCATCACCCCAATACCTCCCACAAATAGTGCCAGGCCGGTGAGAAAAATTCCAATTCCATAGATAGCCAGCTTCATGCTTTGAAACTCCTGTTCAAAAAGCGCGGCTTTGTTGATCGCAAAATCATCATCGTCCATCGGATCTAGTCCGCGAATTTGACGCATCGCCCCGATCACTTCGTACTCTCCGTCAACCAGCATCTCTTCGTTCGGAAACTGCACCGAAAGCCTGATACCCGATCGTAAATCGTAGATCGTAGCCATGGCACCCATCGGAATCACCATTTCGTTGTCGAGATCCTCGAGCCCCAAAAAACTGCCCTGACTCTCAAGTGTGCCGATCACCGTAAATCTCTGTCCTCTGATGCGAACCCGTTTTCCAATTGGATCTTCATCCGGGAATAGTGCTTCGGCCACCCCACTGCCAATCACCACAACCCTTGCTGATCGCTGTTCGTCGGCTTCGCTGAATGCACGACCGTCATCAATATTCAGACCTGCCGTCTCGAAATAGGTCGCCGTTGCCCCACTCAATCCTACCCCCTCAGCGCTGCGGTCGTCGTAACGAACAGAGGTGGACCGATAGGCCCGTGCTGAAACCGCGGAAGCACTTGGAACAAGGTTTCGCAACTGCTCAACATAGGAGGCCTGAAGCTCGCGGCGGTTTCTGTATTCCCACCATTTATACTCTCCTCCAAAACCCCATGGCCATTTTTCCACAAATACCACGTTTCTGCCCAACATGTCCATACTCTCATCAAAAGAACGATCCACACCATCGGTGATAGTATTCATAGCAGTCACGGATACGATGCCGATCACAATACAAGTTGTGGTCAGAATAGCACGTACCTTATTGGCCCACAAAGATGAAAGCGCAATTTTGAACCCCTCGGTAAAACTGGTAAATATTCGGTACATAGATTTTTATTTGTGAACGCATCTCTAAAATTAAGTCGTTCAAGATGCACACGAGTTATGCAGTAGAACACAATTAGCAGACGGTACGAAAATTAACTGCTTTCGTTTCACTATATTTGAAAAAAATTAAGACAAACTTAAAAACGGTTATAATGGTCGATATTTTAGCATTTGGAGCGCATCCCGACGATACAGAGCTGAGCTGTTCCGGAACTCTGGCGGCACTGGTTCAACAGGGGAAAAAGGTTGCCGTAATAGATCTGACCCGTGGCGAGATGGGATCGCGCGGTACTCCAAAAATCAGAATGAAGGAAGCTGCGAGGGCTGCTGAAATTCTAGGGCTTGAGGCCAGGGAAAATCTTGGATTGCCCGACACACAGCTTGATAATACCCGTGAGCTTCATCTTCCCATTATTCAGGCGGTACGGAAATATCGTCCTCATGTTTGCCTGATCACCGCTCCCTCAGATCGTCACCCCGATCATGGTGACGCATCCCGACTACTTGTTGACGCCATTTTTTACAGCGGCCTGATGAAAATTGAAACACGGGACGAAAATGGAGATCTTCAGGAACCTCACCGGCCGGCTCACATCATCCACTATATGCAGGACCGTCCGTTTGAACCAGATTTTGTGTTTGATATTTCAAATACCATTGACCTGAAGGAAGATGCCATTAAGGCGTTTGCAACCCAGTTTAACGTTGCTGATCCCGGTGATGAACCGGAGACCTATATCTCCGATCCTAAATTTTTTGAAGCACTCCGTGCCCGGGCTAAATATTATGGACACCTCGGCGGATTCGATTATGCTGAAGGATTTCTATACCACGGCAAACCGATTCCGATGAACGGCTTTGATCTTTTTATGAGCACAAAACCTAAGCGGTAAGAAATTT
>CAZHUP010000449.1:0-2002 GCA_964535495.1 uncultured Rhodohalobacter sp.
AAAAACTTTATCCGACTGGCCATTTTTTTGAATCGAGAATTTTTCCATTAATTCTTCATTTCCAGCCAGTATTTGTTTGCCGTCAACAACTCCTTTTACGCCCATTCCAGTAAAAGATTTAAAATCTGTCACATCCTGATACTGAACTAAATCCGCATAATTTGTAATAGCCCGACTCAGTGGATGCTCCGAGAGATTCTCAACCGATCCGATATATTTTTTCAGCTTGTCATCATCCCCAAATGATTTCCACTCTACAACTTCCGGTTCACCTTTTGTGAGGGTTCCCGTTTTATCAAATACAATGGTGGTTACTTCATCCAGCCTCTGAATGGCTTCGCCTCGGCGGATTAAAATGCCGTTTTCAGCTCCCAGGCCTGATCCCACCATCAGGGCAGTGGGTGTTGCAAGGCCAAGTGCACAGGGGCAAGCAATAACAAGAACAGCCAGTGCAGCAAAAAATGCCTGGCTGACAGGTTCAAGATCGGTAATTATCCAGGGAATGTAGGGATCAGCCCAGACCAACAGCGGTTGTAGCACTTCCGGAAGAAGCCACCAAAAAAGAAATGTTATAGCGGCAAGTACCAAAATAATCGGTACGAAAACTGCCGTAACGCGATCTGCAAAATCCTGAATAGGTATTTTTGATCCCTGGGCTTCCTCTACAAGCTTAATCACCCGGTTTAAAAACGTATTCTCACCCACCTCTTTTACCTGAACGCGAAGAGTGCCCTCGGCATTAATGGTTCCGCCAATCACCTCATCCCCTTTTTCACGCAAAACCGGCATCGATTCTCCGGTTACCATCGCTTCGTCAACAGAGCCTTTACCATCCACAACCGTGCCATCTGTCGGAACTTTTTCACCTGGGCGCACAATCATCACATCACCCACTTTCAAATCACTGACTGAAATTTCCTGTTCAACTCCATTTTTGATGATTCGTGCGGTTTTGGCCTCCAGTGTGAGCAGCCTCGTAATCGCCTCGGAGGCCCGTCCCCTGGCTTTGGTTTCTACATACCGGCCGGTCAGATGAAAAGCCATAATCATGGCTGCTATTCCCGCAAAACTGTAAAATTGAGACTGAATCAGCCCGAATTCATGTCCCAGCACCACAAAACCTGTGATAAGCGATGCCGTTGTTCCCAGGGCAATCAACACATCCATATTGGGTGTGAGTACTCTGGCAGATTTAAGAGCGCTGATAACCGTGCTGTAACCGGGGCCGAAAATCACATAACCGGCACCGGCTGTCATGGCAAGTTCCATTACCAGGTGCGATGTAAGATGAATGCCCAGCACCATGTCCACAAACATCCAGATCATAAGCGGCGCCGTAACAATCCAGCTCCGGATCATCTTCTTCCGGGCATCCTCAAGTTTTTTTTTATCCCGTTCCCGCTTCTCTTCTAATTGATTTGACTGGTCAGCGTTCTTTTTTTTTAGAGAATATCCGGCTGATTCCACACGTTTTTCAATCTCATCCGTGGAGACAACTTTCTCATCCAGCTCCACAACAGCTTGCTCTGTAGTCAGATTCACCGATACCTGATGAACTCCTTCAACCTGCCTGATCGCTTTTTCAACAGAACTTACGCAACCGGCGCAGTGCATCCCGTCGATCGTGAAGGTAATTTTGGATGTGTTCGGCACCTTAAGTTTAAAACCGGCTGATTCCACTGCTTTGGATAAATCCTCAACAGGGACATCTCCATTATCGAATTCGATAACTGCTTTTTCGGTAGTTAGCTGTACATCTGCAGATTTAACTCCCGGCACATTCTCGAGTACCTTTTGTACGGAGTTTGAGCATCCCGCACAGTGCATTCCATAAATGTTAAAAGTCTTCTTCATAATATTCTTCTATTATAATCCATTCTGCGATTTTTTCTGATTTCAGATCGCAGTTTTTCAGTGTTCATATAAACCTATTTTCTCTGTGATCTCCTCCAAGTTAATAAGCAGACTGCACTTGATGCTTACACGAGAAACAGAATGATGT
>CAZHUP010000450.1:0-1998 GCA_964535495.1 uncultured Rhodohalobacter sp.
AATGATATTTCATTCAATAAGTAATGATTATTTCCGTATATTATGAATGAAATATCATTCGTTATTCAATTAAATAAACTTCTATGAATGAAATATCATACAAAAATTTGTCTTCAATGAGTGATAAAGCTCTGATTGAACAGATAGGCGCTTTTGTAAAACATCATCGTTTACGTCAAAATAAAACTCAGGATGAGATAGCGGAAGAGGCTGGGATCAGTCGATCCACCCTGAGCCTACTTGAACGGGGTGAATCAGTTACAATTCTGACACTGATACAGGTTCTTCGGGTACTTGATCAATTACACATTATGGATGCTTTTCGTGTTGAGGAAAAGATCAGTCCAATGGCTCTTGCTAAATTAGAGAAGGAGAAGAGAAAGCGGGCAAGCAGACAAGACCGTCAGGATCAGAAATTAAGCGAGTGGTAGCTATGAAAACCGCATATGTTCATATCTGGGGTGAATTGGCAGGAGCCATTGCATGGGATGATTCAACCGGTGTAGCAAGTTTTGAATATGGTGACGCTTTTAAACGGAAAGGCTGGGATCTGGCACCTTTAAAGATGCCGATAAAAAGCAGCGAGAGCATATTCTCCTTTCCCGAACTTCGAAAAAAGGCTAATACAGAACTGGACTGTTTTAAAGGTCTTCCCGGAATGCTGGCTGACTCTCTGCCAGATAACTACGGGAATCAGTTAATCAATCGCTGGCTGGCTCAGCAGGGCCGGCCCGAGAACAGCATGAATCCAGTTGAAACGCTCTGCTTTATAGGGACAAGAGGAATGGGAGCATTAGAATTTGAACCGGCTACATTAAGCAGCACTAAAAAAACCTTTGATATCGAAGTGAACAGTTTAGTAGAGATTGCGCAAAAGATGCTGACAAAAAGAAAAAAATTTGAAACAAGCCTCCAGGAAAAGGATGAACAAGCTATCCGAAATATCCTGAAAATTGGGACCTCCGCCGGAGGAGCAAGACCCAAAGCCGTTATTGCTTACAATGAGAAAACTGGCAATGTAAAATCCGGGCAAACAAAAGCTCCAAATGGGTTTGAGCACTGGCTAATTAAACTGGATGGAGTTAGTGATATTCAGCTTGGAGAAAGTTATGGCTACGGACGGGTAGAGTACGCCTACTACTTGATGGCCAAAGATTGCGGTATAGATATGATGCCGTCTAAACTGTTTGAAGAGAATGGCCGTGCACATTTTATGACAAAACGGTTTGACCGAGAAGGAACAGGCACAAAGCATCATATTCAAACACTCTGCGCTATAAAACATTATGATTACAATGATGTGAGAAGTTACAGCTATGAGCAGTTATTCCAGACAATGCGCGAGCTGCGTCTGACCTATCCTGAAGCCGAACAGATGTTTAGGAGAATGGTATTTAATGTTTTATCCAGAAACTGTGACGATCATACCAAAAACTTTTCATTTCGCCTGAAAAAGGATAAAAATTGGGAGCTGTCACCGGCTTATGATTTGTGTCATTCGTACCGGCCTGACAGTGAGTGGGTGAGCCAGCATGCACTTAGCATAAACGGAAAGCGAACAGGAATTAATCGTGGTGATTTGCTGGCATTGGCGGAATCAGTCAATATCAAAAAAGCAGATCAGGTTATTGAACAGGTACAATCTGTTATTAATCGGTGGCCTGAGTATGCGGAGTCTGCAAATGTAAGATCTGAGCTGAGAAACGCAATTGAAAAAACTTTGATTCGAGTATAATCACAGTTTTCCCTTTTGTAGCATGGTTCTTCTCAATTTCCGAGTTAAATGCTCAAAAATTCTGCTAACTGCTAAAAAGTTAGGCAAAACCACTCATAAACTATCAAAAACATAAATTCTATTAATAATGACTACTGCTAAACACAGCTAAGAGGTGCTAAGGACTGCTAAAAATCTTAGCAGTGATTAGCACTCTTTAGCATTTTGTTAAACAAACTGCTCAGCCAATAATCGTCTCATATAGTCAGGAAAGCTCAATTTAT
>CAZHUP010000451.1:0-1986 GCA_964535495.1 uncultured Rhodohalobacter sp.
AGGAGGGGAACGCAGTGATCAAATTTATCAATCAAACTCAAACTAATACCTGTTTTTACACAGCCTTAAAATTACGAATTTTTCGATACTTTATTATCCCTCGTTGTTGTAAAATATGCCCTACTATAAATATCTGATTTTATTTTTTCTACTGATTGGACTATCCGTCGTTTCAGCCGACAGTTTTGCCCAGACTGCGCAGCACCCTGTATTCAGAGAGTTGAATGATGCTCAGAATCGCGGGGAGATTTCAAGAGAAACAGCATTGACAGAAAAACTTCGGTTTGCATACAGATCCGTTGAAACACAGCTGTTCGAACATACTGATGAACATCCGCCCATCAAATGCGGTGTACCGCTACACGCTGAGTATTTACAGATCAAAGATCAACTTTCCACCTCCTCCATTGCTGAAATTGAATCCTTTTTTGAACGACAGGAAACATCCAACCTCGAAGAGTACATCTCCAATTCTGGTAATTTTATTCTCTACTACGAAACTGACGGTCAAAATGCCGTTCCGGAAGAGAGCACTATCGAGCCCGGTGTCCCGGATTACATCTACCTGGCCGCAGAGGCAGCTGATTCATCTTACAGATACCAGGTAGAGGAACTTGGGTTTGTAGATTTCCTCCGAAGTGAACCGTACGAAATCTATTTTGAGAACATCATTTTTTACGGAACTACCACATCATCCGGCTCTACTTCCTACATCACTATTCACAATAATTTTCAAAATTTCCCCCCAAACACACATCCCGATGGAGATGTAATCGGAGCGCTCTATGCAACTATCGCTCACGAAATAAAGCATGCCATTCAGTATGCCACAAACCGATGGGACGGAAGTGCGGGCAGTTTCGACTGGATAGAGATGGACGCCACCCTGATGGAGGAGATTGTTTATCCTGACGTGAACGACTACTACAATTACATCCGGGATAGTTTTGATTCAGATGATCCGAACAGTCAGTCTATTTTCGGAACACCGGGCAACCCAACTCCCGGAGCGTACTGGCATATGACCTGGATGCTCTATTTTGCCGAACAGTACGGAATGGATTTGTGGGTAGATGTTTGGGAGCAGTTTATTGAAGACCGAACCAAACCTTTTTTTGAGGCCATTGAGGTATCTCTGAATGAAAGAAACCGACATCTGAACCGAGAGCATCTCAACAATATGATGTGGCATCTCGCTTCCGGCCCGATCTATTCCCTATATGACTATGGGTTTGAGGACAGAGAAAATTATCCCAATCCAAATATTATCAATAATATTGGAATAGCTCCCGGCGATACACGTGGTTTTACGCTTCGGGCAAAAGCCGCTCATTTCCTCAGTGCATCTCCCTCGAATGTAGCGCTTGGGCAGCCTCAGTTCACACTTGAGTCTGATATTCCGGGAGTCGGGCTCGGAGTTATTGGGTATTTCAGAGATGGCAGTGCAGATGTTCAGTTAACCCTTCAACCCGAAAGTGACATTCAGACCGTGCAAACCACCTGGAAGTGGGAAGATCTTATCGATATTTCCATCGCGATTGTAAACACAAACCGATCAGGCATGGCGAACTACACGCTCGACATTACATCGGCCCTGCCCGAAACCGACCTGATTGCTCAAAATTATCCCAACCCATTCAATCCCACTACCAAAATTGAATACGCAGTAACGGAAACTCAGGATGTTAAAATTGAAGTTTTCGATTCGATCGGTAGAAAAGTTGCCACTTTGGTAAATAACCAAATGCCGGCCGGCTTCTATTCCGTTGATTTTGATGGCAGCGGACTTGCATCCGGCGTTTATATTTACAGAATTGTGACTGACAATACTGTGTCGAGTAAAAAGATGGTGCTTATCAAATAGAGACGCAAATTGACCGGATTCTTGGATTTCGCGGTTTCCCCTTCAGCCCGCTAATCGCGGTCAGACGGGTAGAGCTCGGATACAAAAATCAATTCGGGGTAATACCGCCTCTATTTCGCCCA
>CAZHUP010000452.1:0-1979 GCA_964535495.1 uncultured Rhodohalobacter sp.
TGAAAGACAGTGGAAGCGGAAACCAGTACAATTTCCTAACCGGTCTTACTTACATGGTTGGAAACTTTCAAATTGCGCCCAACTTTTTGTGGCAGCAACCAATTGAAGGCCCAATACCATCGAGCGTTGAAGCTCCCGGCAGACCAAGAAATATACTTGATGACCCCTTTGTTGTTAGAGGTAACAGAGAGCAGGTGGCCGGAGAGATCCTGATCACGTACGACCCTACCCCGGCAACTTTTATGTATGACTGGGACAGCGACCGATCTGAAGATGCTGCATTTGCCATAAGCGCAGGTTTTGTATATCGCCATCTGCCAACTACACAGGATGCCGCAATCGGTATTTTACCTGACGGCCGGTCAACATTTGCATTCGAGGGTGCACCGGATCCAAAAGATCTCTGGGAAGTACATGCAAGAATTGTATCTAAGCCAACCAGAGATTTTGGCATTATAGCGAATGTATATGGCGGCCCTGCTCAGTCGAACGGCAGTGATGATCGCACAATAAATCGGTACGGTGTGGATATTCGTTCGATCTATAAAAGAGTTATGCTCAATAGCTACGTAAAAATTGATGATTGGGGACCTTATGACTATCACAGGGATTTCAATCTTACATTTCCACTGCAGCTAATGGGAGACCTCTCAACTACACTCTCAAATCCTGATTGGTTTGGCATGCCCGCAACCCGCATCGGTGTACGAGGTACCTGGAGATCCCTGGATCGATTCTCACCGCGCTATGCTCCTACACAATCGGCTAACGAATTTGAAGCGCCCGACCCGAATGCTGCCGCTGGTTTTGATAATGGCAGTGAGTGGGAGTTTAGAACTTATATTCAAATAAATATTTAACATTTAACCGATCATAATGATGGATTTAAAAATAATTTATAAGTATAAGATCACTATTGTGCCGGCGCTGTTCATTCTTCTGCTTTTGGGATGCGAGCGAACGGTTAGTGACTTAGAGGCTCCCGATTTTACGGAGAATCCGGAAGTTTTTATTGACGGATTTAGTGCAGGATTGGAGTATTTTCCTTACGAAGGTTCAAAGGCAGATGCTTTCAGCGTTGATTCACGCAACACTATTGAAGGCAGTTCTCTTTCAATGCGCTTTGATGTTCCTAATGTGGGGGATCCGGATGGAGCTTTCGCCGGAGCTATCTTCAGAGACGAAAATGGCGGAAGAAACCTGACCTCCTATAATGCTCTTACATTCTATGCCAAAGGCACCAGAGCCGGTACTATTAATGACATCGGTTTTGGACAGGATTTTTTCGGAAATAGATTCGAAGTGGGATTAAGTGACCTTAGGTTAACCACCAACTGGAGAAAGTATGTGATCCCAATTCCGGACGCTTCACTGTTAACCCAAGAACGTGGGTTACTGTGGTATGCAGAGGGTCCTGAAAACGGTGACGGATACTCCTTTTGGCTGGATGAAGTTAAGTTTGAAAATCTTCCGGGGCTGGCTCAGCCACGACCTGCAATAATGAATGGTAACGAAGAGACGATAACCAGTTTTACCGGTTCTGCTACTTCAGTTAGCGGTCTTACGTTCACGATGAACCAAGCAAACGGAGTAGATGTAACCGTTGGCGCTGCACCGGCATACTACTCATTCAACTCATCCAACACCAGCGTAGCCACTGTTAATGAAGCAGGACAGGTTACCGTTGTTGGCGAGGGAACTGCTGAAATTACAGCAACTATGAGGAGCTTAAATGCCCGTGGAGCACTAATTATAGAATCAATAGGAGTTTTCACACCGGCCCCGACCCCAACCAAGGACCCCACTGATGTGATTTCCATATTCAGTGATGCCTACGAAAACGTTCCTGTTGATTTCTATAATGGCTTTTATGAACCGTTTCAAACCACTACTTCAAATGACTTTGAAGTAAACGGTAATAACGTTCTGGGATATGAGAATTTCAATTTTGTGGGAATCGAGTTTAATCAAAACGTACC
>CAZHUP010000453.1:0-1979 GCA_964535495.1 uncultured Rhodohalobacter sp.
GCAGAATTGCAGCAATCCCCAAAAGCGGCAAATAGATCGTAATATTTAGTAGGATATCCATATTTAACTAATCTTCAAACCCTTTAAAATAGTATCATTGAAAGAACCAAAATCACACCCAGTACCAATACAAGGGCATAATTGGTTGTGATTCCTGTTTGAATATATCGGATTAAACTTCCCGTAAGCCTGACAATTCCTGCTACAGCGTTGACGAAACCATCAACAACTTTCATATCAAAAACGGCAAGTACTCTATCTGAGAATCGCACTGTTGGATTAATAATCGTTCTCTCGTACGCTTCGTCCAGATTGTATTTCTGATTCCAAATTTCATAAAGAGAACCGAATCGTGCGGCAATTTTTGCATCCGACTCTTCTTGCTGATCGTTTCCATACATCTTAAATGCCAGAAGTACTGAACCAACGGCAACGGCAATAGCAAAAATCATCAATACCCACTCTGCTGCTATAGAAAGCGTGAGCGGAATATCTGCAGCAATCGGGTAGAGCCAGTCGTGCAGCCAGTTGATGTTCCCTTCTCCTCCAAATGTTTTAGAAATGAAGTTCGGAATCCCGATAAATCCACCTATGATAGAAAGAATAGCCAATGCCCATAGTGGAATCGTCATAGTTGACGGGCTTTCGTGCAGATAGCTCTCAGCACCCTCTGCTCCCTGAACTTTTTTAGTAAGTTTGAATGATCCGTGGAATGTGGTCAGTGTAAGACGGAACATATAGAACGCCGTCAGAAATGCCGTAATAGTTGCGACTCCCCAAAGTGTGAAATACATCGCCCCGGCAAACTCACCGAATCCCATATTGAACGCATGCATTACAATTTCATCTTTTGAGAAGAATCCTGCCAGTGGAGGTATACCCGCAATTGCAATGGTAGCAATCAAAAAGGTTTTATAGGTAGATGGCATATATTTCTTAAGCCCGCCCATGAAACGGATATCCTGCGGATCAAAATCTACATGTTTTCCGGCGTCGTGGAGCTTATGCTTCACATGGTCCATTGTATGAATTACTGAACCGGAACCGAGGAACAAACAAGCTTTGAAAAACGCGTGTGTAACAACGTGGAACAGCGCAGCGGTAAAAGCCCCGGAACCGAGTGCCAGGAACATGAATCCAAGCTGAGAAACCGTTGAGTAGGCCAGTACACCTTTAATATCGTTTTGCGTAATTGCAATGGTTGCTGCTACAATTGCAGTAAGCGCTCCAATTACAGCTACAATCATCATCACCTCAGGACTCAAAACATACATTGGTGAGAGTCGTGTAATCAGATAGATTCCGGATGTAACCATGGTAGCTGCGTGGATCAGGGCCGATACTGAAGTAGGACCCGCCATCGCATCGGGCAGCCATACAAATAGTGGAATTTGTGCACTTTTACCGGTTGCCCCGATAAACATCAGGAACGGCACCCAGAAAGACCAACTTGCTGAAAATGCATCCAGGTTTGCCAGAATAACGTCAAACTTCAAACTGCCTACCGCTTCAAATATGGCAAATATGGCAATCAAGAATGCGAAATCACCCACTCTGTTATATAGAAAAGCTTTTAATGCCGCATCCGACTTTTTCATGTCGGTATACCAGTAACCAATCAGCAGATAAGAACAGAGTCCAACTCCCTCCCATCCGAGAAAAAGCAGCAACAGATTATCTGCCATAACCAGGTTAAGCATGGCAAAAATAAAGAGGTTCAGAAACGCAAAAAACTTCCAGTATCCCGGGTCATGGGCCATATACCCGATGGAATAGAAGTGAATGAGCGATCCCACACCGGTCACAACCAGCATCATAATTAAGGAGAGCTGGTCGATCTGATAGGCAATATCTACACTAAAACTACCGGCTTCGATCCACGTAAAGAGCTTTACATTAATTGCTCCGGCATCCGGATTAAAGCTGATGAAAAAATAGAGAGATATTAAAAAAGGAATAAAGACAGCAAAATTTGCAAG
>CAZHUP010000454.1:0-1979 GCA_964535495.1 uncultured Rhodohalobacter sp.
CCTGTCTGATAGGACCAATTCTTATATTACTGAAAGCCATCCCAACTATTCAATTCCGGAAACATATTGATCAAGACTGCTTTTATATTGCAAACTATCGTAGATACTCTTTATACCTTCTCCCAAAATATTCGGTTTGTCGATGTATTGGATATCTTTATCATTTCTTCTTTCCTCTATATCGTAATGAATATGCTGCGCAATAGTGCCTCCCGCCGCAGTCTGTTTAGTTTATTTTTGATTCTTGTAGTATATGCCCTGGCTCGCCTTACCGGAATGTACCTGACGGAACTGCTTATCGAAGGACTTTTTATCATTATCCTGATCGGATTTATTGTTGTATTTCAATCTGATATACGTCGAATAATCGACAGTGTCGGTAAATGGAGATTTTTTACCAAATCCCAGCCGGCATCTTCAGATATGGAAACCAGCATTATTACCGAAGCTGTAGTCAAGATGGCGGATCAACGGTTGGGGGCTCTCATCGTTTTCAAAGGCAGAGAAGACTGGGATCGACATGTTCACGGCGGCATAGAGCTCGATGGCAAGATTACGATTCCGCTGTTGCTCAGCATCTTCAATACCACAGCCCCCGGTCATGATGGAGCGGTACTGAGCGATGGGCAGCGAATTTTAAAGTTTGGTGTCCACCTTCCCCTTTCTACCAACTTACATAAGCTTTCGCGCGGTGGTACACGGCACACCGCTGCACTGGGGCTTTCGGAAAATTGTGATGCCCTGGTGATTGTGGTTTCGGAAGAACGGGGAGCGATCAGCATTGCTCAAGATGGTCAAATCAAGGAACTGGAATCTCACAGTGATCTTAAAAAACATCTCGATGATTTTTGGGCCGAAAACTATCAAACCGACTCAGCTTCATTTAAGCAGTGGGGCAAAAACCGAAGCCTGAAAACCGCTCTGGCTGCAGGCAGTCTGGCCTTTTTACTGTGGCTCTCGTTCGCCTATCCTTCGGAGACGATGTATCGGACGTTTGACATACCCATTGAGTACAGCAACCTTGAATCCTCCTCTTATGCGCTCCAGGATACGGTACCTCTCCAGGCCCGGGTAACCCTCACCGGATCTGAACAGGCCTTTCGTAACTTCGATCCCTCAAAGGTACGTATTTCATTTGATCTGACATCTGAGGATACAGAAGATCTTAAACTCGACATTGACAGCGACAATCTTAATCTGCCGTCAGGTCTGCACGTATTTGAAGCGAACCCGGCAACACTAAATCTAAGAAAACGACATTTTGTTGCTACTGAACTCCCGGTTAAAGTACCTACAACAGGTTCGATTGCCGAGGGATTTGAAGTTGACTCACTCGATTTCTCTCCCAAATTCGTAACCGTCTTGATTGATACCGCTGCCGCTTCAATTGACACGGTTTTAACCGAACCGGTGGATCTAAGTGAAATTCAGGAACAGGCCATACAACAAAAAACGCTCCAACTGGAAGGTGACAACTTTCGTCTGCCTGAAAACAGCTCCCCTGTTATCATCGTAACTATATACGTGCGTAATACTCAATCATAATTGAACGTGAGTTGCAGTCTCTTTTTTAATAGCTGTTTTTGCATTTTCCAATGCAGATATACACTTAAGGTCGGATAGTTCAGGGTGTAATTCATACTGTCTGAGAAGGCCAACTTCAATATTCTGGCAAGATCGCTTAATGCCGCCCTATTTCTTTAAACGATTATACCTTATCGGTAGAAGTTCGATGCAGGTTTATATAAAGATGCAGCTCAAACATTCAGTTAATCATCAGACCCGAACCCAATCGTAATAATTCGATTAAGAAACTTTTCAATTAGTGGCAGAGCTTCCGGCATATGTTCAAACCGGTGGCTTCCGCCTTTGAAAAGGATGGGGTTGAAGTCCGCAAACAATTTTTGGGTTTCATAGGGATCAGGCACTTCATCGCCTTCATCCAGGATGATCAATAGCTTTCCTTTTTTCGAAATTTC
>CAZHUP010000455.1:0-1978 GCA_964535495.1 uncultured Rhodohalobacter sp.
AGGGAATTATGCGCGATCATGAAAAAGGCGTATGGCTTGGTGCATCTGAGTCTCGCGTGGATGGGCAAGCTGTAGGGTATTGATGAGTGCCGATATATCAAAGTTTTCTGCCATCACTGATCCTGAGCAAATTCCCACAAAATTTGCAGAGGGATGGAATGAGCGGAGTGCCGATAAAATTGCTGCTATTTTCGATAAGGATGCCGATTTCATCAATGTGGTTGGCATCTGGTGGGAGAACCGGAATGATATTCGAACAGCTCACGACTACGGACTTAAAAATATATTTAACAAGTCGACGCTGAAAGCCGGTAAGGTGAAAGTGAAGTTTCCTGATGAATCGGTAGCGGTCATTCATGCCCGGATGTTACTGAGAGGCCAGAGCAATGTAGCCGGACAATCAGTTCAAAATCGGCAAACCATATTTACATTTATAGCTAGAAAAAATAGTAGTGGATGGAGCTGTGTTTCTGCTCAGAATACTGATATCGTGCCGGGCAAGGAAACGAATGCAAATATTGATGGTTCATTGCAATCTGTCGATTATCGCGATCAGTCCTGAATTAGGGAAGTCTTTTGCGACAAAACGGAAAAACTACGCGACATCGCTATAACTGATTTAAATGAATAATGAGTATTTAATCGGTGGGGAAGATTTACATGATTTCAAATGAAAAAACCTAATAACCAAATATCGAGGAGTCTATGAATTATTCATTATCGGAACAGTACAATACGGTAGTCATTACACTGAAGGGAAAAGCGATGGGCGGGCCGTCGGCAACAAAATATCTGGACGACATTAAGTCGCTAATTGACCAGGGAAAAACCAATGTGATTGCAGATTTGAGTAAAGTGAATTTTATGAATTCATCGGGGTTAGGGATTCTAATTACCTCCCTGACAAGCCTCAGAAATGCAGGTGGTGATCTGAAGATTTGCGGAGCTTCAGACAGAATTGAAAGCCTGCTCATGGTTACAAAGTTGATCACTGTTTTTAAGCACTATAAAACACTCGACGAAGCGGTAGCCGCCTATCAGGACTGATTTATATATAGCTTTTATTGAGAATTGGTAAATCTGACTGAAAGGACAGTGATGTCATCCGATTGGTTTGCCGATCCGGCAAATTTCAGTACCTCGAGCAACAGTCCTTTTACCTGATTGGTGAGGCTTTTAGCCGGATCTTTTTTTAGGTATGTCACCACTCTCTCTTCATCAAAAAAGCCACCCTCATCATTCTCAGCCTCGGTCACTCCATCGGTAAACGTTACAAGTGTATCTCCGGGTTGAAGGTGAATACTTTTCATCTCGTAAGGTGCATTTTCAAACTTACCGAGCAAAAGACCGCCAATATCTTCAAGTTCCGTAACGGTACCATCCGTATCCTGGATATAGGGTAGGTTATGCCCTCCGTTACAGTAGTGCAACTCACCGGTTTTAACATTTAAAACACCGTAAAAAACGGTAACGAATGTTGAAATATCACTTTCCGGAATCAACATATTGTTGACCTTGTATATACACTCTGCCGGGTCAATTACTTCAGATCCGATCGCTTTTAGCATGGTTCGGCATACCGCCATATAGATGGCAGCCGGCATTCCCTTTCCGGCCACGTCACCGATAAAGAAGGCGAGATGATCATCATCATATTTAAAGAAATCATAAAAATCGCCACCCACCTGCTTTGCGGCCATCATGTTGGCGAAAATGTCAAATCGTGTGTCGTCCGGGAATACAGGAAACTCCTGGTGTAGGATTTGTTGCTGAATTCTGGCTGCCATGTCAAGATCAAAATTCAATGACTCCAACTGCTCCTGCATAACGCGAACATTCAGTAACTGCTGAATTTCCCTCAGCGTTTTTTCAATGGTGGCTTCAAGATCCTTGAAGTCGATCGGTTTGGTTACGAAGTCGTAAGCTCCCCGGTTCATGGCTGTACGGATATTCTCCATATCACCATATGCAGACACCA
>CAZHUP010000456.1:0-1960 GCA_964535495.1 uncultured Rhodohalobacter sp.
CTGAATTGAATACAGGCGATGATTTTTATGTGGCCTCCATGTATGCAGCATGGGAGAGGCCACTTTAAGAAACGGGAAGCCGCCGGATCTACGCCGATGCATCGGCTCATCGCATACTTTCGGATTTGTCGGTGTTGATTGGCAGGCAAAAGAATCACAGGATAGTAGCGGCAGGGGACTTGAATATCCTGAAAGGGTACGGTGAGCATGGCAGTGGCTATTGGGCCGAGCGCTATAATTCCGTTTTTAACCGGGCTCAAAGTCTGGGCTTGGAATATGTCGGTCCTGAAGCCCCGCATGGCCGGCAAGCCGACCCCTGGCCTAAAGAATTGCCGCCAACCAGCAAGAATGTTCCAACATATTATGCAAGACACCAGAATCCATCAACTGCAACCAGGCAACTGGACTTCGTTTTTGCTTCCAGACCGATCAGTGACAGAGTGAAGGTGGTGGCACGGAATGAACCGGAAGAATGGGGGCCGAGTGACCATTGCCGACTGGAATTTGAGGTGCAACTTTAATCTCAAAATGCTATTGCAGCTATTGTAGGATGGTTTTGCCTCTATTTGTACCCCCATTGTTGCTCCTTTGCGAATACGGTATTCCTGATATCTGGAGATGGTCGGGAATGGTTGGACAGCTTTTTCAGCATTCATAGTTTGATTTCAAGCTGCCGGAAGATACCGTTTTGCCGGTGAAACCTTCTCAATCTGGGAATGAGACCTCCAGATATTATAATAGCTTATGAACTCCCAGCAAAGCACAAATAGCTCTTGCCTGTTTTCCGGAAGATGAAGATAGATTTTTTCGTGTTTCATGGTTCGAGAAAAACGCTCTATGAACGCATTCTCGGTGACCCGGCCTTTGCCATCCATGGAGATTTTGACTGTTTTCAGACTTTCAATGTGTCACTGACCGTAGTCCTTGGCTTGCAGTATACCGGTATCACAGTAGCTTTTTTTTAACAAGTCGGTTTCCACCTTCATCAGCACGATTTGCCAATAGAGTTTTTCAATATACTTTTCATTGTCCTTGTGCTCGGCACTGGCTATCTCATCGCAAAAGGCCTTGTCGGCGTTTTCGATTCGTCTCGTTATATTAACAGTTAGGTTTTAACGGGCCAATTTTACCAGACCACTACTGGGGTGAGATGGTCGGGAATGGCTGGGCAGCTTTTATGCGATTCTAAGTTTGGGTTCAAGTTGCCGGAGGAAACCGTTTCATCAGTGGCACACTGTCAATTTGTTAGGCTCAAGTTGATGTGTCTTCGTTTACGTTTCATGTCAGGCAAATTTGCAGTAGGGTTTAACTGTCCTCTTTTTCCTGACAACTACAATGGGACAAGTGAAGATAGGTCTCCTTATAAATGGATTAGTTTGCCTTTATAATTGTTCTATGAATGATCGATATTGCTCAATAATATTTTTTTGCATCAAATTATATGTAACAGATTGTTTAGAATTTTCAAATACACCAAAGATCACGGTGTTACCTTCAATTCTAAAAAAAGGAACATTAGGCTTAAAATTAGAGTCAGGCAGCCACTCCAAACGATTAGCTTCAACACCCCCCTTAAATCTTTTGAATGATTCGTTTTGAAATTCGTTATCTAAGTCGAAGTTGTTTATTACAGCTGTATCTTTTTCTGAAAAAGTGAATCCGGCTTTTGAATATATATTCTCCATTTCTTGCGATGATACAACTACTTTAGAGGTATCCTGCATATCTTCAGAAACAAATGTAAATGTGCTGTCTTTGATTACTGTCGTCTCATCTACGGATATACCGTAAGCAATTTTTAATTGCTCTTGTGAAAATACTATCAGGGGATTGTTTACATATTCATTCTCGAGAGAATCCAAAATATTTTCCGGAGAATCAGAATAAGTATTGAACCACAGGGCATCGATAGACCAAGTGAATCTGAGACTGTCTGTAATTTCCTGTATTTCACCTAAAT
>CAZHUP010000457.1:0-1959 GCA_964535495.1 uncultured Rhodohalobacter sp.
AAACTGTCCCAGCCCTGCTGAAATCGTGCCAGACCTGCTCCCATATCATTCACCGATGCAACATGTGATGCAAGTGTCCCTGACGAACCTCCATCCCACTCTCGCGGCATATCATTACTGAAGAGATTTACCACTCCTCCGATCGCACTTGATCCGTATAGCAAACTTGCCGGACCTCTGACCACCTCAACACGATCCATAGAGAGTGGGTCGAGTGATACAGCATGGTCTACAGCTGTACCTGAGAGATCTCCCATCCGCTCCCCATTTTGAAGCACTAAAATCCGATCTCCGTCCAGCCCGCGTATTACGGGGCGTGAAGGTGCAGAGCCAAATGAACGTGTAGAAATTCCGGGATTACCGTCCAGAATTTCGCCCAGGCTGGGAGCCGCTTTTTGCTGCAGCATCTCTCTGTTTAAAGCTTGAGCCGGCTGATATTGAATATTTCTCCCTAGCGGTGAGCCGGTCACAATGACGTCATTACCCTGTACAATTTCTATATCCATCTTGATCAAAAGATCATTTTCTTCAGGAAAATCTACATCGAGGACTACGGTTTCAAAACCGACTGATGATATGATCAATATGTAAGTCCCGTCTTCCAGATCCCTGAAAATAAACTCACCATTTTCATCCGTAGATACTCCTAAACTGCTGCCTTCCATTCTAATCGTTGCACCGGGGATCGGCTCTCCTGTAGCATTCTCTACAACTTTACCGGTCAACTCTGATGTTGGAGGATTTGCCTCTGAAATTTCTAAACCGAAAAAAAGTAAAAATGATAGAAATTGTACTACAACACTTACAGCAGTACTTACCTTATTGTTGTTACTCACGATAAACTTTACTGGAGATTGCATAACTTTATTTTTAGCCTTGACTAAATTTAAAGTTATTAACTATAAATAACAATGATTCTATAGAAAACACCTTACGTAAAAAAGTAGAACAGCGATAAGATGACGGATAGTGATAGTGTCTTATCGGATTAATAGAAGTGCTTGTGTCTCAATATTTCCCATCATGGATATTAAAATTGCCACCTTTCTACACCATTAGACCATGCGACCCAGGACAAAGTTGTGCAACGGGTCCTCTCACCCGTATAGACGGAGCACCGATCAAGTGAATGTGATCAAGGCTGACTCTCCACACAGACCGAGCACTCCACCCAATCCTCGCTTGGAATTTCACGAATAGCTCTGGGGCTGCTTCCTCTCTCGAAAACAGGTTTAAACAAAACTTTACCTTCCGGATGCGACTCGCCACAGGAGTGACAATTCACGTCATGATCCACCTTTAAAGGTGTATAGCCGCTGATCACCCATCCGTCATGATTTTGATGTGTGGCTAAACTCTCCAGCGCAGCACGCACCGTCTGGGATTTATTACCCTCATAATACTTATCAGCAAGCTTACTCAGCAGTTCAACGGTAGAATTATCCAGTGTGAAGTTAAGTCGTTTCATGATGAATGTGTTTTACTTTCTTCCTCGGCGACAGGGTGATGCTTATGTGATGCAACTTTGCATGTTCTGTGATGTTTATAGTTTTTCCAATGACCTACAATCAGCAAAAGACTTCCGATAATTGTTGCCGTAGTTTCAAACCAAAAGCCAATCCAAAAATGCCCCAGCAACCATCCAAATGTGATTAGCAAAAAACCAGCCACAAGAAGTCGAACAATTTTTTTATCAAAATGACTTCTGCGTGATGCGTAGTAAACGGTGGGTGCAATCAAAAGAATAAAAACCGGATGAGCCCAATCATGAAAAATAGGTGATAGTGAAGTGAGGGGTAAAATGGCAATCAAAACCGGTGCAAACAGGCAGTGGATGGCACAGATTACGGACACGCTAATTCCAAAACGATCCCAGAGAATAGAACTTGTAATGCTTTTATCAGACAAGAATAAGTAATATTGAACCTTGATTTTTAGTGTGTATTAATATACACACTT
>CAZHUP010000458.1:0-1958 GCA_964535495.1 uncultured Rhodohalobacter sp.
GCGCCTATTGATGAACGTACCGGAATTGTGAGTGGTCCCGCAGTTTACAGTGATATAGAGAAATCTGATTGTGAGGTTCATCCAATAACGAATATTAATATTACCGACTTTCAGGTCCCCTTTTGGAGAGAAACGATTCAATTGGTAACCAAAGCTGCAAAGCTGCATCCACAAAACCGCTCTATCGGCTGGGATGTGGTTATAACAGAAAAAGGTCCGGGATTAATTGAAGGAAATCATGATTGGTGTAAATTACTGTGGCAGCTGCCAGTAAAGAAAGGATTGAAGAAAGAGTTAGATCTATACGACAAAAGCACAGAAGTAATGGTATTAGATAAACGGGAAGTGCTGGCACAATAATGAAATAAAAGAAACCGATGCTGAAACGTGCTTTTGATTTTATATTATCTTTGTCAGGTTTGATAGTGTTGTCTCCGCTATTGATTATAATTGCAGCATTTGTAGCTATCAAATTAGGAAGGCCGGTATTTTTTACTCAACAAAGGCCGGGATTAAACGCCAGACCGTTTAAAATGATAAAGTTCAGAACCATGACTGAAGAAAAAGATGAGTATGGTAATTTGCTCCCAAATGAACAACGAATGACTTCCTTCGGTACCTTCCTGCGATCAGCCAGCTTAGATGAATTACCCGAATTATGGAATGTAGTAAAGGGTGATATGAGCCTGGTTGGTCCAAGGCCTTTACGAATGCACTACCTTTCATTATATAATGATTTTCAAAAAAGACGACATGAAGTAAGGCCGGGAATTACCGGCTGGGCACAGGTTAATGGAAGAAATGCGGTTAGCTGGGAGCAGAGATTTGAATTGGATGTTTGGTATGTAGATAATCGAAGTTTTTTGCTCGATATTAAAATTCTCTTTTTAACGGTTTTAAAAGTTCTGAAGAGAGAAGATATTACTCATGAGGGCAATGTTGCGATGCCGCCGTTCAGGGGAAATGATAAGGATAAGGTCTCAGAACCGGCATGAAGAAACTTTATATCATAGGAGCAGGAAGTGTTGGCGGACACCTTGCTTTGAATATTGAGCAATATGATGCAGACTATAAAGTTGAAGGTTTTTTTGACGATGATCCGGATAAAATCGGAACAAGTCAGTTTGGACTTTCCGTAGCAGGGGATGTTAATGCCGTGCTTAAGCTGAAAGGGGTATTTGTTGCAATTGGTATAGCTTTTCCAAAAATAAAAAAACAAATTGTTGAAAAGCTCTCAAGTAACAAGTCATTGAAATTTCCTTCTTTCGTGCATCAAAAGGCCTGGGTTTCTTCAAAAGTAGAAATCGGGAAAGGAACGGTAATCTATCCGGGAACATCTGTAAACTATGGATCAGAAATAGGAGAATTTGTTGTAATGAATATGAATTGCGCATTGGGCCATCACACGAAAGTTGGAAATTATGTGAGTCTTGCACCCGGAGTTTTGACGGGGGGACACACCAAAATTTCTGATGAAGTTGAAATGGGAATTGGCGCATCAACGATTCAAGATATTGAAATTGGGAAGGGAGCTGTTATTGGAGGCCAGAGTATGGTTACAACGAATATCCCAGAAAATAAAGTAGCAAAAGGCGTTCCTGCAAAATTTTAAGTTTTAGAAAAAGTGATCAGGTTTTTCCTAAATCCTTTCAATATTTTTTGGCTTCTTCTTGCAGCTTCACTTATAGCTTTAATTTTAAAGAATAGAGCCCTTTCCCGTTATATATTTTATTTTGCCTTTGGCTGGTTCCTTTTAATATCTACCCCTTTTATTCCTTTTTGGCTGCTCAATTCACTGGAAGATCGGTTTCATCCGCTGGATGTTGAACTAAATGTAAACACTGAGGCAGAATACAGAATCGTGGTTTTAGGAGGTGGGCATGGCTTTGACGACCGCCTGCCTCCAAATTCACTTCTATCAAGTCAGGCTCTTGCGCGCTTGAATGAGGGCATCCGAC
>CAZHUP010000459.1:0-1947 GCA_964535495.1 uncultured Rhodohalobacter sp.
CAAAATTGACGTACGTGCTGATACTGTTTCCGAAGTTGTACATCAACAGAGATGTGAAGAGAACAATTGAGAAAATTCCGAGTAATAATTTAGGCTTCATACTTCTGTGAGCGGTTAATACTTAAAAATTAATAGTTTAAAATGATGTTGATATACAAATATTAAATTTAGCAACCTGTAAGTCCCCTAAATTTCAAGGAGGGGAGTTTTCAATATTCTTATGTCTAATTCACGTTCGTTTCGTTTTCGTCCTTTTCACTACTGTACTGATGTTCAACCTGTTTTTCCAGGTTACTCACTTTCCGATCTACCCGAATCATAAAAAATAGCAGTACGAACCAGATAATAAGACTGACTCCAAGCACAACGTAAATCAGATCGTTGGACGACATAAACTGTATAAATGCAGATGACTCCTCCGCACCTGCCCCGTCCCAGCTATCGCCATAGCTTTGAGTCAAAGTATCAACGGCACTGTTAACCGTATCTTGTACAAAATTTATATTCATGATAGCTGAGCTTCTTCAGTAATTGCTTTAACCTTTTTATAGCGGTTGATGATGTCCATCATCCAGATTGCCAGGCCGATAAATCCGATCACGGCCGGATAAAAAATAATTCTTAGTTCCGGAGCCGTCATATCGCTGAACGCCGGATTTCCATCTGCTCCCGGATGAAGACTCGGCAGCTGACGCGGTATGATATAAAGCAGAAACGGAATGGTTGTTACACCGAAAATATTATACACCGCTGAAATTTTAGCCCGTTTCTCCGGATCATTGAACGCCGTTCTCAATACAAAATAGGCTACGAAGATCATCATCGCCAATGCAGACAGGTTCATACGCGGTTCGGCAAATGTCCACCAGGTTCCCCATGTAAATCGAGCCCAAAGTGAACCGGTGAGCAAACCGCAGATTCCAAACATCAGCCCTACAGCTGTAGCGGTCTCCGCTTTCCGGTCCCAGTTCATCGTCTCATCATTCAGATAGCGGATGCTGTAATAAAACGCCATGGAAAAGGCGATCATCATGGTAAACCACATCGGCACATGGAGAAAGAGATTTCTGGCAGTCTGCTCCAGGATGTCAATCTGAGGAATTTCGATCGAGAACCCAAGTGCGATAACGACAGTCATCCAAACAGCTACAATGTACTTCCAGATCTTCAAGAGAACGTCTGTATAATTAAAAATTGATATTTGAACAGTTTTGTATTTAGGATACGCTGCTCTTTTTCAGCTTCAAATATACAGAAAATGATTTAGAATAATATGAAACGGATGTGAATTTTCAGGGCAGGTCGCAGGTTTATTGAGTTCTGTTGGCACGCCTTACAGTTGTGCCACAAGTGGTATTGGGTGAAAACTAAGTATAGTCCAAACGAATCCGATCACGCGCTTAAAAAACATACTGCTCCATCCGGAGCAGACTACTTCTTATTTCCACACACTCTGCTTACAAACGTACTGCCTCGCTGAGGCAGTTTAGTCATCGAAATTCAAACCGATTCCGTAGGAATCTCCTGTTTATAATAAAACTCAAATCTGTTTAATCGGCTGGATTAGTTCAGCCCTGCACCAGAGGTGCAGTAGACCTCATCGCCTACGGTAAAGGAACTCACGTTATCACCCACCTCTTCGATTGTTCCGGAGACGTCTACTCCGGGAATTTCTATCTTGGGCTTTCTCAGGCCAAAAAACAGACGAATGATAAACGGCTTGCCTCTAACCAGTCCCAGTCATTGATGGAAGCTGCTTGAATTCACACCAGTATTTCCCCGTCATTCGGTACCGGTTTTGCCCCCTCCCCAATCTCAAAATCACTCGGTATTCCGTATTCCTTTAAGAGTATCGCTTTCATGAGTTTTTTAGTTGGTGAAGATGAGGTGTAAGATTTATATAGCGTACTGCAGTCTAAATGACACTTCTATAAATTTTTTAACAGC
>CAZHUP010000460.1:0-1943 GCA_964535495.1 uncultured Rhodohalobacter sp.
CGGTGCAAAGCAAGCGGCGGAATATCGGTTCTAATCACCTGCATATTCATATGGTAAAACAAAGAAATATAGCTTTTTAATTCACTTTTTGGCGCATAAAACATGATCACTTCATAGTGATCTTCATTTTTCCGGTGGATGACATAATCCATCTTCATATCATCAAACGACACCATAATCATCTTTTGCATCTGTTGTTTGATGTAATCGCCGATCTCATTGGGTTTATAGATGATCGGTACTTCGATCTTTCTAAAGGTAAATAACTCCTCATGCACCACCAAAGAGACCAGTCTAGAACGAACCTTAAAGAGTTTAAAGGTATCCTTTAAAATCTTTAACAGCCTTTCTTCACGGTAAATAACCCCGTTTTCAATAATCCCCGGTTCAAGTTCAACCGAAGAGTATTTCATCTTTTTCATCTGATAGCCATCCGGCTTTTCGATGAAGGAAATCTCTCGGTCGGTAAAAAAGATGTTGAGGGTTGAACGCCCAAATAACATGAACCTTCCTCCTTATATTAAAACTCCGATGTACCATGTCAAGATCATAGGGCCCAAAAAATAAGCCAGCATAACCCCAGCAAAGATAAAGGGTACAAACGGTAAATACGTCATTTTCTTAATGCATAACTTGCCAAATAATAGTCCGAGTAGGGATGCGAACAATAACGATAAAAAGACCAAATGCACTTCTAAGAATAAACCAATCAAGAAATACAACTTAATATCGCCGCCACCCAAGGCTTCTTTTTTAAAACGCTTCTTGCCATAATAAGCCATCAGCCACATAAACAAAAACCCTAAAACCCCACCAAGTAAACTATAGTACCACGTGGTTAAAGGATAAACCATCCGTAACACCAATATTAAAGGCAAGAAAAACAAAAGCACTTTATCGGGCACAACCTGGTATTTCAAATCGCTGACACTAACGGTTATCATAAGCATCACAAATACCATGGTTATACTGTATTCTACCATATTATCCCGCAATAATAAATAACCAAACAAAAAGATTAACCCACCCAAAAGCTCACTGAGAGGATACCAAAAACTAACCTCCACACCACAATGCACACATTTACCACGTACAAAAAACCATCCTAAGACAGGCACAATCCCATACCATGGAATCGTTTGTCCGCAATGATCACACTGGCTGCGGCCTCCGGTGGATTGTTGTTTGGGAATCCGGTGTCCCAGTAAAACTAAAAATGATGTCATCATCGTGCCTAAGACAAAAAGTACCATTAACATAGTATCATCTCTTTACATCATTATAATACCACAATAATTAAAGGAAAAGCACTATCAATCGCCATGATAGTGCTTTTTTTATAAAAAGTAAAACAAACTCAACAAAACCTCACGCATTTATTATTTTATGCTATAAAGATGTAATAATCAAAAACGATTAAAGAGTGAGATTAATCTTCTTGAGGAGTGGGGGTGATTGTGTCTTTTAATTCTCCAGCTGCGCCGCCGCTAACTCCGTCAGCGTCCACAACATTACTTCTATCTGAATCTAAGGGGTTGCCAACGAATGCATATCCATTTTCAACTATTAAAGCAACATAGATGGCACCACCTGATAATTTAGATGCATAATCCGCATCAGCATCTAAACCAGAAACAAACGTACCTATTGCACTAGAAGTTAAAACAGCGCCCGCTTTGTCGCTAGATGGACAATAAGTAGTTCTATCGTCTCCACTTACGGTTTGACAGTATGTGTTAGTTGCATTTCTTATGACGGTTGCATCGGCTAAAAAAGCATCTTTTTCTGCATTATCAACAATACTGCCGACCGCTGGTACGGCAATGGCTGCGATAATACCGAGGATTACAATTACAATGAGTAGTTCTACTAAGGTTACACCTTTGTTGTTTTTTAACATATTTTTGCCTCCGAATTATTTATTCATACAAATTTGCTTATAC
>CAZHUP010000461.1:0-1941 GCA_964535495.1 uncultured Rhodohalobacter sp.
CTATTACTTAGTGTGTATATCAAATCTAAAAAAATCAATCATGAGAAGAGCGTTAATAGCATCCATCCTACTGCCAACAATTTTGCTAATTTCAGTTTCCTGCGGGGACTCCGGTCCAACCGGTTCAGAAAACGGAGATCAGGAACAAGATCCCCAAACATTCAATGTGAATGTGGATATTACACCATCCGGTGCCGGTACTATTACACCATCAGTTAATGAAACCTACGAAGAGGGAGAGACGGTTGAACTACAGGCTCATGCTGAAGATGGGTATGTTTTTAGCGGGTGGTCCGGCGACAAGGAGAGTTCGCAGAATCCATTAACGTTTACTGCTGACGCCAACTACTCCCTGTCGGCCAATTATGAGATTAAAAGTTACGACCTGACGGTGAATGTAGAAGGAGAGGGAGAAGTCAGTGAAGAGCTGATCCAGGCCAAATCGACCGAGTATGAATATGGCGATGTAGTAGAGTTGACCGCCAGTCCCGCTGAAGGGTGGTCTTTTGTAGAGTGGCAGGGCGACCTGAGTGGCACGGACAACCCCTCTCAGATCACAGTTGATGAGGCAAAGGAGGTGACGGCGGTTTTTGAATTTCAAGAAACCGTAGAATTATTTTTCCTGGCAGAAAATGGAGTGACCATTATGTGCCCGGAAGCTGAGGTCGGCGATAGCGAGACGGTTGATGGCACTTGGTACACCAAGCGAGACCGAAATCAAATTACTAGATCTAACGCTAGAAGCACTTGTACCAGCGGGATTACGGACATGAGTGAGATGTTTAGTAGTGAATACAACTACAATGGAGATATTAGTCATTGGGATGTATCAAACGTAACCAATATGAACAGAATGTTTGCGAACGCCAGAGCATTCAATCAGGATATTGGCAGCTGGAATGTGGCTAATGTAACCGATATGGAGTTTATGTTTGGATCTGCCTATGATTTCAACCAGGATATCAGCAGCTGGGACGTGGGCAATGTAACCAATATGGGCTCCATGTTTAGCAGAGCTGAGACCTTCAATCAGGATATTGGTAGCTGGGACGTTTCAAGTGTAGCCAGTATGAGATCTATGTTTGCACTAACCGATAACTTCAACCAGGATATTGGCAACTGGGACGTGTCAAGCGTGACTGATATGCGCGGGCTATTTAGTCAAGCTGTAGCCTTCAATCAGGATATTGGCAGCTGGAATGTTTCGGCCGTAACCGATATGCGCTCAATGTTTTTTCTTGCCGAGTTATTCAATCAGGACATCGGCAATTGGAACGTGGGTAATGTAACCACAATGAGCAGCATGTTTCGGGAGGCTGAGTTATTCAACCAGGATATTGGTGAGTGGGATGTGTCATCTGTTACTGATATGGAAAGTATGTTTCATGGTGCTACGTTATTCAACCAGAATATAGGTGGCTGGGATGTGTCGGGCGTGACCCGTATGCGGCGAATGTTCATGGGAGCTGATGCCTTTAATGGGAATATTGGTGACTGGGACGTGTCGGTAGTAACAAGTATGGATTCTATGTTCTGGGGAGCCGGGTCCTTCAATCAGGATATTGGAAGCTGGTACGTAGGCAATGTAATTCATATGGACTCTATGTTTTACTTTGCCGAATCTTTCAATCAGGATCTGTCGTTATGGTGCGTAGATCAGTTACCACAGATTGGGCCATTCAGGTTCTCGGATGAGAGTGCACTTGAATATGAAAATTTGCCGGTCTGGGGAACCTGCCCTTAATAAGTGAATGTCACAATTTTAAGAACACCCGGCACAGTTGTCGGGTGTTTTTTTATTACATGCTATTCTGTATTTCCGGTAAATCAAATTGTAAAAAATCAAGAGTTCTACTTCCTCATCATTCAGCGCCGATGTCGGCCTGTTAACCAATCTAAATTGAGGGAGATCTGTTTTTCATGAAATTAAATGATGCCTAG
>CAZHUP010000462.1:0-1940 GCA_964535495.1 uncultured Rhodohalobacter sp.
GCCAGGAGAAACTGGTGCAGGACTGGAAGAAGCAGCAGCGTTACATATCAGATGTAAAAGTAACTATCGAGCAGGAGTTTGATAACATTCTCCCAAACATATATGACCGGCGCCTATTTACCTCAACGGTGAATGAGGTGTTTGATCATGTGTATCAGAGGTATTAATCGAAAATTGAAATAAACGGAAAATAAAATGATCAATAAATTAAT
The DNA here is from genome assembly GCA_964535495.1 of uncultured Rhodohalobacter sp. Taxonomy (GTDB): domain Bacteria; phylum Bacteroidota; class Rhodothermia; order Balneolales; family Balneolaceae; genus Rhodohalobacter. The sequence goes on from CAZHUP010000462.1 coordinate 213, forward strand.
AATTTTACCTGCTATAATATTTCTATTCATATTGACAGGTTGCTCAGTAACGCAATATCATTACACTTCTACTGCGCATGTACCGCATTTAGCTGTAAGCACTGAGACTGTCATGAACGTGATGGATAATGAAGAAAACAGCATGCGAGCATATGGTGTAATTGCTGCTGTTGACGAGGGTACTAATAATTACCTGTTAATTGCACCAACACGCGATGGTCGTGCCACTACAAGAAATCAAATAAGTAATTTCAATATCACTCAAGCTACATATATCGATTTAGATGCTGCCCAAGAGTTCAGTAATGCATTAAGAAAGATTATAAGGGAGTGGGATAATTTGAGGGATGATGATGGATATTTCTACGAGTTTGCAAGTGCCCCGGAAATAGAGGTTGAACAATTGGGTGATGAACTTATTTCCTATGCACCAAGTATTAGGTTCTTTTTCAATGTTACGAATGAAGGCTCAACGGGTGTGATGATTATTGAGCATTATAATAAACGAACGAATGAAGCGGTCATCAGAAGAATTGGTATGAACAGAAAAAGAAATGTAGAAGACCTTCAAAGCTTGCTGCAACAAGGGATAGAGTATTTTAATTAATATTTAATGAGCTTCAATTATATGGATAAACAGATATTTAATACCCCTTATAACACAGCAATTAAAAATCTTGAAGCATCTATTTCTAAGTTTAAGAGTGACTATTCATGATATGTTACACCTGAATATGAAAGGCAGTTTCTGAATAATTATAAAGCATATTTGATAGAGTTAGAGAGAATCTCAAAAGATACCGCTATAATTTTCATTGATCATGGGATAAAGTTTGCAAAGGCTTTATATGATTCAGTTGAAAATGAAGAATCTGCTGCAATGGTTTTTTCGCTTTATAGCAAAGCCAATAATCAAATTCAGGTTGACGAGATTGAAAGTTCAGTTATTAAACACGCTATATTGACTAAAGATCCAAGTAGATTTGGACATGACCCTGGAGTAGATTCAACTTTTAATAAGAATGCGAGAAAGAACTGGTATGAATTTGTTCAGCTAAATAAGCACCAGATTGCCAAACTGTATGTGACAAGATCTCAGAGAAAGTTCTCAAAGGATGAGGTGATGTATAAATATCACTTAGAGAGAGAAAAGAAGGAAGGGGTAAAAAAGAAGTTAGGGGTAGAAAAAGCTCACCATAATACGTTAGAGTGGTTAAAGTCATACGGCAAGAGTATTGATCAAGTATATGAAGAGATAGGGATTCAGGTACACGATAAAGATTCATTTAACAAAGAATATAATCGTTGGAAAAATAGACTCGGGACAGAATTGTCCTGAGTATTGGCTTCATTGTCTTGGGTGAAATTCTTTTAACTGCATAGCTTTTCAGTGTTCACAATTAACAAAACACTGAAACCAATGCATTTGAATAGATTAGAAGACGACAAGCTACAATACGTTGCCGAGCGAAAAGATCTCGAACAGTACTTCGACAAGCGGGTCCGCGATATCCTGAAAGAAGAGATCCCAAAGCTTCTAAAAGACCTCGGAAAAAAAGAGTGGCTCACCAAACAGGATCTTATGACACTTACCGGCTGGAGTGGCCGAACTATCCAGCACATGCGCGACTCCCGGCAGATACCCTACACCCAGCACGGCCGGAAGATTCTCTATCCCAGGAAGGGGATTATGGAATTTTTGGAGGCGCATTATATTCAGCCTAAGGG
>CAZHUP010000463.1:0-1937 GCA_964535495.1 uncultured Rhodohalobacter sp.
CTCCACTCCCCGTTTACTCCATCTTTTACAGCCCGTACTCTCCATTGATGTGTCCTTCCCGGAAGAGACTCTTCACTGATCGTATAGGTTGCTTCAGTTATTATAACTCCTTCATTATCTGAGTAAAAATACCCGGGTGCAGTACCTGAACGGTCAACATGTAAAATATATTCATCAGCTCCGTCCACTTCACTCCATTCAAATGTGAGAGTTGCAGATACGTCTGAAGAACTGTTTGCCGGCGATAATTGGTTAGGCGCCGGAAGGGAATCGCCGGAATCTCCGCCTTCTTCTCCTTCATCGTTGCTTTCAGTTGTAAATGATCGGGCTGAGCTCCAGTCACTATTTAATCCATCCCGTGTTGCACGAACCCTCCAGCTATATTCTGATTCATAGTCAAGTGTACGGCTTGTGGGTGTGGAATAACTTGTACCCGAACCATTATTCTCAAACAACAGATTACCGCCTCCATCGAAAACTCTGAGTGTATAACTGTCTGCATTAACTGAGCTCCAGGAAAAGGTTGGATTTAAAGAAATATTGGAAGCACTGTTTGATGGGGATTGAAGTGAAGGAGTTGATGGCGGAGTTGTATTTTCATTCCCCGAACCGTCACCGTCAGATGGATTTTGGCCTGATTCAATAAATTCTACTCCCGGGTGATTATTCAACAATGCAGTTCTGAAGGGTGAAATGTCACTTTCACTAAAATTGTTATTACTTATGTTTAGTGTTCTCCACCCATTGGAGTGAGTAGAAGTTAAATTTGCCACTTCCACCGGAATCAAACCCGACAAATTATTTTGATGAACCTCAACAACAATATCTCTGTTCGTTACTATTTCTCCCCATTCTATTGGAAGCGAACCTGTAAAATTATTATTGTGAAGCTGTACGGAAAGTATAGAAGAACCTAAATTAGCCGCTGGCAACAAACCTGTGAAATTGTTGTCAAAAAGCCTGAAAAGACGAAGACTATTATTACTGTATATCCATGAGTTAGAATCATGAAAACCCGCCGGAAGATCACCCGAAAAATTATTTACTGATACATTAAATTGTATATGTCTTATCTGACTTAACCAGTTTGGTAGTGAACCTGTGAAATTGTTATTAGATATGTTAAAAATAAACACATTATTGTTTAAAGAGGTATCAAAACTTTGAGGAAGTTCACCACTAAAATTATTTCTTGAAATATCAAGGTAACCCGTACCTGTCTCAAATATATGCATAGGAAATGATCCTGACAGGTTATTTGATCTCATTAAAAAATTGTTTAACCCTGACCAATTACCCCATGTAATAGGAATATTACCTTCAAAATCGTTATGTGAAGCCCTAAACCCATACATATCAAGATCTCCCCATGAATCAGGGAGTGTCCCGCTCAAGCTGTTGCCGCCGGACAGATCAACTAAATGCAAATTAGAAGTACTCCACTCAGAAGGTAATGGGCCTTCAAGGCTGTTGTGACCGAGTAAAATTATGCTGATTGGAGTTTGACCAAATTCAGGTGGCAATGTTCCAGTTAAACCAACACCCTGATTCGGATTTCCGCTTGAAGCATTTTGTTGGCATTCAAAAACTTCTATATTTGCCCAATTAGCAGGATTTGGTATTGAACCTGTAAAAGAATTTGTTGCATAAACATTTTTTCCTGGTACAGCCCCACCACCCGCTACATGATTATAACTGAAAAACCGAGGCTCTCTTGTATGCCCTGTTAACAGTATTCTTCTTACTTCTGTCCATTCAGATAACCCCTGCGGTATTTTTCCTGTGAGTTTGTTCTGTTTTACATTGAAATATCTGATCTTTGACAGGTTTCCAAGTGATTCAGGTAATTCACCCTCCAGATTATTACCTAATATAGCCCCGCTTTCACTGGGGTCTGAACCATCTGCCGGCTGAGAATGTGATCCCCTTTGAAGGTC
>CAZHUP010000464.1:0-1916 GCA_964535495.1 uncultured Rhodohalobacter sp.
AGTGCTTCAGTTTAGCAAATTGTGGCTGTAATTCACAGCAAATTTAAAGCTTTCGAAATATATCAGTAGCAGGATTTTATTTCAGCCCGGGGCTTTAATTCTCAAAAATATTCAGGTTATCTTGACTATCAGATTTGGGAAATGAAAGCCTGAATACCATACCATTTTCCGATTCGGTATACTCATTTTTCCCACCGAGCTGCTCAGTAAGCAGATCAATTAATGTCAATCCAATACTTTGATTTGATTGATTCTGAAATTCATCCGGCCGGCTGACTCCGTTATACTCTATTTCAAGCGATACATTTCCATTTTCTTCCTGGAGTTTTGTTCGGATAAAGCCGGATTCTTTGCCATCAAAACTATGGTCAAGAATATTCATCACTACCTCGTGAATCAGCAGCGAGCAGGGAATTCCTTTATAGATATTCATTGTCACCGGTTCCAGATCGAATGATAATTTAATCCTGCTATCTGTTTGAACCGATTGAAGCAGATTTTTAATCAAACTTTTTATGCCGTCAGAAAATCGGATTTTTGAAAAAGAGCCCGATTGATAGAGCTGTTCATGTAGTGTGGCCATCGATTTTATCCGCAGAACTGCTTTTGTCAGATTTTTCGTCAACTCCGGATTTTCACTGCCGATGGCCTGCATTTCGAGCAGACCGGAAACTACCGCCATATTATTTTTTACTCTGTGATGTATTTCCATCAACAATGATTCTTTCTCTTCCAGCGTGCTGATCAGTTCATCCTTCTGCATGATTTTTTCAATCTTGATGGCAAGCATGTTTTTAAGAGCCTCCAGCAACAGCTTCTCTTCTTCAAGAAATACCTCTCTGTCAGAATTCCGGTTTTCTTCAAGAATATATACCTTCAAAATTAAAGGTGTATTGATGAATCTCCGGCTTTTAGCTGAAATCATCAGTGGTCGCTGGTCAAAATTTTCGGATGTGTATAACTCATCTTTCCACTCAATAGATACCGCTGTTTTTTCAGGGTTTAAAAATCCGGAGGGGATGATATTCACTGCTTTTAGTAACAGTTCATGAACAGTGAGATTTTGTTCATCCAACTGCGAAATGTTATAAAGACATTGTTGCTCTTTAATACGTTCTCTTAACTTTTTGTCTGCTATTTTAATCTGAGTAATATCTGACGATATACCAATAATTCCCGCCAGTTCTCCTTCATCATCGAATATCGGTGAATAGGAAACATTGGCGGTAAACACAGTTCCGTCTTTTCGTTTTGCCAAATATTCATCCGAACCAGATTCTCCTGCCCGAAGTTTTTCCAAAACTTCTTCAGCGATTCCTCCAGAGTTATAAAATGGAGTAAGATCCCGTAGATTTCGATCGATGACTTCGTCCGATTTCCAGCCATACAATGTTTCTGCCGCACGATTCCAGTACATTATTGTACCTTCAAGATCGGTTACAATGGCAGCTTCCTGAATTTCATTCAGCATGCGGGCATGCAACTTTAATTTTCTTTCGACCTCCTTTTTTTGTGTAACATCCATCATCATGACGGTACTCATTTTTTCCCCATTCTCATCAGTAAAAACAGAGGAAACAAACTCAACAGGGAACCTCTCTCCGTTTTTTCGTATGCCAATCAACTCACCTTCTGTTCGACCGGTTTGCTCTCTCTCTTCCAGATAGTCTTTTAATTTTGTTGAAGCCGAATCGATAATACCGCTGCGCCCAAGTTTTCTGAACTCTTCGTTGCTATATCCAAACATCTGGCAGGCTGCAGGGTTTGCTTCGAGTACCGTGCCATCGGGCTTGGCAATAAACAGAGCAGCGAGTGAATGATTAAAAAAAGCTCTGAATTTATTAGTATCAACAGCTTCTAATCTCTTGTAATTTTTTGACATGGTTACTAATCATTTAATTTTAATACGAAGGAAT
>CAZHUP010000465.1:0-1916 GCA_964535495.1 uncultured Rhodohalobacter sp.
CCATACCGCTAACACCCATCGATTGCGCCTCACCGAGCAACAGCTCTTCAACATCAACTGGCTCTTCTTCTGCATCGACAATATCTTGGGCGAGACCAACTCCAGGAATTCTTGAGTAATCACCACGCTCAGAATCTTCTGATTCCATAAACTGTCGAAAATCTTGGATAGTGTCGTAGATATAGTGCCCAGCAACTCCAGCAACAGCCAGTATAGCTCCGCCCATGGCGAGCCTAGCTCTTGAAATGCGGTTAGTGTGCTCGTGTCTGTGGCGCACGACATCGCCAGCTCGAATTTCCTGCCCTGATTGAGAGGCCTGTATCGGATCTAGATCTTTTTCTGACATGCCACACCTTTCCGTATTACGTCTTTTGACTTATACGTTTTTTATGGTTGTCATAATTTAAAGACTATTGTATGTTTTTGTCAAATAGGTGTTATCGAATACATTTCGCTCATGTTTTTATTGTGAACAACCCAAGATTAACGCTACCATTTTATTAACAGTGGTTGATGGTAAAAATGAAAAAGCTTGTGCTCTACGAATAAAATATGTTGTGTTATAAACTACATAATATTTTAATGTGAAGAAGTGGCAGCGAATGTGGGCTGCCTTGTCGCACTATTAAACAGTTCAATAGTATTAAAAATTACTGCACGTTAGGCAGCATGATCTTTTATTCAGAAAACATAGCCAAAATCAGGCGTTTTATTGATCTCTACTACTATGCGTGTCGCTAAGTAAACTGTATTCGAGCGGCTGCTCACTCGCTGCGATGCTATCGAGTGATTCGTTTATTACAGGTAGGCCGTGTTCATTGATGAGTTGGCTCACCTGCTCCGCAAATTTGATAAATCCAGGATAAACTAGCTCTGCCCGCACTAATGCGCGCTCTTGTGCGCGCTGAAGCGGCGAATTATAATCAGCATCACCTGGCTGAATAATACCCCTTTTACTAAGCGTGTAGTCGATAATCGTAGCGAATTGCTCGGCAACATTTTTAGTACTGTACTCTCGTACATATTCCCGGTTTCGACCTGCACCCTCATCTGCCAACGCTAAGTCAATCTGTCTAGGATTATCATTTAAGAACGCAATCCCGTCAGAAAATATTGGATCATTATAATAAACACCAGGGCGACAGTAGCTATCATGAATGGCATGGCCGATTTCGTGTGCAACTACTCGGCGTAGCGCGTTCACATCACTATAATTGTTAAACCTGGATTTATGCAGAATCGTATGTAGAGAAATCTCTACTGCGCGGCCCTCGAGCTCTTTATCGCTCAGCTCAACGCTATTCGCAGCTGATCTATAGTAAACCCCTGCATGCTCTGATTCAGATGAAATCACTACTGACTGTATATCTAGAGTCTTTAATAAGTCATCTGGGTATTCGTGCAAAATATGATGAATGTGCTCGATGGCAAGCGAAAAGTTTAATTCTCTTCGAGCCGCTTCGTTAGAATCAACTGGACCGTACTCCAGGGAGTCATTATCACCCATAGCGTCATGCAGGCTCTGCGCAAGATGCAGCTCATACCCTCTCTGATGGTGCCTCTCGTTGAGTGCATTTATTTGTTCTGCCATAGTCAAGCCATGTGGTAAAAGCAATCCAGGGCTTTCGCCCCACAGCGAAAACAACGCTAGATCTGACGCGTAATTTAATTCTACCTCTCGCTCACTCTGGGTGGGTATGCCTAGGCGACTAAGATTATCACTACACTCTGGGTAATCCGATGGGGTAATGTCTTGGTTTTCCTCAGAAACACTCAAAGTCTGCTCGTTGGCAACAGGCTCGGTGCTAACAACGTCTTGCGACAAAACTTTCGTCAATACCATTGCAGCAGCAAGCGAACGCAGTGGCAGCCGGTTTTTTTGTTCCAGAAAATCAGGCTCAACTTCTTCTGGGGTA
>CAZHUP010000466.1:0-1914 GCA_964535495.1 uncultured Rhodohalobacter sp.
TTTTTTCTTACGTAGGATATAAAACTTTAGAAGTGGTTGTGACTGATCAGGAAGAAATAAATCCCGTTTTAGAGCTTGATCAAGCAATGTTGGATGAACTTGTAGTTGTTGGGTACGGCACCCAAAGCAGGGTAAATCTAACCGGTTCAGTCCAAACTGCAAACTTTGACGAAGCTACTAACCAACCTGCCAGTACATCCTCTCAATTACTGTACGGCAGGTTTTCAGGAGTGCAACTCACTCAAACCTCGGGTAGTCCGGGCGCCGATGGCGCAAATGTTGTGATCCGGGGGGTTGGAACATTTGGAAACAGCTCACCGCTAATTGTTATTGATAACATCCAATATGATAATTTGGCAGCATTTAACAATCTCGCCCCTTCTGATATTGAAAGTATTACGGTTTTAAAAGATGCTGCATCTACATCTATTTATGGCGCAAGAGGGGCTAACGGAGTTGTATTAGTAACTACCAGAAGAGGTTCTGATGAATTTAAGATCAACTATAACAATTATATAGGGATACAAAGTGTCACAGTTCAGCCCGATTTCCTGGACGCCTACACGTATGCAATACTCATGAATGAGAAGTTTAGAAATGAGGGCGGGCCTGACTTTGACCCAAGATATTCAGAAGAACAACTGGAGGCAATAAGAACAGGCTCAATGCCTGACCAATTTGCAAATACAAATTGGGCTGATGAAGTGTTAACAACGGCTCCAATGACTAATCACAGCTTGACGATTAGCGGAGGTGGCGACCGAACAACTTTCCGGGTTTCAGCAGGATATCTAAGTCAAGATGCGGTTGTGAGAAGCAGCTTTAGGAGCCAGCGATACAACTTGGGCTTTAACATAAATTCGCAGGTAAGAGATTGGTTTAATGTTTCTCATGTGACAAATGCTTTTTGGAGACGGAATGAAGGGCCTACCGGCGGTCAGGGAGCATTTGACGGAGATAACGGCATAATCTTTGCCCTTCAAAGAACAGCACCAACCATACCGGTATATTACAGTAACGGTGAATTTGGCGTTGCTGATGGTGCCTGGATCGATGGTAATAACCCTTCTTTAATCACTCAAAATCCATTAAGAAGAGGGCAGTTAGGGGAGTTTGAATCAGATAACGTAAATATCAGTACACGCACAGGCCTTAGATTTGATATCTCAGATAGATTCAGTTTTGAAACTAGTGGAAGTGCAAATATTATCTACAATAATTCTTCAGATTTTAATCCTACTCAGCTACAGAATGACTGGGAAGGACGGATTGTGATTAGAAATGAAGTAAACAGACTGAATAACAGTACAAATCTTGACTACACACTGAGAAATGAAAATATATTTCGATATAACCAGGAAATTTTCCAGAATCACACTATAGATGCGCTGCTTGGTCATTCAATTTCGTTTAGAAAATTTGACCCTTTTTCAGCAACTGTAAGAGGTTTTGCTACGAATGAATTTCGTGAAATTAATGCAGGCGGTACTGAATTCTCGGCATCGGGAGGGGCTAATGAGGATGCCCAGCAGTCATTTTTTACGAGAGTAACTTATGACTATGATGAAAAATATCTGGCGGAGTTAAATTATAGAATCGATGGTTCAAGCAGATTTGGGCCGGATAACAGATACGGTCATTTTCCATCAGGTTCAGTGGGTTGGAGATTATCTGAAGAAGATTTTCTACGTGACATTGAGGCAATTAATGAATTAAAGATCAGGCTCAGCTGGGGAATTACCGGTAATGACCGTATAGCAAGATACGGTTTCCAGACACTTCTTGGATATAATCAGGATTACTTTCTAGGGAACTCAGCAGTGTTGGGTGCAGGCATCAACCGTCTTGGAAATCCAACAATAAAGTGGGAAGAATCGGAACAGCTCAACTTAGGCTTGGATCTTACATTGTTCA
>CAZHUP010000467.1:0-1913 GCA_964535495.1 uncultured Rhodohalobacter sp.
TTTTTATAAGCCCGCAGAATAACCCGGATGTTATTGATGTATTTTACTTCGCAACGGGTCCGGGTGGTATTTCGAGCGATACTCTGCAAACAACTTTAGAAATTGTGGAGTGATCAATGAACAAACAATTTCTGTTGCTCTTCACATTTTTATTTACACTTTTTGGCAGTGCATCAGCCCAATTTACTGAGCCCCTGCAGGATCGGTTTAATACCATTCAGCAAAACTCCACTACCTCTCTTGATGCTTTCGGGGATACAGTTTGGACAGGTCCCGGCATGAACCGAATTATTGAATCAGATCCTGATATCTTCGTACCGGTGGATGCTGACAGTATATTTGATGGCCGCGGCAGGGTGTTCTCGCTGCAATCCGGGCAGGATACTGTCATTGCCGGTTTAGGATTCAATCTGCCTGTTGACGGTGGCACTGTGCAAACCGCGCAGGGTTATTACCGAACTCTTGATGGCGGGGAATCATGGACTTTTATTCCATTTCCTTTAGATGAACAGCCTCCGGATGGCGCTTGTGATGCTGAACCTGTAGGGCCGCCCTGCGATCTCGCATTTACTTATGGCGATACAGAATACTTCAGAACCAGAATTACGGTTGCACAGCAATCACCTCCGTTCGAAGTTGATTTTCATGGCAACACAATTCTGTCCGTTAACTGGGCATCCGGCCTGATGCGAAGTATGGATGGCGGCGAAACCTGGCAAAGGCTGATTCTTCCCCCCTCTACGGAAACAGAACTGACCCCTGATGAAACTTACCAATGGCCGTCACAAACACGGGACGGTGAAAGTATCAACCGTTACGACCCGCGGTTTGATAATAACCTGCTTGGCTTTGGGCTGATGATAGACAATGAACAGCGGGTATGGGTCGGTACAGCTGCGGGAATCAACATTTCGGAAAACGCATTAACAGCTCCAAAAAGTGAAATCAGCTGGAGACGAATCCCGCAATCGGGCTCAACAGATGGACTTCTTGGAAACTGGATCGTAAATATTCGTCAGCAGCCTGATACTGACACTGTTTGGATGTCAACCTGGAACGCAAGTTCAGATCCCGATGACCGTTTCGGTCTCGTATCAACCGATGATCAGGGAGAAACTTTCAGGCATCATCTTGTTGGAGAACGTGTAAATGATATTGGATTTTTTGAAGGCTCCGTATTTGCTGCTACGGACAGAGGCCTTTTCATTTCTGACAATAACGGCGATAGCTGGAGAAAAATCAGCCAAATAAAAAGTCCAAATTCTTTTATCAAACAGGGAGCCAATTACTACTCGCTGGCAGCCACCAGCCAGAATATTTGGGTTGGAACTTCTGATGGTATTGCCGCAAGCAGTAATGGCGGAAATACCTGGAGAATCATCCGGGTTGATGTTCCGCTGAGCGGAGGTAATGTGTACCAACCCGATGCACCTGATACAGATACCTATGCCTATCCAAATCCTTTTTCGCCTACTGTTCATGATATTGTGAGAGTAAAGTTTGAAATGAGTAATACCGGAAACGCCACTCTCCGAATTTTTGATTTTGCGATGAACAGAGTTCATGAAGACCGTAAAACCGGCCTGAGTCAATCCGGAGCTTATGAATTTTCATGGGATGGAACAGACAGCTCAGGCAGAACTGTGGCGAACGGTACTTACATCTACACAATTGAAGCAGGCGGCAGAACTGTGGACGGAAAAATATTATTGCTTAGATGAGTCTTAGTTTACGAAAAATAGCACCACTCCTGATTTTATTTAGCTGGATATTTCTGCCCGCTGCAGATTTATTTGCACAAAGCGGCGGACTTACCGGAGCGTTCAGCCGAATGGGTTTTGGTCCGCGCGGAATTTCGATGGGTAACGCCCTTACCGCAACTACTGAAGCCGGTTCTTATTCGTACTATAACC
>CAZHUP010000468.1:0-1910 GCA_964535495.1 uncultured Rhodohalobacter sp.
CTTTGTCTAATTTCATGGGATGTTGTTAACAGAGACAGGTCATCTGCGCCAGCGTATACTTCATTGTCCGGAGCTCTGTGCAGATTACCACCCTCAAAAACCACCTCCGGTTTTACCGGCCACTGGGATTCAAAATCATTTCCGGTTGTCGAGTATGGAGATAGCTGTCCATTTTCTGCAACAACTTCATGGTTTTGAAGGTCCGTGTCGGTTAACTGGCTTAATTGAGTATATGCCCCTACTGTAATGGCATTCCATGCCTGACCGGGATCTTTTACCGGGACAAGTAAATTTCCCTGTGGATACAATTTCCACAAATCTGGGACATCATTATTACCGGCAGAAACCATAAATATCAAATCTTCATTATGGCAAATCTCATCCACAGCAGCCGACCAAGAAGATGGTCTGCCCCGGTCAATATCGTCATCAGCGGTCACGGCCATGTTGACGATTCGCTTTCGATCGCGTGATTGAATAATTGGCAAACTAATCGCTTGATTTGTGTAATCGCCGTAGAGCTCTTTTGGATTATTGCCTCTTAGAGGCAGAAATTTTGATGACTCTAGTATGTGCCCGATGTAAACCGGTTCCGTACTTTCAAGTGCAGTACCAAGATTACCAAAAATTGCAAGGCCTGCCATTTCGGTACCATGACCGGTATCATCTCCTTTTCCCCACTCAAGATTGATTGTATGCCTGTCATTAGTGTGCAATAACGGATTAATCAAAGGGTGTTCCCGGTTCACTCCATGATCAAAAATGGTTACTGATATTTCATCTGCATTTTCATCAATTTGAACCCGGTCAAGCAAGTTTTGACACGCCTCTTGCTGATCCATCGGTTCAAGGTCTGCAAAAAATTGAACCGCAGATTTGGCCAGACGAAACTCGGAAATGTAATCCGATGATTTAAGTAGTTCTGTCAATGCTTCCTCATTGGCGTAAACCATCATCACAGAACGTTCAGTAAAATGCAGTGCCTCCTCCTTTACTTCCATCTGCAACCTTCTGCATACATCCCTTACACCATTCAGTCGATCTCTTCTTCCCTCATCCGTAGTCAAATCATCCGTCCAGATCCATACTTCTGCCCATACAGCACCCTCAGCCGGCTTTTTATCATCCGGGTCCTGCCAGAACTGATCGAATACAGCCCCTTCAATGGATGCTATGTATTCGACTAAATCCTTCTGAGAAGCATTATCTATCTTACCTTGTTCAACATCTCTTCGATAATCCTCCAGGCGAGAAAGAAACAGCTGCACACTCCCAAACGGTATAAAGAGAATGGCTTCCTCTGTTTTTTCTTCACCTTCTCCGGATTCAATAAAATGCAGTACCCGTATGTTGGCCCTTTTCAATTCCATTTTTGAATAGCTCAGCCTGTGACCGGCAAAAGAACGAATACGAAGGTAGATACCGTCTCTTGCGGGAAGAGATTCCGCCAATCGTTCGTCTCTTTCTCGCTGAGCAGCACGGCATGCACGATCAAATCTACGAATCAGTCTATGTACATGCGTAGATTTATTATTTATAGTTGGCCGATTCTGCCTTCCACCCTGGCCAACAGATTGGTACGGTTTCGTATCTTTCCTGTTAGAAACTACAATGTGCGGTAAATTGGTTCTTGGCATGATGAATTAGTTTTGGTACATCTGCCGCCGTTCCTCTATCGCTGATTTGAGATGTTCAGATGATATCGTTTGTACCCCTTCAAGAATGCACTGCTTCACGGCGTTATCACAAGCCTTTGCAATATCTGCATGGCTCAACCCTTGTAGATCTTCTTTTAGATTTGTCAGATCAAAATCGCTATCAAAATTGAAAAGTCTTTGCTGAATGAGTTTTTTTGCCTGCTTAAAATCCGGCTTGCTGTAAGTGAGAACATCATCAAACCTTCGGAACAG
>CAZHUP010000469.1:0-1901 GCA_964535495.1 uncultured Rhodohalobacter sp.
ACATCAGTACAGCATTATGGAGTGGAGCTTTGATGATGGACTTGCCAATAACTACGTCTATGATATCATTCAATCGGAAGATGGTTTTCTATGGATCGGTACGGATGCAGGACTGAGCCGGTTTGACGGCAATTCCTTTACGAATATTACCCGCAGTTCACACCCTGTCTTACTTTCAAATAGTGTAAATTCTCTGCTTGAAGATCGCAACGGTAATATTTGGTTTGGCACTCATGGGGGAGGGTTATATACGGTCACCCCGGATTCCCTGATTAGGATTACAGATAAACAGGGCCTTCCCTCTGACTATGTGTTATCCCTGGCAGAAGATTCAACCGGAACCATCTGGGTTGGAACCGATGGAGAAGGTCTTGGAAAAGTATTACCCGATACCGTTTTAAAATATTCTGTAAATGAAGGCCTTGATCGGCACATCTATTCACTGGCTGTCGATCAAAATAATACTCTCTGGATAGGCGGGAGAACAGGATTATTTGTTCGCCGGAATGGTAGTTTTTCGGCATTTGAAGCTGAACAGCAAATGCCTTCTCCCAGCATATTATCATTGCATATTACGGAAGAAGGACTGCTGGCCGGAACTCCCACCGGAATAGGTCGCATTAAAGAGGATTCAGTGGAACTTTTTGACGAACTTGATCAGTCGATATATGCAAGTTCCGTTGTAGAAGACGAAAAAGGTTCCATTTGGATCTCCTCAGTTGGGAATGGAGCTTACAAGATTTCTGATGGTGTTTCCATGAACTATCTACATGCTGATGAAGCAAGAGGGACAAACGTGAACAAAGTGTTTATTGACCGGGAAGATAACATTTGGCTTGGAACTGCTGGTTTGGGAATTGTAAGGTTACGTGATGAGATCATCACCACATACACGGAAAAGGATGGTTTGCCGGATGACCTTGTATTATCAGTTACGGAAGGCAAAAAAGGAGATATTTGGGTCGGCACTACGCAGGGTATCGCAAGATTTGCGAATAAAACCTTCACAACCTTTTTGCCGGGCTCAACACCAGAAGGCCGCTTCATACTTAGTGTCCATATGGACAGAAACGAAACCGTTTGGGCCTCCTCTAGAAATGGGAAATTATACCGGATCATAAATGAACAAATAAGTGAGATTCCCCATCCTGATTTTGACGGTATGGTAATTTACGTTGTGAGCTCTACTGAAGATGGGGCCATATGGACGGGCTCAAACCGTGGGGCATTTCGCTTTAAAGATGGCGAATTCAATAGATTCACCACAGAGGACGGCGAACTTACAAATAATGACGTCAGGTCCATTAACCAGGATCAAGAGGGAACCGTCTGGATCGGCACTTCTTTTGGATTAAACGCATACTCTGAAGGTGATTTCACATCTTACGGCAATGAAGAGGGGTTTTCAGATTTATTGGTGATTTCTCTTTACGCTGACGCTGACGGTGATGTATGGGCCGGTACATACGGAGGATTACACCGGCTGAGAAATGGGCGTGCATCTGCTATAACGCAGGGAGATGGACTTCCAGTAGATCAGATCAGTACTATACTTGAGGATGAACTTGGTTACTTATGGATGGGAACTACGAGGGGAATTTACAGGATCAGGAAATCAATGTTGAATGCTTTTCTGGACAAAAAAAGTACCGGACTTTTATTTGATGAATTCGGAAAAGCCGATGGCATGAAAAATGAAATCGTCAGTGCTTCCATTCAGCCTACCGGCTGGAAAGCGTCGGACGGCACCTTATGGTTTGCTACCGGACACGGTATTGCCACTCTTGATCCGGCGAATGTAAAGGCTAATCCAGTTCCGCCACCGGTACATATTTTATCTGCCAGGGTTGACCGGTCTCCTGAGAATTCGTTTCGATCGGTATACCCACTGGATTTGTCCA
>CAZHUP010000470.1:0-1898 GCA_964535495.1 uncultured Rhodohalobacter sp.
AATCGGTTTTGAGTAAAGGTGTAAAAGCCCTTATATTTGGAGTCTTCCGAGAGGGACTGTAGCTCAGTCGGTAGAGCAACGGACTGAAAATCCGTGTGTCGGCGGTTCGATTCCGCCCGGTCCCACTCTCAAGTAAAGCCTTGCAACGCATAGAAATATGATGTTGCAAGGCTTTTTTGTTTCGCCCATCAGAAAGCGCCAACTCCACCTGTATTACAGCTATGTTACAGCAGATTTTTGTTTCAGGTCTTCAATATGTCTCTTCTTAATATAGAAATTTGATCTGCTACCATACTTTGAAAATGATAAAACCCTACCCAATTGAATTTGTAAATCTGCCGGTAATCTTTCTTTCAACTTCAAATTAAGGGTCATTCCGCTCCTATCAGTAATTAATACAACTCTTAAATGGGAATTTGTAACCACATAAAGACACGATATCTGCATTTTACTATGTGAGACTTTACTCTAAAAACTCAGAATTTTGTTTTTAGAGTAAACTGTTATTTGCTCGTGTAATACGAAAATGGAGGATTCCATTGAGTGAAGACAGTACTTTAGTAAAGTATCTTATTTCTCATGAGTATTAATGATCAGTCAGATAGTCATTTGATCGCCATCAGAATAGTAGCCGTTTAAGCTACGCTTTGAGAAATAATTAGATTGAAAACACTCGCAATTTTAAGTACGTTAAATTATGGAAAATGCAAATGATTATGAGCCAATTCGCCCTAAATTAAACATAATCCTGGCTGAAGATGATTATGACGATCGGCTCTTGTTTGAAGAAGTCATAGACGAATTGCCGGTATCCGTTAAACTCAACACTTTTAATAACGGTGATGAACTTATGGAATGGCTCACCGATGATAGAAACAAGCTGCCTGACGCTCTTTTTCTTGATCTGAATATGCCTCGAAAAAATGGATTTGCAGCCTTAGGTGAGATAAAGAGAGACGCTAAACTGCAGGATTTGCCCGTAATTATTTTCTCCACTGCAACTAATAATGAAATGATAAAACAGGTTTTTAAAGATGCGGCGCACTATTACCTCCGCAAACCCGCTAATTTTTGGGAACTTAAAAAACTGATATACAAATCACTTAAATTAATTGCAGATGAGGATATGGATCTTCCCGGAAAAGAAAGCTTTATGCTAACTACAGATTGAAAAAATGGCCGAAAAGTCAGATAAAAAGGCAACAGACAAGAAAAAAAGAAAAAAATCTGAAAATTCATTTCCTGTTGTTGCTATTGGCGCATCAGCCGGGGGGTTAACTCCTTTTAAAAAAATACTCAAGGCCATTCAGGAAGAGTCCGGAATGGCTTTTATATTCGTTCAGCATTTAGACCCCGACCACGAAAGCCTGCTGCCCGAAATACTGCAAAAAGAGACAAAAATGTCGGTAGTAGAGATGTCGGATGAGTGCGAGATTGAGCCCAACCACGTCTATGTGATGGCCAGTGATAAATTGATGACGGCATCAGATGGTAAATTACAGCTCACTGATCGGCCTGAAAAGAAAAAATCTGAACGCGTTCTTCCCATCGACCTGCTGTTTTCAGCGATTGCTGAAGTTTATGAATCACATGCCATTGGGGTAGTGCTGTCGGGTACGGCATCGGATGGTACTAATGGTTTAAAAGCTATAAGAGATGCCGGAGGTATTACCTTTGCCCAGGATGTAGAGTCGGCAGAATACAATGGAATGCCAGGCAGCGCAATTAATGCTGGGGTTGTTGATTTCGTTCTTCCACCGGAACAGATCCCGAAAAAACTACTCGAGATAAAACATTTTATTAATACCGATAATGTTTTAGATACCTCTTCAGAGAGTGATGTAGAGAGTGATGTAGAGAGTGATGTAGAGAGTGATTTTATGCAAATTATCACTCTG
>CAZHUP010000471.1:0-1893 GCA_964535495.1 uncultured Rhodohalobacter sp.
GGTAAGCCTCTTCAGATTCCGGCTCTATACTCAGAGCTCTGTCGAAGGCTCTGCCTGCACGATCAAACTCTTCAAGTTTCAAAAATAGCTCCCCCATCAGCATATGCCCTTCATACAAATCAGAGTCCAGCTCGAGTGACCTATTCACATAGTTCAAAGCTTCTTCTGTCTTTGATATCTTATCATAAAATTTGGCAACATTCAGGTACACAAACGGAGATCTGTCATTGAAATCAGCCAGTTTCAATAATTCCGGCTCAATCTTAGACTCTTCAAATTTCGAAAGCAGAAAATTAAACCCCCGTTCAGCTAATTCGTTGTAGTAATTAAAATCTTTATCCTGCCGGCTTAAGTCTGCAAATAAACCATCTTCATCCATTTTTTCCTGTAGAACTTCTCGTGAACGCTGCATCATAATCAGGGCTCTTTCAACAGAGCGGATTCCGTACGTCAAAGCTATTTCAGAATTTGTTGAAATCTTAATCTGAGCCATCGTTAAATAAGCTAAACTATTTTGTACTCTGCTATCTATAACATCTTGCAGTATAGCTTTTGCCTCATCATATTTCTGCAGCTGGTAGAGTGCATACCCGATTTCTGCCCCGACTTTTCGAACTTTTTGTTCACCTCTGAAATCAGTTAACACATTAAGACTCTCCTCCCATAGCTTAAGCTCTTGTAAAACTTCACCCAATAATAATCTGATTTCTTCGTCCTCGGGATAATTTGCTAAAAGAGGTGATAGTTCAGACCTAGCCGATTCAAAGTCATCTTCCTCGAGATATGTTTTAGCAATATTAACTGTAAAGTCTCTTTTATTACCGCCTTCACTGATCAGTTCCCTCCACGCTTCACGAGCCTTCTGGTAATTGTTATTCATTTCGCGTGTTATTGCCAACTCTTCCAGCGCTTCTTTATCACCAGGAAATTCATCAAGGAGCCATTCCAGTGCGGCGGCTTTTTCAAGAATGTAGAACCGTCTTTCCTGTAGTTTTACTAGCTCCCAATAAACGTCCCTGTTGTCCGGATGAGCATCAATTAACTCTACAATTACAATTTCTGCCTCACCTCCTCTCTGGTTTGCTACAAGTATCTCAGCATAAGTAACTGCGGTCTCAATATCGGTCGGGTCATTTTGATAGAGCTGTCGATACTCTTCCTGGAGCCCCGAAAGGTCCTCCTGATTATAAAAAATATTAGCTTTCATTCGTATCAGGTCTTGATCGCCCGGAAACTTCTCCATGGCGGAATCTATATACGTTAATGCCTCATCGAAGTTTTCTTGTTGTATAAGAATATATATCCGGTTTTTAATCGCCTCTTCATGTTCAGAATTCAGGCGAATAACCGTATCCAAAGCATTCAACGCTTCATCTATGTTACCCGACTGAAACTCAATCGAACTTTTATAGTACTCAGCGTCGATCCATCTGCTTCTGATTCTCTCTACGTTAATATTTAACAGACTTGAAAACTGATAATCCTCGTAGTATCTGTACAGATTTTTAAAATGATCAGCCGCCCGAGCCGGTTGATGCATCATTAGAAGAGCTTCTCCTTTTAGCCATAAAAACCCCCCTTCATTATTAAAACGCTCCTCACCAATATTGGCAGTCTCTTCAGCTAAGATGGGAAAGTCTTCTTCCAAATAAGAGATTGCCAATAGCAGATAGGTGTCTTTACGATCAGGATTTCTGTTGATAGCTCTTTCCAGATGTGTTATAGCACGATCGTAGTTTTGGTTTTGAAAGTGATCGACTCCTGATTGAAAATCGACATCCTGAGCAATAATTGGCGCAGAGCCAACCACTAAAAATAGAATTGAAAGATATAGAGTCCGCATTAACACACCATCAAATAACTTTTCTACAACTTATCGATCTATTCAGGTAC
>CAZHUP010000472.1:0-1892 GCA_964535495.1 uncultured Rhodohalobacter sp.
AGGCGGTTTATGCTTTAGATATTACAGATGGTTCTATCATCTGGACTCAGGATTTACCTGGAACATCAAGCACAGTTTTCGGAGATGTGGTTTATATGAGTACCGGCTCCGATTTCAACCTGAATAATGGCTGGCTGCGTGCACTGGATGCCGCCACAGGAGAGATGATCTGGGAATATGAAACGGTTAATTCAACACTGCAAAACAGCCCAACCGTTGCCGATGGTATTGTGTATATCGGAGATTCATCTGGAAGATTATATGCTATAGATGCCATTACTGGTGATGAACTCTGGGTTTTCAATAGCGGGCAGAGTTCAATTGATGCCTCTGCTACAGTTCATGATGGAGTTGTGTATGCCGTTTTCAATAGGGTATTACCAGATGACTCATATGATGTACCGCTGTATGATGCATATATCTTCGCACTGGATGCAATTACAGGTAATGAAGTTTGGGATGAACCAATTGTCGAGTACGGGGCACATCAAGGAGCCTCATTCGGGGCATCTCCCACTGTATATAATGGCCGGTTATATGTTGGAATCTATTATAGCCTGTTTTCAGTAAACATTGCAACCGCCGAAATTGAATGGGAGTTTGAAACCGATTTCTACATTTCGAGCTCACCAACTGTAGCGGATGGTGTTGTATTCGTGGGCAGCACAGACTATTCAATTTATGCTGTAGATGTCGAAACCGGTACTGAAAACTGGTCGGTAGAAACCCCTTACCAGGTACGATCATCGCCAATAGTAGTTGATGGAGTTTTATATATAGGTGCTGATTTGTTAGATCCGGGAGATCCCGATGTGATCGATTCAGGTGAAAGAAATGGTTATCTGTATGCCATTGAGTCCGGGGTAAATGGATCCAGCCAGGATTCAAGAATTCAGCTTGGGACCCTTAACCACCACTTTGGATTAAATCCATTTTTTGATGTTGCCATCATCTCAACAAACTCTCCTGTAAGAGAAGGCGAAAATCTGGAAGTAGATATAGATGTCCGCAACTTTGGCCTCACAGATACCCAAACCATTCATCTTGAAAATTTTAGTGGTGAACTTGTAGATCAGCAAGAGGTAACACTTGAAAGAAGTGAGTCTGAATTGATTACACTGGTTTGGGAAACGACAGAAGGGATTGCTGCTTATGATGATATAATCGTACGGAGTGAAGATAAGACTGTGACTGAATTTGTGGTCATCATGAAGGAGAAAAACATTGGCTGTGAAGATATATCCACTCCCGGTTATTATACCCTGAGCGGATCGGTCGGAATTAATGAAACCTGTATTCATATTACGAGCAGCTATGTTGAATTAGATGGCGGGATGAATACAATATCAGGAGTTGGTTCCCTTAATGAAAGTGCTATTGTAATTGAAGGCGGTGAGGCTGGGATCCAAAATGTAACTGTAAAGAATATCACAATTGAAGATTACGGGAACAGTGCCGTTAATAGTGGTGCAATCGACATCTTCGACGTGAATAACAGTACATTTTCTAATATTGAAACCCGCAGGAATTATTGGGGGATATGGGCAGAGCGGGCAGAAAATATGCTCGTTGAAAACAGTGTTTTTGAGGATCATGGATGTTGTTATGGTATTTATGCGGAAGAATCACCCGGAGGAACCTATGAAAACCTTGAATTTAATGATCTATACCAAGCGTTTTGGCTGAGAGATAATAGCCACAATAGCAGCATATCAGGTAGTTCGTTTCAATCGAATGTTTTTTCACTTATCCTCGAATCATCAAATATAGAAGTATCAGATAATAAAATTTTTGACAGTAACGGTGAGTTTGGATTTCTTGGAGATTTCTTTTCCCGGTATGGTGCTGAAAATATCAGCGTTACAAATCTTCGGGCAGGCCAGACAGATAAG
>CAZHUP010000473.1:0-1885 GCA_964535495.1 uncultured Rhodohalobacter sp.
CTCTACCGACTGAGCTACAGTCCCTCTCGGAAGACTCCAAATATAAGGGCTTTTAAACCTTTACTCAAAACCGATTGCGCATTTTCCGGAAATATTTTTATCCGCCTCAATTGCGAACTTTGATATCCTTCAGCCGCATCTGAATGGTTCGCTTTCCATTCCAGTGATTCTCCTCCAGAACATAGGCCACATCCATTCGGCCGGCATCGCATTTTCGAAGCATAGGCAGATATTCGTGCATGTTAAAACCGATCGCATCGATCACTGCCGAGCCGTTTTGCTTAACTTTGAATTTAAGGTGGCCATTCCCAACAATACTTGGCACCCCTTCAATACATACATCTTTCGAAACAAAAACAGGACGCATATTTCCAGGGCCAAACGGTTCAAACTGAGTCAAAAGCTTCCAAAACTTTGGACTGACTTGCTCCAGATTCAGATCTGAATCGATCTCTAACTCGGGCAGAAAATCGTTATCTGAGAGTATCTGAAATCCGATTGAGTTTATTCGTTTCCGAAATTCATCCAAGTTTTTGGCGTCCATAGTCAGGCCGGCAGCAAACTCATGCCCACCGAACTGCTCCAAAAGATCCTCACATTTCTTCAGGGCATTGTAAATATTAAACCCCTTAATAGATCGGGCCGAACCTTTGATTTTTCCCTCCACAGTACTGAGCATAATGGTAGGCCGGTAGTAGGCGTCAACCAGGCGGGAAGCTACAATTCCTATCACACCCAGATGCCACTCCGGATGATGCAGAACCATGGTGGATAGATTTTCAATATTATAGTTATTCTCCAGCATATCCACGGCTTGCTCCATCGTTTCACTGTCCGTAGAACGGCGCCGGATATTGATCGACTCCAGTTCTTTAGCATATTTAGATGCGCGGGTAGCATCTTCTGAAATCATCAGCTCAACAGCTGCCGTTGCATCCCCCATTCTTCCTGCGGCATTTATTCTCGGACCAATTGAAAATACAATGGTAGAAGTGGTAACCGTTCCCGGTGTAATGTTAATTCTGTTTAGTAACGCCTTTATTCCCACCCGTGGCTCAGAGTTGATTAACCCCAGGCCTCTCCGCATCAAGAATCGGTTTTCATCCACAATCGGCACAATATCTGATGCAATTGAAATGGCCACCAAATCTAAATATTGATTGGGCAGTGTTTTAGGCAATCCGAGCTTTTCTACCGTACCCTGAACCAGCTTGAATCCAACACCTGCGCCAGATAGACCGTCGAAAGGGTAGTTGCAATCGGGACGCTTTGGGTCCAAAACAGCAACCGCGTCCGGAATTCCATCACCTACGGTATGGTGATCACAAATAATCAGATCGATCCCGTGCTCTTTGGCAACCTTTGCCTCTTCAAATGCAGTTATTCCGCAATCAACGGATACGATGAGATCTGCCTCAATTTCTATAGCGTGCCGGATTCCATCCGGATTGATGCCGTATCCCTCCTTAAAACGGTGAGGAATATAGTAGCTCACGTCAATTCCAAAGCTCTTTAGAAAGGTATAAAGAATACTTACAGCCGTTGTCCCGTCAACGTCGTAATCCCCATAAATCAGTACTTTCTGATGGTTGCAGATTGCTTCAGCCAATCGGGAAGCACCAGCATCCATGTCTTTCATCAAAAATGGATCGTGCAGCTTCTGATTTTCAGGCCTGAAAAACGACTTTGCTCTATCAAAACTCTCTATGCCGCGTATCGCCAGTAAATGGGCGATCTCTTCGGGCACATTAAGTTCTTGCTGCAGATTTTGGACGGACTCCTCCCTTTCGGGTTGCGCATAAACCCATCGATATGCCATGATTTGTTTCCTGTTTTATTCTCATTTAAAAGGCAGAGGAGTGTCACCCCGGCAATGCCAAACTGT
>CAZHUP010000474.1:0-1873 GCA_964535495.1 uncultured Rhodohalobacter sp.
GACACCCCTCCTCCCGAAGCCTCAGGACCTTACTCCCATCGAGAGGCTTTGAAAAAATACTTAATCAATGATAATTACCATTAAATTTTACCACAAAGGTATTATAAAAAAGAGGTCGCCCTTGATTTGGTACATTTAAGTTCTTCACACTTAAACCAAATCCTAAGGAGACCTCTTATGAAAGATACACAAATAGTATACATAGGGATTGACCTACATAGCAACACCAGTACCATTGGATACATGAACCACCAGGGAGAATATCTTGGACAACGACGTGTACAAACCACGGCAACGAATCTGATCAATCAGGTGGTTGCCATTCCGGGACACGTAAAGAAGCTGACGCTTGAGCAAAGTAACATGGCGTTTTGGGCAGCCGATCACCTCCAGCACCATGTGGACGAGCTCATTGTGTGCGATCCGCGTAAGAATGCATTAATTTCCCGCGGGGAGAATAAAAATGACAAATCCGATACGTTGGCTCTGTGCACCTTGCTTCGGCTGAACAAGCTTGCCGAGGTATGGAGACCAAAGCAGTTAGGGGGTCGACGACTCTTTTTCCACCAGGTCAAAGAGTACCATCGTCTGGTAAAATCGATGTCGATTCACAAGCGTCAGCTCCAAAGCGGGCTCAGCAACTGGGGTATTCGCGATAAGGCAACCTATGGGGATTATAAGAACCCGGATAATTTACTGTCCAGTATTGATATTAAGGGTTTGCGTGAAGAATTTGCCGAAAAAATAGAGGTTATTGGGTATTTGAATCAACGCAAAGAACGCCAGCTATGCCGGCTTATCGATACCGGCAAGAAGTTTTGGGAAATCAAAGAGTTCCAGGAAATACCCGGTATTGGCCCGGTAGGCGCTCATACCTTCTCCGGCTACATTCAGACTCCGCACCGGTTTCGCCGAGCCTCCCAACTCATCAAGTTTTGCAGGCTGGCCGTGCGCAAATTTACCAGTGACGGCAAACCCGTTCGCAGTGAACGCCTCAGCAAGGCGGGCCATGGGCCCTTAAAAAATCTATCCCATATTGCCTGGAAATCCTCAAGGTCCTCTGACAATGAAGTAAGCCGGTACTACTCTGATGTATTAGAATCCTCGGGAAACGAAGTCCATGCCCGGTTAACCACACAACGAAAGATATTGATTACGATGTGGGCTCTTTGGAAGAACAAGCAGCCCTATGATCCAACTAAATTCACATATATACCCTGTGGGGATTCCACCCGATAGGCTTCGGATTGGCTGCATGATATGCTGACCGAGCTGGTAAGAATCGGGCTGCCGGGATAAACTCCACTTTCCATGTCTAACACTTGGGATTTCCCTGAGATGTTCAACACTAAGCTTAGTTCCCCGGCCTGGAAACCCCATACGACCTTAACCCGAGAGCTAAAAGCTTTTGAGGTTCAGATATAAGTCTGGTTACAGAAAAACCGAACACAGCGACAGGTCGCAAGGATCTTCACCGAGCTGGTCAACCACAGCATACATGTACCATCAAAAACAATACGGGAACCACGAATTTGCCATAGATCAGGGCGAAGTAAAACTCAAAAATGAGTTATATTCGTCATGGAAGAAGTATATCCTTGACTTTCTTTTTTATAGAAGATATAAGTCTGGTTACAGAAAAACCGAACACAGCGACAGGTCGCAAGGATCTTCACCGAGCTGGTCAACCACAGCATACATGTACCATCAAAAACAATACGGGAACCACGAATTTGCCATAGATCAGGGCGAAGTAAAACTCAAAAATGAGTTATATTCGTCATGGAAGAAGTATATCCTTGACTTTCTTTTTTATAGAAGACTCTAAGGTTCACGAAGTGAATTTTAATTATTAAGGCTTCCACAAATCATT
>CAZHUP010000475.1:0-1867 GCA_964535495.1 uncultured Rhodohalobacter sp.
ATGCAGTTTTTTTATTCACGTTTTGTATATTTAAAAAACGCTAAAAAAGCGGTTTCATAAGCTAACCGAAAAATAAATCATCAAGCATGAAATTTTACGTTTGTATTAAGCAAGTTCCCGATGTAAACGCTCCCTTGCAAATAAAAGACGGACAACTTATTCAAGACGCAGATCGCAATATCTTAAACGCATACGATGCCTCAGCGGTAGAAGAGGCGCTTGTACTAACTGAACAACACGGCGGCGAAGTGGAAGTAGTTCTTGCCGGCCCGGAAAAAGCGAAAGAAACCCTTCGGAAAGCATTGGCGATGGGTGCGCACAAAGGAACTCATATCGTCACGAATGGCGACGAGGAGTTTGATTCTTCTGCATATTCCAAGATTTTAGCCAAGTTTTTCTCTGATAAGGAATACGATTTTATATCCTGCGGTAAGCAAAGTCAGGACACAGATGCCGGACTAGCCGGTTCTATGATGGCTGAAATGCTGGATTTACCTTATGCTACAAATGCCGTTGGTTTGGAATTTAGTGACGGCACACTGACCGTGAAACGTCAGGGAGACGCCGGACAGGAAATAATCGAGATTCCTTCTCCCGGATTGGTCACCTGTTCTAATGACATGAACGACCCGCGTATCCCAAGTTTAAAAGGAATTATGCAGTCTAAAAGAAAGCCGGTAGATACCATTTCACTGGACGATCTTGGTGCCGGGGTTACATCGGGTGAAGTAAAAACCAAAGTGTTGGGCTTTGAAGAAAAACCGGAAAGAGAACCCGGCAAGAAGTATGAAGGAGAACCTGACGAAATTGCTCGTGAGGTTGCCCAACTGCTCGATTCTGAAGAAAATGTCATTTAAACCAAAAAGAAATTGATTCATGAGTACTCTATTAACAGTCATCTCTGTAAACGACGGTAAAATCAAACGTTCCTCACTTGAGGTTCTATCAAGATGTAATGAGTTGGCATCTGCTAACGGATTAAAATCTGCTGCACTTGTCATCGATGCAAATGCATCCGACATTGCCGAACAACTTAAGGCTTATGGGCCGGATACAATTTATACGATTGAAAATCCGATTTTTAAAAATCATCTGAATACGCCGGTTCTTAAGGCACTCTCTTCCGCAGTAGATCACATTAAGCCTCAGCTGGTTGCATTTCCATCAACCGAAAGCTCAAAAGACGTGCTTGGTGCCCTTGCTGCAAATAAAGAGGCAGCCGCTCTGAGCGATATGTCTG
Source organism: uncultured Rhodohalobacter sp. (assembly GCA_964535495.1). GTDB lineage: Bacteria > Bacteroidota > Rhodothermia > Balneolales > Balneolaceae > Rhodohalobacter. The sequence goes on from CAZHUP010000475.1 coordinate 1,241, forward strand.
AGTTTGAGCTGACCGATAACGGTGTAAAAGGAAAACGCCCGGTTATGGCTTCGAAAATCATCTCAGCTGTAGAGGCAACAGGAACACCGGTAATCATTTCCGTTCGTTCCGGTTCATATGATGTTGTTGAAAAATCAAGCGATGCTTCCGTTGAAGCGATTGACTTTAGTTTCAGCGATGAAGAACTCCGTATTACACTGAAAGAGATCATCAGCTCTTCATCAGACCGTGTTGATCTCTCCGAAGCGGAAGTAGTTATTGCCGCAGGTCGAGGAGTGAAAGATGAAGAGGGACGAAATCTGATCTCTGAACTCGCTTCATTGCTGAATGCAGGTGTTGGTGCCTCCCGGGCACTTACAGAGTCCGGTGACTACGATCCCAGCCTTCAAATTGGTCAGACCGGTAAAGTGGTTTCCCCGCAGCTCTATATTGGTGTAGCGATCTCCGGTGCGATTCAGCACGTGGCCGGTATGGCAAACAGTAAGGTAATTGTGGCTATCAACAAAGATCCTGACGCCCCTATCTTCGATATTGCAGACTATGGATTGGTTGGAGACCTTTATAAAATACTGCCTCCATTCATCGAAGAGCTCAAAAAAATCAAAAATAATTAGTATCAAGTCGCAA
>CAZHUP010000476.1:0-1863 GCA_964535495.1 uncultured Rhodohalobacter sp.
ACCCAACCCGGCGAATGGCTGATATTAACCGCGAGAATAATGTATGGGAATAGTTTATTAGTGGATTAGGAAATTTGGTGATTAGGGAGGGGGCTTGGCAATATGCAACCTGACAGCATCTGAAAGATCTGTCAGCGTTGCAGGTTGGGATTCGGTAGGCAGGATGACGATCTGCGGCTTTATAAAAAAGAGCAAGGCACAACGGCGTGCCGTTGTGCCTTGCCCCCACTCCCAATGCGCCATCGTCATCCTGAACGGAATCCCGGCAGGGATGGAGTGCCCCATGGGTGTCCGCCTGCCGGCTGAAAGGATCCAAAGCAGCAGTATGAGCACAACCACCCTCAGGTATCGAAACGAAGTCGCCTCGATACCTGATACCCGATACTCACTACTTTATTAATGTCAGTTTCCTCGTCAGCATATGCTCACCGGCTTGCAGCCGGTAAATGTATACACCGCTTGAAAGGTGAGAGGCATCGAACGCAATATCATGTGATCCTGCGCTTACCTTTTCGTTTACCAGTGTAGCTACTTTCCGCCCGGTTATGTCGAAAACTTCCAGGTTTACATTGCTGTTTTCAGGCAGATCGTATGTAATTACGGTAACAGGATTAAATGGATTTGGATAGTTTTGATGAAGTGCTACGCGTTCCGGCAGTTCATTCGGCTCACCGATATCTGCCGAGCTTTTGACCATAATACTGTACTTCGGCGAATCCGCACTTGTCTTCGCAACAACAGGCCCCTGCTTCATACGCTCAAGAGCGCTCAGCTCAGCAGCTTTGGCTGCCTGTGCCACCTCGATGGTATAACTGAAATCTGCATTCAGCGGTACAGATGTTCCGGCTGTGTGATCGTGGAAAGTCAGTTCAAGGTTATCAGGTAATTCAAAATCTGTGGCGGTCAGTGTGTAGCTTCCGCTCATTGTGGCGCTGATGTGCACCGGAACACTGTACTCTTCATCCATTACCGGAAGGTGGCTGATATCAAACAGTGTGCCGCCCTTTTCGATGGCGAGCTTCGCAAAAGTATGACTCAGCGGCTCCAGTTGCAGTGCATCGCCGCGAACCATTGAATCATATGAACCGGATTCACTAAAGCGCAGCCAGGCAGAGTTTTGAAGCTCTTCACCGTTCAGCTCAAGGCGGACGATGCTGCGCTGTTCATCATGTTCTTTTCCGTAGAATTCTCCACCTGAGCTTTTGGTTTGATCGTTAAATGTAACGGATGGATTTCCTGAACCAGACTGTACAAAAAAGCCCTGGAAAGGAGCTATCAATCCGTTGGTCAGATCCCCGGTATTTCCATCTGCATCCCATGATCTCCAGAAACCCGCATTTGGATCCCAAACATAAGCCACATCGGTCAGATCGGATTTCACCAGATCGTTAAAATTGATCGTGGCAGCAAACGGATTGCCCAACAAAGTGAAACCACCCTCATTCTGATTCACCTCTGGAGATGTATCGCCATGTGCGGGACCGCTTACTCTCAGGGTTTTCGGAAAAGAACCTTCCACACCAAACAGATCATCCTCATATACGTACACCAGGAACCCGGTGCCGGCTTCTATTTTATTCGTCAAATCGGTGAGTCCGCTCCAGTTTTCGGAACTGCCGTTCTCTGATGTATGATCCCAGGTAAATACATTTGGATCTCCGCCGGATACGTTGGCACCTTCATCAGCTCCCTGTGTCCAGATGGGATCAAGAAACGAAGAAAAGGTTGTTTCAGTAGGCACAGACAGCATTCGGAAGCCCTCCTCGCCTGTCAGTTTTACTGCATCACTTTGTACATATACCGCATATGAATTGGCAGGAATATCAAAATACATTGAATTTGAGAGCGGATTATTTTCAACCT
>CAZHUP010000477.1:0-1863 GCA_964535495.1 uncultured Rhodohalobacter sp.
ATCTGTACCTATTTGATCATGATAATTTCCCATAAAACCAATCAATTTAACGTTAGTTTACACACGATGATGCAAGTTTTAAGTGTTGCGATATTGGAGCGTATGACGCTTAAACAGCTATTTTCCGAAGAATCACACACGGAGATTGAACTCCATGATCGTAACCAATTGGGACTCTTCGACTTTTAATTGGACACTCATGACTTACATTCAAGAAATTAGCCGCGTCGCTTATTTGCCAAGCCGTTATACAGCATGTCCAAAAATCTGGTATTCGCTTAACCAGGCTACTTCTTCCGTTTTGAAAAATTGACGTTTTTAGCTACGTTGGATTTATATGTATACATACTCCAATAAGCAATGAACATTACTCAACTGAAAACAGCCAAGCTTGAACAAGCCTGTGAAGACTTCAAGGTCAAGAAGCTATATGTTTTTGGATCAGTAGCCTCTGGGCGTCTATCGAATGAAAGTGATCTGGATTTTTTAGTTGAGTTTGACCGACAAGGATATCAGGGTGCGTTTGAACAATACATGGGGTTTAAACAAAGACTGGAAGCAATTTATCAGAGACCGGTAGATTTGGTAACCATTAAAAAATTCAGGAATCAGCTTTTTCAAGAAGAGATTGACTCGTCAAAAACCTTGATCTATGCCGCATAATCCACAGAAATTATTGCTAGACATCAGTAATGCCTGTGAAGAGATAATGGAATTCACTGAAGGTAAAAACATCGCTGTTTTCAAAAAGGATCGGATTCTACAGCTAGCACTTGAAAGGCAATTTGAAATCATAGGAGAAGCACTATACCGGCTGGACCGAATTGACCATGAAAACCTGATCGACAATATTCCTGAATATTCAAAGATCATCAGTTTTCGTAATGTCATTGCCCATGGCTATGATATCCTGGATCAGGACGTTCTCTGGGATTTTGCTAAAGAGCGGGTTCCTGAGTTGCTTGAAAAAGTTCACAACTACTAATCTGAGAAGTATATTAATTACAGTTGCTGTATAACAAGCGTTACTCTTAGCCAAGAATCAAGTATCAGATAAAATATCTTATTATCAGGCACACCTCTTTTAAAGGGTGATTCCCTTGTTTTTTTCTATCATAAATGGGTGCTTCTCAGGCGATGTTACTCTATCTGGATGCTGATGCACATTCCGGTACCTGTGACCGCACAATCTTACAGTATGGACCTGAAAAAGCAGACAGCCGGTTGTGACAATGATTCAGGTCAGATCATTCCGGGAAAGGATGACATAACGCTTATGTAGATCATCAACCGGCTGTTTAATCTAACTGGCCGGGCGATATACGCGCTCGGATGAAAATGCTTGTTTACTCATGGCCGCACCATAAAGCAGTTTCAAAAGTTTTCTCATACAAGCTACTTTCGCTTTGCGACCAGGCATATTTTCGGCACGTTTTCTATGAATAATACTCACCCAGGATACGATCGGAGCGTGTCAGGGAAAAGGCGGCTTGTCCAAGCAGTTTTCGCAGTAACACCCGCCCTTTTTTGGTAATGCGATCCTTGCCCTGGTATTTCCCACTCTGGCGCATTCGAATTTTCAATCCGCTGTAGGCCAGAAGTTGCCTCCAATGAACAAACCGCTCCAACGGGCCGATCTCGGCCAGAATTTTCGCTCGCATCAATTCGGTAAATCCCGAAATAATAGGTGGGATACGGTGCTCTTCGGCCAACTTTTCGACAAGGTGTATCATTTGCCGACCCAACATCTCACTGCGATGGGCATGATGCCCCCAGCTCTCCCATAAGTGATCCAACTGTTCGCATAAAAGCTCATGCATCCGGAATCCGGGATCATACAAACAGCTGCTCTCAGCTTGCTGC
>CAZHUP010000478.1:0-1855 GCA_964535495.1 uncultured Rhodohalobacter sp.
ATAGATTACGCAAAGAAACGCTCGTAAAATTCGGGTGTGGAATTATCGATCATTACATTGATGGCCAGAAAGTAGAGGCTCTCGTCATTCCCTATCCTACAGGTGTTCAAGTGTATACAAGAGGTCCGAATGGGAAATTAATTCGCATGTGGAAAGGATCTGATCCTAAAGAAAGCTTCATGGGAACGGCTAATCTCCAACAAAATAAACAGCTTCTCATTACAAAATCTCCACGTGAGATGATGCTGTTGCATCAGGAGCTGGGAGCCACATTTGATGTGATTGGAATATGCTCTGGTGAGACAGATCAGATCAGCGAAAAACAAATCGCTTATTTGAAATCTATCAGACATAACTATAAGCGAGTATTTGTCAGCTTTGATCGCGATACGGATCCTTCAGAAAAAATAGCCTTCGGCTTTGCACAACAAGTTTGCGATGCTATCGGCAACTATAAGCGTGAGATACGCCTGCTGAACATTGAGGCTCTGGGTGGGCCCGATTGTAAAGATTTGACGGATCTCATCAAAGCAAAGAGGACCACCTGGCTGGAAAAGCTTCTCGGTGACAAGGAGAACTATTATTCCAACTATATTTGGAATTCAGTCACTCAGAATAATAGATTCTGGGGAATTGATGACAAAGGGAAGCTTCAAATTAATGAGGTACAATTTGCCGATGACATGCAGAGGAACGGGTTCAAAAAGTTCTACATGGGTGATGCTGATAAGCCGACGCTTATCCAGGATAAAAATAATATTCTTGATACGGTCTCCACGCACCGTATGGCAGACTATGTAGTCGAAAATATCCTAGACCGCTGTAGCTCGATCATTGACTACTGGCAGACAGATGCTGGCCTTAAACAAATCACATCAATGCAGCTAAGATCCTTGTTTTTTAAGAAACGGGATACAGTGCTCAATTCAAACATCACTGCGATCTTTCGTAAGGAAGTACCGCAAGTAATGACGGACTTAGCCACCAAAGCCTATATCTATTTCAAAAATGGAGTGGCAGAGGTGTCTAAAAACGATGTCAAAATGATAGAATACGAGCAGCTGCCGGGAAATATATGGAGGTCACAGATCTTACAGCGTTCGTTTAATAGTTCAGCGCCCTCCAATAAGGGTGAATTTGAAAAATTCATTGAGAATATTGCGGGAGGCGCTCAAGATCGCATCAGATCCTTCAGATCAACGCTTGGCTATCTTATCCATACCTATAAAAATAAATCAACCTGCCCAGCGATTGTCTTAGTTGATGAATACAGCAGTAGTGGATTGGCTCAGGGGGGAACAGGTAAAGGCCTGTTTACTCAGGCCATAAAACATCTGAGACAACTGAGGTATATCTCAGGAAAAAATCTCTCCACAAACAGCCGGTTCATATTTATGGATGTCCAGATTGGCGATCAGACGATCTTCTTCGACGATGTCAAGGAAGATTTCGATTTCGAAGCTCTGTTTAACATCATCACGGATGATTTGCAGGTTGAGAGAAAAAATCAGAATCGGTTCACGATTCCCTTTTCTGAGTCGCCTAAAGTCGTTTTGTCTACAAATAGCTACATAAAAGGGAACGGCAGTAGTTTTCGGCGTCGGCAATTTACACTACCCTTTTCTGATCACTATAGTGACACTTACAAACCAATCGACGAGTTCGGTCATAATTTATTTGAGGATTGGAGCGATGAGGAATGGCACAATTTCGATATGTTCATGATTGAATGTGTCCAGCTATTTCTTAAAGAGGGGCTGATCCCATTTTCTTCGGGCCATTATAAGCATCGAGCACTTCAGCAGGCCACAACTCCCGACTTTGCTGATTGGGCAGTCCAGCATCTCGAGACAGG
>CAZHUP010000479.1:0-1851 GCA_964535495.1 uncultured Rhodohalobacter sp.
TTGATGTTACTCTCATCGGTAAACTTACACATCGAATTCGCAGATTTGGTTTGACTTATGACAGCACAATAAGGACATTAATTATTTGATTGCTTTGCTCAAATTGAATGACAATTTGTTTTGGTACATGGACAGTAAAAATCCCGGCAGGGATGACCGATCTAATAACCCCGGGTGAAGCAATTATCAGAATTGCGAAGCATGAATGATGGAGTGCAACCCGGGGGAGATCAGAGCAACAAGAAAAGACCCCGAGGCATTAAGCCTGTCAAAGCACAAGAACACATTCGAGGGGTTAACGGGAAGGACTCCGGAGAACCCGTACAGGTTTTAGTTCAAAAAAGGGTGCTAATTTTTTATGGAGAAAACTTACCATTCATCGGATTGCATGTCCCAAAATTAAAAATGAATTCTACTAAATTGTTGATATTATTAAATCCAAATTTTAAGCGTCGACGATGCGCACAAAACAGGATAGTTCTGAAAAGCATTGAGTGGTATTTATTGGAACAAATTGCTTCCTGAATTAAAGTTCTGATGATATTCGAAAGCTTTCCAGGCCGGACAAGCCCCGAGGCATCAGGATGGGCCATGCCACTGTCCGGCGTATTTATCTGTATTTACCGAGATAGATGGCGAGGAATTTTAACGACCGGCTCATCTGTGTTTCCACTGTTTTGATGGAGATCGACAGAATATCTGCAATTTCGCCATATGTGAGATTATCCTCGCGGTGCATCAGAAAGATGTTACGACGTTTTTCAGGCAACTTTTGAACAGCTTCCTGGTAGGCTTTTTTGAGCTCGTTCAATTGGTAAGACGATTCCGGGGTTACTTTGCCCGTTTCCTCAAAATTGCTGAATTCATTCTGATTGTTATCAAACTTCTTTTCAATATTCAGTTTTTTGAAAACCTGGTTTCGAACGGCTGTAAACAGATATGCTTTCAGTGTACCCCTCGGTTCCAGATTTTCACGGTTTTGCCAAACACTGTAAAATACATCCTGTATGGCATCCTCAATCAGCTCATCTGAATCAGTGTATCGATATAAAAAATTATAAAGTTGTGAGTAATAACATTTATAAATTGCTTCAAATGCCCTCTTGTCTCCATGGTTAATCTCACTCACCCATTTGTTGTCACGAATAATGCGCTCATCCCTGTCTCCCGACAGTTTTATACCTTCTAACGATTTTAATTTGTGGATAAGTGACATATACGTAGCTGGATTACCTGATTAGGCTAAAAGCGCTTTTCTATTCATTTAAATTACCAAACAATTTATAATAATTTACATATTATTCTGAAATTCATTTTCGATTTACTATCAAACAGCATCTGACCAAGAATTTCATGCTTCAATAATCTATTGATTAGCATACAGTTAGAAGGCATAGGGGATTCCCTGATACCAGAATCAGGCTTTACTTCATTCACTCTTAATACTGACAAGTGCGATCCAGTGTCCATGGGATGGTGTGGACAGGTTCACGATTCCATCAGAAATGATTTCACTACTTTTCTGCCACCGGCTGTTTTCGATATCGAGCCAATCCAGGGTTAGCTCAACCCCGTCTTCTACAGCAAAGCTCACCGTCGATTCTCCTGAAAAATAGACCGCATATTGTGAACCGGCATTGGCCATCAGCCAGGCAGAGTTTGGCTCTCGCTCAGTCAGTAAATCCAGTTGCGGTTCAGCATCCCAAACGTTCATCCGATCCGTAAACATCACCATGCTTCGCACGTGGGTTTGTGCATCTTCATTCAGGCCGATTCCCCACGGCGGACGGTGAAAGCGCGATGATGCCGTACCCCCGATGATATTCCGCCAGAAACGCTCTTTTCCGTCCT
>CAZHUP010000480.1:0-1849 GCA_964535495.1 uncultured Rhodohalobacter sp.
GCGTCTACCAATTCCGCCACCGGGGCAAAAAAGTTTCTTATCAACTATTTCAATCCTTGCTGTGCATCGAGTCGAACCATCACGTCCCGACAGCTGTCGGAACACACACCCCTCAATCCCGAAAGCATTCGGGATACCAATTCCGCCCTTGTCCAACGAAGCTTCAGCGTAGTTGGAAGCAAGGGCAAAAAAGTTTCTTATCAATATTTCAAATCTTTAACGAGTACCGAGCTTATCAGTATATAGCTGACTCAAATATTCCATTTGAATCAGAGCTTCTAAAGATAGGGGATTTTCAAACTAAATGGAAAGTACCTTTTTCAAAAAACCACAGCTTTTTCTCCCGACAACTGTCGGGATGAATTGGTTTTTCGTAGTTTTGTGTTGATAAAAAGGAAGTAACTATATGTACTCGTAGCACGGATCAAATGCGTGCCACGAGTCTGTTAAAAACAAAACCAAGAACTCCATGACCAACCAGGAAGTCGCCGAAAAACTCCGTGAAATTTACAACCTGATGCAGCTCGCCGGGGAGAACCGGTTTCGGGCTATCGCTTTCGACCGTGCGGCACAAACCATCGAAGGACTCAATGACGAAATAGCCAAACATATAGAGGAAGGCACTCTCACCGACATAAAGGGAATCGGGAAGTCGATTGCGGAAGATATTCAGGCGTATGCGGAGACCGGAACCATGCCTGTGCTGGAGGACCTCAAAGAGCGCGTTCCCAAAGGCCTGATTGAGTGGCTCAATATCTCCGGTCTTGGTCCTAAGAACATCGTGAAAATTCACCAGAAGCTCGGCATCACCGAGATCACCGAATTGAAAGAGGCGTGCCAAAGCGGAGCCGTTGCTGATCTTCCGGGGCTTGGACAAAAATCAGCGGATAAAATTATCAAATCGATTGAATACCTGGAGAAGTTCGGTGAACGTGCACGACTCGATCAAGCTCTCGAAATTGCTGAACCGGTATTTGAGTTTGTCAAAAATCTTGAAGGCGTACAGCAGTGTGAGATTGCCGGTTCACTTCGCAGATCCCGAGAAACCATCGGTGACGTCGATATTTTAGTGGCTGCCAACACCGAAGATGCTGAAGCTATTTTTGATCAGTTTGTAAATCATGAATTGGTGGTGGAGGTACTTGGACGCGGAGATACAAAGAGTTCGATACGGACAGAAAATGGTCGACAGGTTGATCTTCGAATTGTCAAACCGGACGAATTTCCGGCAGCCTTGATGTACTTCACCGGAAGCAAAGAGCACAATATTGTGATGCGTCAGCGAGCCCGCGAGCGTGGAATGGCACTCAACGAGTATGGACTTTTCCAGCTTAACGAACAGAAAGAGACCAATTTTGATCAGCCTGTCAAAACTTCATCTGAAGAGGAGATTTACCAAAAACTGGGACTGAATTTTGTTCCACCCGAACATCGTGAAGATCGCGGTGAGTTTGAGTTTTACAAGGATCATAAAACCATGGAGCTGATTTCCGAATCCGACATCAAGGGTGTGGTTCACGCCCACAGTACCTGGAGTGACGGAAAGTACACCATCAAACAGATGGCTGAAGCTTGCATGGATCGCGGCTACGAATATCTTGGCCTGACCGATCACTCCAAAACAGCTGCATATGCAGGCGGACTCACCATCGATGAGGTAAAACAGCAGTGGGAAGAGATCGACCAACTCAATGAGGAATTCAAAAAAGCCGGGAAAAAGTTTAAAATCTTCAAAGGGATGGAATCGGATATTTTAAGTGACGGCTCCCTCGACTATCCCGATGAGATTCTGGCCGGATTCGATTTTGTGATTGCCAGTGTTCACAGCGGACTCAGCATGTCGCTCGAG
>CAZHUP010000481.1:0-1848 GCA_964535495.1 uncultured Rhodohalobacter sp.
CATATTGCATGGGAAATACGAGATGGAGAGCCGAGAGTGATCGACTACATCGGATATGTAGGCAATTACGGTATGGTTCCGCGTACTCTGGCAGGCGATGGTGATGCGATTGATATACTTGTTTTGGGGGCTCCGGAAAATAGAGGCGATATTGTTCAGGCCAGGCTTATTGGTGTTTTAGAGATGCTTGATGATGGGGAACAGGACGATAAATTGATTGCAGTATTGCCGGAGTCACTATTTAGCGAAGCTCGGAATATGGCAGAGTTGGAACAATTTTACCCGTCGGTATCAACAATTATTACACTGTGGTTTGAGAACTACAAAGGTCCGAATAACAATGTAGAGGTTATTGGTTTGGGAGATGTTCATAAAGCTTGGGAAATTCTGTCAGAATCAATGGATAGGTACAAGTAAGATAAGGTTTGTTATAAGCTCAGGAGTACCCAATCCATACGGCCACAACCAGTGCAATGGAGGAGAGCACGAGTAGCTTCAGTATGAGCGGAGCGATGAATTTGAACCAGCGATCGTAGGAGATGCCGGCCAGTCCCAGAATTCCCATCAATACCGGATTAGTGGGGACGATCATGTTCATGAGTCCGTCGCCAAATTGGAAGGCCAGTACTGAGATTTGGCGGGATACTCCAACCAGGTCACCAATAGGTGCCATCAAAGGCATGGTTACAAAAGCTTGTCCGCTTCCTGAGGGAATGAAGAAGTTCAGAATGCTTTGTATGAAGAGCATTCCAACAGCCGAAAATTCTGCACCGACAGAGCTCAGTGGAGTAGCCAAAGCATTAACCACTGTATGAAGTACTTCACCATCCTCCAGCAGGAGAGCAATGGAGCGGGCAAAACCGATCAGCAGGGCAGTGGCCGTCAGCTCTGATGCACCTTTGCCAAATACTTTGGCCGTCTCATTCATGCTCAGTTTCGATATAATTCCTACAACGACCGCCAATGCGAAAAACATGGCGCCAAGCTCAACCAGATACCAGGCGTATTGGTAAATTCCAAAAACAAGAAGAATCAGAGCCGCAAAAGTTGCCGCTAAAACACCAATATGGCGGTTTGTCATCTCCGGGTATGTAGTTTGCCCTTTCGATGCTTTTGTCGGCACAGCACCAACCATCAGGCTTTTTGAAGGGTCGGCCTGAATTTTACGTGCATAACTCCATACATGGTGAAAGCCAACGGCAAGAAAGGGGACAGCTAAAATGGCCCGGTATTCTATACCTGATGCAGGCTGAAGCTCGGCTACTTCCTGAGCCACCAAAAGCGTAAACGGATTCATCAGCGCAACCCCGTATCCGATTCCGTAACCTACCACCATCGTTCCGATAGCGGTGATCGCATCAAGTCGGAGAGCCACACAGACTGAAATCAGTATGACCGCAAACGGAATATACTCCTCAGCCATGCCAAGGGTAGCAGAAGCAGCCGCAAAAGCAAACATCGCAAAAAAGAGAAGCAGAAAAGGGCGGTCTCCATAACGGTTGATCATTTTACCAAGCAGCGCGTCGATTGCACCGGTTTCGCGTACCACAGCCAGAGCCCCGCCGATTATCAGTACGAAAAAGATAATTCCCTGCGCATCGGCCAATGCCCGTGGTACAACTGTAAAGAGAGAGAGGGGAGAGAGCATTACCTTTTCGTCGGTCTCCGTGAACGTTCCTGGAACTACCATCTCACGGCCTTGTTCAGTCACTTCTGTCTGGAATTCGCCGGAAGGGATAATCCAGGTGAGAATCAGCGCGAATATCATCAAAAAGAAAAGGAGGACAAGCGTGTGCGGGACTTTAAATTTCATAAGCAGGTGCAAATGGTTGATCAAATTTCAAACCA
>CAZHUP010000482.1:0-1841 GCA_964535495.1 uncultured Rhodohalobacter sp.
TTATTTCTGAATTGCGATAAAGATAATAATCTTCGTGATGAAAGAAGAACGGGAAAGTTAAAAATAGCTTTGGGAGTATGACAGCCAAATGGTTAGAACTGAAACAGAAATTTTCAATGAAATTATGAATTCACTGATAATGAAAAACTGCCATACATTTATGGCAATTTCATGAAAATATTTTGTGATTGTCCCTATCTGACTTTGGCTTTACGGCCTTCGATGCGTTTACTGGTATAACCATTGGGGCCATCTACCTCAATTGTAATAATCACAGGAGTATCTTCATCTGTTTCCGAATCGGAATCTTTGACGTTAAAACTAAATTCGGTTAATTCTCTGATATTGGAAAAATTGGAGTTTACGTCCCGAAGTGTAATATTTGTATCACCAATAACTTCTATATCCTCACCTTCAACATTAACATTTATTGAGGTACCGGCAACCATCGGGTTTCCATTGGAATCTTTAACTGTGAAATTAAACGTTTGATCTTCACCGTTACCAAGATTAATACTACCGGGTGATACCGATATATTTGGACTTCCAGATAAGATCATTTGTGTAGAAGTAGAAATGGTTTGTTGATTATCATTTGATGTAGATGCTTTTATAGTTGCAATTCCATTTCCTGGTATTGGGTTAGCCACAGTTAGCTCGGCAGAAGCTCTACCGTTTGAAGTGTAAGATGCTCCCTGTATAAACCCGCTGTTTGTTTCAAAATAGATTGAAACATCATCCGGAACTGTATTTCCGTATCTGTCACCCACAAGTGCAGTAAACGAATGTTCGTCCCCTAATCTAAGTACTACATTATTATATTCATCGGGAACAAGTGTAAAATGATTTTGGCTTGGAAGACCTGCATGAATTACAACAGGGACTGGTTGGGATTGTATCAATCTGCCATTGTCGTCAGTTGTTTCTGCAATTACCTGCACTGTACCAGCTTTTGTTCCACTTGTTAAAGAAACTGTAGCCTGACCAAGATTATTTGTTCTTGCCGTTTGAGGAGAAATGAATTCATCTCCATTTGGTCTGCTTCCAAATTTAAAGCTAACATCAACCGGATTTTGATTGTTTAATGAATTACCATTTACATCAACCACTTGAAATGTGAGTTGTGTATCCTCTTTTTGACCGGTAGCTCTCACACCGATATTATTTTCAGATAGTGTTTCTAAATAAACAGATCCAGGTTGGCCGGGTTCAGCCTGTTCAGTTTCAAATCGCAGATTTTTTGTTTTGGATCCATTGGGGCCTGTGGATGAGATGGTTAAAGTAACATCTTCTTCAATTGCAATTCGATCCGGATTTCTCAACTGAAATTCAAATTCAGTGTATCCATTGCCTTTTTGCTGAGTATCTGTTAATTCAACAAAAGTGGTTCCACCCAATGTTAAATCTTCATGATCAACGGTTACTTCCATTGTAGTTCCTTCGGCAAGTGGATTTCCATTCTGATCAGACAGTGTTACCTGAAAAATTTGCGATTGAAATCCGATTAGATCTACTTCTGTAGGGCTCACAGATAGTTGTGGTTCGCCGGAAAACAATACGTCAATTTCTTTGGAAATTGTTGAGCTGTTTTCATCAACAGTTTCTACTTTAACCGTGGCAATTCCCGGGCTGGTGTTATTCGTTCTTAGCTGTGATGCAGCATACCCTTGCTCATCTGTATTTGTAGATCCATCGATGTTACCTTTGTTTGTACTGAAATAAACGGCTGTTCCGGGTATCACAGGGTTTCCGTGCCGGTCGCCTAACAGAACAGTAATTTCATTGGGGGTACTGGAATTGGCAGGAATATTATTTTGCTCACTGCTTACCTCAAAATGATT
>CAZHUP010000483.1:0-1839 GCA_964535495.1 uncultured Rhodohalobacter sp.
GACGACCACCCGCAGCTCTGCTGCTTATATTGACCATTTATCATTTTTTAGCGATAAACACCGATAGATCTGACTCCCATCCGAAACGGTCCCTCTTGTCCGTCCTGAATCATAAAACCAAGCTCAATAATCGCATCGCTATTTATTTCAGGATTGCCGCGTACGTCTCTTCCCCTGAAGACCGGTTTAAACTCACTAAACGGGAGTTTGTAAGTTTGCCACTCTCCGGCTACGGTGTTAAAACGCGCCTCGTACGAATAGCGGGTAATGCGACCATTTTTAACCGTCTTTACCCTGATACTGTAGATTTTTCCATCTCCTAAAACACGAACCGACAATCCCTCAAAGTCGGATAGATCGGCCGGAGTACGGGCGCGTGTGCGCACGGACGCGAAACCACCACTGTTTTCCAGTGAAACCGTTCCGCTGAACAGGGCGTATCCGCCATCCTGCAGTTGAAGTGTGCTTCTGGAAATACCTCCCATTACACTGTCATTTACAATCTGCCAGCTGGCGCCGGATGTGTTGCTGAAATCGATAATGGTGATCTCTGTACCAACTTCACTGACTTTGTCATTCAATTCAGACCCAGTTTCCAATACCATAGTGAGCAGAAACAGGCTTGTTGAGATTATAAGTGCTGAAATATTCAAAGAACCTCTGTTTGATTTTATTTGATATGAGATTCCAACAAAAAGTAAAGAAAACCCATTCAAACCGTCTGAGAAGCACCTAAATTATTTCTGATTACAAGCCGGCATACCACTACTCATGATTTTAAAAATTTAACCGTATCAACCGACCATTAAGTCATCCAACTCATTTTGTTCAACCCGCTCCCTCTCCCCTCGTATGATTCGATGCGGCACCAGTTTTTGATCATAAAACCGCCGAAGAATTTCCAGATGATTTTCCAGATGCAGTCTTTGAAAAAGAGGTAGTTTTTCCCCGCACTCGATCTGAACTACAAACCAATCCAGAATCTCACAGTTTTCTCCTTTGATCCACATTTCAATCAGGTCTGTTGGCATTTCCGGTGCTTTATCGTAATTCTGACAGCGACGAATATCACACACATCTGAAGATCGTGTACTGACAGGACTTTCCTCTCCTCGAAACGTTGTCGGGTCGGTCAGGTCCAAAGGCAGTAAATACCGCATCGGTGTAAGATTACGCGAAAGTTGCACAGGCAGGTGCATCGGGTCGCTCACTCCATGTACCGACATCCATAGCATTCTTAACAGACAGCCAAAACTCTGCCTTACCATACGGTGCCCCTTAAAACAGCCATGCCAATGTACAGGATCTGTCTCCTTGTGAATCCGCATCGCCAGGCGAAACTCCAGGGCATTTTCATTCCCTGCATTCGGATTCAGATACACATAGTAGTAAGTCTCCGGCTCCTTGTTTGCATGATTGAACGGCGGACGGTCTCCGCGGATCATACGGTTTTCCAACAGCAGTGCATCCCGCTCGGTTTCGGTCTCCACCCAGACTATCTCCTCAATCTGACTGATCAGCCTTCCCACTTTCCGCGACACCTGTCCAGCCTTTGCCCTCTTATACGAAAATAGTCGCCTTCTCAGATTCTTCGCTTTACCCACGTAGAGCAGCTCCCCATCATCATTATAAAACCGGTAAACTCCGGGGGATGCCGGGATAGATTCAAAACAGTCCGTTCCGAGACGATCCTCGAGCAGAGGTTTAACCGGAAATAGAGAATTAAGATTAGTGTCCATGACCCAAACATGAGCATCGTTAGTGACGCCGTGATGACACACCTTATTTTATTTACATGTATTAGGTTGATCAATTCTGTTTAGGTATCGGGATAAATCA
>CAZHUP010000484.1:0-1839 GCA_964535495.1 uncultured Rhodohalobacter sp.
TACACCGGCTGGTACGTATCTCACCATTCGACAGTAACTCGCGCAGGCACACATCGTTTTGCTCGGTATTTGTATCGCCGATTATTGATGATACGATTGAAGTTGATATCAACCAGTCTGATGTGGAGCTTCAGCGTTTTCATGCCAGCGGCGCAGGTGGGCAGAACGTGAACAAAGTGGAAACCGGTGTGCGGCTGATCTGGACCGGAAACCTGAGCGACGGTACAGAGGAGCGTGTGGTAGCGGAATGCCAGCAGGAACGATCGCAGCTTCAGAACCGTGAAAAAGCAATGGTGATGCTGAAATCAAAAATCTACGAGCTCGAAAAAAATATCAAAGAGAGAGAAAAGCAACTGCTTGAAGATTCCAAGAGCAGCAACGAGTGGGGCTCGCAAATAAGATCCTATGTGTTCCATCCCTACAATATGGTGAAAGATCACCGTACAGACCACGAATCCGGAGATGTGCAGGGTGTGATGGACGGCGATCTGGATGAATTTATGAAGGCGTTTCTGATGGTCAATACAGAAGAGGCCACATGATCATTGCAGGCATAACGGGGGCAATCGGCTCTGGTAAAACAACCGTTTGTAAAGAGTGGGAGAAACTGGGAGCCGCCCTCTACTATGCCGATGATGAGGCCAAAAAACTGATGGTTTCGGATGAAAATCTTAAAAGAGAGCTGGTTGAGGCTTTTGGAGACGAAACTTATCAATCTGACGGAAGCCTGAATAAGAACCATTTGATCCGGGAGGCGTTTGAAAAAAATCGCGTAGAGTTACTGAACAGTATTGTACACCCGGCTGTTGCCCGTCACTTCAGGTTGTTTTGTGAAGATGCCCGGAATCAGGGAGAAAATCTGGTCATCAAAGAAGCAGCCCTGTTGCTGAATAAAGGCCGACCCAAAGAACTGAACGTGGTGGTGATGGTTCTATCTGACAGGGATGTTCGTATAAAAAGGGTTGTGGAACGTGACGGCATTTCTGATGAAAAAATTCTGGAACGGGATCGTAAACAGCCCGATTTTCAGCAGCTTCAGCATCTGGCCGATTATATCATCCACAATAATGGAACTTTAGAAGAACTAAAGGGGAAAGCCAGAGACCTGTATAAACAGATCCTTGAAAACCATCAATAAATTTGATGAGGTGCCTTAAAGTTAAGAGTGCCTGATACCTGCTTAAATTTTTCAGGCTTATTTCTCAACTGTCATAATCAAACTAATTGACCTTAACGTTATAACCGCAGTGGGCGCATTGAACCGCTGAGTTCTGTTTTGAGCTCAATTCGTCTTCATTAGTTCAATAGTTCAGTTTATTATCATCTCATCTGATTTTTTCACATATTTTCTGGCCTGTCTGCTGTAAGAGTCTGCTTGTGCCATATCCTGCCAACCCGATGTATGCAACTATAAAACAGAGAGCAGTTTGCAATTCTTCTGAAGCAAATTTGGAGTTGAAGAAAAAACATCACTGTTTTGTGGAATAAACCCAAGACCTGTAAAGGCGCCATCAGAAAGCCGGTGAAAATCCCGAGGATATCAATATTGAAAAAGCAATGCCGTCATTCGAGGGGTTGTGATCGGATTTTGATATGAAAAATTACCAGCAATCTGACAGAATGACTCGGCGTTATTTTGGGTCTCCTGGTAGCGTTGCGAAGAACTAAGAACAGGATAAATCAGAAATATAAATCGTGGCAAAGTTGCTGCAAATTAAAAAACGCCTCGACCCTGTACGGAACTGGCAGTGGACGTAGTGCTCTGTTTTAGAACTCTATGCACTTTCATCCGTTCATTTTTTTTGTTTATTATCATCCATCTGATTTTTTACACTCACT
>CAZHUP010000485.1:0-1835 GCA_964535495.1 uncultured Rhodohalobacter sp.
CTGCATTAAATTGTAAATCGGTAATCTCTTCACTGTTATCCGTTCGCTGCTGGCCAAGAATATCATCATTCAATATATTTTCTTCTAACAGGTCATTTCTCTCACTTTCAGGCTGATAGTCGAATTTAGCGTCGATCTGCAGCCGCCTGTTCTCCTGATCAAACTTCTTATCGTAGGCGAGCTCGAACTCTATGTTCGTTCGATTACTGTTTTCATCATCCTCGCGAAATACTTCCCGAAGCATATTTCCTTCGAGATCCATATCCCGGTAACGAGTTTCCGTAGTGTTATCTCTGTCGCGATATCTAAAAAACAGGGATGGGGTCAGCGTCTGGGTTTCACCGATGAAAATTTCCGCGCCAATTCGCCCATCACCCCGTATTTCATCTCTTACCCGATCCTGGGTCTGATCGTATGTATATGATGTATCGGCAGATTGAAAACTCTGAAAACGGCTACCCTGTGCCGGTCGTTCTCTAAGGCGAAATCCAAGATTAGTAAACCAGTTCACATTATTCGACATGAAATTCAGGTTGACCGAACTGCGGGTGTCATTGGGAAAACCAAGTCTGCCCAGCGCCGACCCGTTGAAGCCGGCCACTCTGTTTCTTTTCAGTACTATATTAATAACTCCTGCATCACCCTCAGCCTGGTATCTGGCTGAGGGATTTGTAATCACCTCAACTCTTTCAATACTCTCCTGGGGTATTGCCGCTAACGCATCCGTTCCGCTACTCAGCAACGCAGAGGATCGGCCGTTAATCAGCACACGTACATTCTCACTTCCACGCAGACTCAGATTACCGTCAAAGTCACTTTCGATGGAGGGGATATTGTCCAGCAAATCGAGCGCAGTGCCACCAAAGGCGTCAATATCACCATCAGCGCGATAAACCCGGCGGTCGAAATGCATCTCCATCGCCCTGGGCTGGGCTTCAACCACCACTTCATCGAGATCTGCCGTCGTTTCTATAAGAGGAATCTCTCCAATATTTTTAAACTCTCCTTCAGCCAGACTGATTTCTCGCTCATAATTTTCGTATGAAATAAAGCTAATGATAAGAGTGTATGTACCCGGATCTATTTGAAGAAAAAAGGAACCCGCTTCATCCGTTACTACACCGGTAACAGGCTCATCCTCGCCCGGGTAAAACAGAGCAACCGTAGCAGCCGCAACAGGCATACCTTTCGAGTTTATGACGGTCCCTTCAATAGCACTATCTGAACTTTTTGCCAAAGTAAGGTGTCCAAAAGAGAAAGTGATAGCAGTAAAAATCAGTAGCACCTTTTTCAAAATAAATAATTTTTTGATTGTATATATTCAACATTAAACAATACATTATTTATGTCCAATTCTATCCCTTTTTCCTCCTTTTAACATTTTAAAACAAATTTTTTATCCCGGAAACAGTGTTGAAGAAGTGTGCTAAAATCGCTCTAACTGAATCTCTTTGAATGGATTATATCCTGTTCAATTGCTATAAAAAGAACGGAATAATTTATTGAATTGTTTAGTTGACGAGGCTCAAATATTAATGCAATGGAGAAAATTATGGGAGCAAAGAAAATTTTGATGATCGTAGGAGATTTTGGAGAAGATCTTGAAATCATGGTGCCGTACCAGGCGCTGCAGATGGTGGGACATACCGTCCACGCTGTATGCCCGGACAAGAAAGATGGAGAACAGTGCCCCACAGCCGTTCACGATTTTGTGGGAGATCAAACCTATAAAGAGTTAACCGGGCACAACTTTACCCTGAATTACGATTTTGATAAAGTGCAGGTTGAAGAGTACGACGCTCTTGTAATTCCCGGCGGCCGTGCCCCTGAATACC
>CAZHUP010000486.1:0-1834 GCA_964535495.1 uncultured Rhodohalobacter sp.
AGCCCCCGAACACAAAATGGGAATGAAATCCTGAATTCTCGAAATCCAGCTCATCGAACCGAACATAACGATAACCCGCCTCAAGATTTCCAAAATGATAAGGCGTATTGACCTCAAGCCCGAATCCGGCCTTTGGCTCCCAGCTGTGGACTATAGTGCCGCCGCTGATCATTTTATTTCCGGTTACGGCAAAATGAAACTCTTCGAACGCACCCTGTGCTGAAATCCGGTTCGGGCACAGAAACCAGACGATCAACAGCGTATATAAAAGAAAGGTTTTCATAAAATTCCGGGGTTTCATCATGGCTAAATATCCGGGAATATAAAGACTGATGCAGGTCGGTTTAAAAAAAATTTTAATGACCGGGTCCTGGCAAATATCAGAAGGCCTTTCTCCTACTTAACGCACCTGCACCGACAAGAAAAATGCAAACACTTAAAAATTAGTAAAAATTAATAAAGTAATATCACTTCGCTCAAAATCACCATCTTACGCACAAAAATTTGATACCCATCTGTTGGATTTGCCTAATATGTATATACGTATTACTTCGTACATAATTCATAGAACCTATTTACAATAGAAAAGATAATACCTTCCATAAAGTGGAAATAAAAAATGTATATATAGTTATTAAACTAATTATTAACATCTAATTATATTCATTTCACTCAATACATTTCTCCCCCAACCAAGAAATCAAGTGGCCTCTTATCGGATACGCATTAGTACGTATCTATTATAATTAGAAATTATTAATAATAAGAAGTGCATTTAATATTAGAAGTTTCTAATATATCTCCTAAGAAATTACGTGGCATCTAAAAGCTACTCCAAATACGAACCGAGTGACAGGGGTGCAAATAACAACGAATTGGCTTTAACAATGCATCTCCCGCATTCAAAAACTACTGGTGAAATCAAATGAGATCAATTAAAACACTACATAAGTATTTAGCATACACGCTCTTTATTGGAGTCTTTGTGTTTACGGGTTGCGACAGCCCTATGTCTGTTGACAATCATGAAAGAACAAACTCACTTCAAACAGAAGAACCAACCTACAACGCAAACATTGGAGGTGATGAGGACCTGATCCCCGGTGAATACATCGTTGTACTAAGAAGGGGAACAAATAATGCATCAGAACGCGCCAATCAAATGGCAAGAGCAGCCAACGGAGAAGTTGGAAAAGTGTTCAATAGTGCAATTCAGGGTTTTACAATCAAATTACCTGAGCAAGCTTCAGAAAATGCTCTGAATGCCTTAAAAAACAACCCGCATGTAGAATTTGTAGAGCAAGATAGAAAAGTTTATGGATCAGGAACTCAGTCGAATGCTGTTTGGGGACTCGACCGAGTTGATCAGCGAGACCTGCCTCTTGATGGTATTTATAACTATAATAATACCGGTGCTGGAGTTACTGTTTATGTTCTCGATACCGGGATATATTACGACCACAGTGATTTTGGCGGACGAGCTTCATTCGGCTTTGACACCTTTGGTGGTGATGGTGAAGATTGCCACGGACACGGTACTCACGTTGCCGGTACCGTTGGCAGTACTACCTATGGGGTAGCCAAAGAAGTTAATCTTGTGGCCGTACGTGTTCTTGACTGTGATAACAGTGGAACCTTAAGTGGTGTAGTAGCAGGTATTGACTGGGTAACTGCCAATGCTGAAAGCGGGGCTATAGCAAACATGAGTCTCGGTGGCGGAGCTTCCAGCGCACTTGATACTGCCGTTAGAAACTCTATCGAATCTGGCGTTACATACGTTACTTCAGCCGGCAATGCTAATGCTGATGCATGTAATTACAGTCCGGCCAGAATG
>CAZHUP010000487.1:0-1833 GCA_964535495.1 uncultured Rhodohalobacter sp.
TGGGGGCGTCGATGTCCACAACCTTGAACAGTGGCAGCTCACAGGAATTCGTGATATGCTTGAGCAGTACGCTGACCTTCCCGCAGATCTGACAGATTGCACCCTGCTGGAAGTTGCTAACTCGGAAGGAGTGAATTCCATTATCACGCTTGACCGTGATTTTTCCGTGTATAAACTGGAAAACGGGAAATTCCTCGAAAATCTACTTGGCTGATTGCTCTGGGTTTTTTCAATCAAAACACAATCTATTGAAAGGGTGTGACCCCATTAAGGAGGTATATCTGGTCCATTTATTTTACCGGCAGGAGAACCGGAAAACAAACCGGCAAAAAAAGTGTATATATGTGATTTAAATAGTTTATATTTCATTGCAAAACAGTTAGTTATAATAAGTAATTAACCGGAAAATAAACCGGCAATATTATAACAAGATTAACACTCTCCATTTAATTTCATGTTTGATCATCCTCGTCATATGGAACCTATGTTTCCAAAGGAGTCCCCGGGTTTAATAAATTTAGCCATGGAGGTGTTTCGTAAATCAGCCTCTCTGGATGATTTATTACATCCTGTTACCCGAAATGAGGTTACCAGGTTACTTCGTCATATTAATAGTTATTATTCCAACAGGATTGAGGGCGAACATACATCACCGGCGGATATTGAAAGAGCGGTAAAAAAAGACTATAGCAAAAATGAAAAAAAGAAGCGCCTGCAAAAACTGAATGTCGCTCATATTGAGGTGCAAGATTTAATTGATGACCGGCTTATTAATGAACCGGAATTAAATATTTGTTCAAAACATTTTTTGTGCAGCATACACAGAGAGTTTTATGAGCGGGTACCGGAAAGCTTTTTAAACATTCATGACCCCGAAACCGGTGATGTTCTAAAAATGGTTCCCGGTGAGATTAGAAAAAGGGAAGTAAAAATAGCTAATCATATCCCTCCGAAAGCAGAATCACTTACTTTGTTTTTGGATCGATTTGAAAATACTTACTCACCTGATAAACTTGTTGGCCATAAGAAGTTGATTGCAGCGGCTGCAAGTCATCACAGATTGGCCTGGATACACCCGTTTTTAGATGGGAACGGCAGAGTCACTCGTTTGTTTAGCTACGCATATATGAAAAAAGTGAAGCTGGAATCATTGGGGTTATGGACATTATCCAGGGGACTTGCACGTCGGTCAGATGATTATAAAGATTTTCTTGCGGTAGCTGATGCCGGTCGTAAAGGTGATGTTGATGGCCGGGGAAACCTTTCTGAAGAAGGGTTAAATCGCTTCTGTGAATTTTATTTTGATGTAGCCAATGATCAGGTCTCATTTATGAGAGAGTTATTGCAGCTTGAAAAACTTCGTGAGCGCATTATGGGATATGTGAATCTGCGATCAGAAAATATGATTCCAAATGAAGAACCATTACGAACAGAAGCGAAATATGTATTGGCAGAAATTATGATGAGGGGTGAGATAGCGCGTGGTGAAGTAAAAAGGATTTCCGGTTTGGCTGAACGAACAGCCAGGGATTTAACAAGCCAGCTTGAACGTGAAGAACTGATCAAATCGGCGAGCCACAGAGCCCCATTACAATTTCATGTTCCATCAAAGGTAATGGGGTATTATTTTCCTTCGCTCTACCCGGAGGGAACTATATAAAAGTTCACTCTCAAAAATCACCATTTTTGATATGGTTAAAGTTATCGTTTGCTACGCACTTGATTTCAGCCGTGAAACACAGGTCGATTTTATCAGCTGGATCATCGATGGAGGCGTTGATGTCCACAACCTTGAACAGTGGCAGCTCACAGGAATTCGTGATTTGCTTGAGC
>CAZHUP010000488.1:0-1829 GCA_964535495.1 uncultured Rhodohalobacter sp.
ATGCATCATCACTCAGACCTTCATCGGTAACCTCCAGTATATATTCAGTTGTATTGACACTATCGGCTGAAAGTACTGTTAAGATGTCATCTAAGCTCAACAGGTCATCATCAGAAAGCTCAGTGCCATCAGGTGTGCTAACGGTTAGTGTCTGCTCTTCATTCATCTTAATAATATTAGCGATAAACCCGGATACTGTTGTACCGGTTACCACACCTCTGATTTCCTGAGGAGATTCGTATCCTTCACTCACTTTATACACCAGTGAAGCCACTGTTGACATATAGTGGGTAGGCTGATCCATAAAGTGTGTACCAATATCATTAAGAATATTATACATTGCCTGCGGAAAGCCAATACCCGCATCTTCAAAGGTAAACCTATTATAAAACAAATATTCAGCTTCGAAGTCCCCTTCACCCATGGCTGCTCCGGGAACCGGATTTCCCTGATAAATATGCGGTAATCTTATCATTGCACTAGGAACTGTTGGAAATACCCCATCGATTTGATGTTGCCCACCTCCTTCCATTCCATGAAAGTCAATTAATTCAAAATCATTAGGATCTGTTGCCGCTTTTTCACCCGTTTTAATTGAGTCGTTAAGGATTTTAAACAAATAAATCGGGTTATTATTTGGCCCTCTGGCGAAGAAAACTCCTCTTCTGTTGCCGCCATAAAATTCATCACCGTTAACCGCTTCACCCCAATGATTCACCCACCTCTCACATTCAACTTCTGAATCTAAATTGTCATTATTAAACTGCACATCCACATGGTAGCCTGGATACCAATCCTGATTTGCACATTCATCTAAGCGTCCTTCGTGGTTAACCCAACCCATCGTAAAGGTTTCACCCGGGTACAATATGGCATCAACAGAGAGGTCTCTATCGGCAATGTAAGGTTGTACAAGCCATTCGGATTCTTCCCCTGTCCATTTATAACCCGGTATATATTTATCATACCTGTTCTCCCAGTTTTCTGCATTGGTAGTTTGAATCATTCCTGCAGGATTGAAGGGGCCCATACTACCAGCTAACATATAATTACTCAAATCAATTGGCTGATTTCCGGGATTCACAATTTCCATGAAATATATCTGATCCCACCACCAGTTATTTACTACTTCTGAAATAAACGGATCAGCATGGTTAGGTTGTTGATTTGCAAAATCCTGTTCTTTGTTGAGCAATACGGAATAACTCACTTTGGTAGTATCATCATCGGCAGTAACATGGAATGTAGTTGTCCGGTCATCCCTGGATCCTGCTAAGTTTGTCGCACGTTCCACTTCCACTTTGGCATTCGTACTTTGTGGTATTCCAACCAAAGCAGGAATACCATCAACATCCAGGGGAACCTCAACAGTATATGCTGTTGAAGTAGGAGTAAAACCGGGAATGGTATCGCCTCTCCAACCAAAAAGATCTCTGTAAAATACGGGAATATCAGGCCAGTGTATGGCTGATAAGTTTGCATTGCTGCTTGGAATATAATCATTTACAGAAATAAAGTATTCTTTTTCTGAACCATCCTGGGCTGTTACAAGTATCTTATCACCATGGCTTAAATCCGGTTTTGCCACGCCACTTTCATATACAATTTCCCATTGGGCATTGGCTGGTTTATCCAATCGTACCAATAAAGAGTCAACACGCGTAGCATAAGGAATACCTCCGTAAACTCCCCAGATGGTATCGTTTCCTGATTCATGCTTTGTTACTCTTGGCCAGGGCCAGGCACCGAAGGCTACATAACCTCTCCAGGCTCCACCAAGCATAATTGGCGATCTGGAAACCACACGGTTTGCATCCGGAGCCGGATCA
>CAZHUP010000489.1:0-1826 GCA_964535495.1 uncultured Rhodohalobacter sp.
TATGTCTCAAATATCCGGGCGCTTGGTTTTACTGAATTAACATTGGATGAGGCCGCAAGTCTGGCTCAGGCTGGTGCGTCATCAGCGTTTATCGCGATGATGCTGGAACTGGGTTATGAGCCTGCCGTAGAAGATCTGGTCAACCTCAGGCGCGCCGGCGTAACCGCACACTACATCAGTAATATTCACGATTTAGGTTATCGTGATGTTACAATGGAACAACTTATTCGTATGCAGCGAATCGGAGTAACAACATCACTCATCGAACGACTTCAACAAGAGAACGGTGAGGATATCACCATGGAAGAGATTATTCGCTACCGGATTAGCAATCAATAGTAAGCGTTTTAGCTCATCTTAAAAGGTAATCGTAAAAAATCGACGGTCACTTCAAAAGTGACCGTCGATTGGACTTATAGCAGTTCTTATTCCAAAGCAGCCTGAGCCGCCGCTAATCTGGCCACGGGAACCCTGAATGGAGAGCAGGATACATAGTTCAATCCCTGTTTGTAGCAAAAAGCTACACTTTTCGGATCACCGCCGTGCTCACCGCAAATCCCTACTTTAAGATTTTTGTTCTGCTCGCGACCTTTTTTTGTAGCAAGCTCAACCAACTGCCCAACGCCTTCGGTATCTAATACCTGAAACGGATCATACTGTAAAATTCCCTCGTCCAGATAAACTTTCAGAAACTTTCCTGCATCGTCACGACTGTAGCCAAAGGTCATCTGAGTCAGGTCGTTGGTACCGAATGAGAAAAATTCGGCTTCTTTGGCAATTTTATCGGCAACAAGTGTAGCTCTCGGGATTTCGATCATCGTACCAACTTTATACTCAACTTTTTCACCCATCTCCTCAAAAACTTCCTCGGCCACTTCATCTATGACCAGTTTCTGGCTGTGAAATTCCTGAGGCGTACCGATTAGCGGAACCATGATTTCCGGATAAACCTCCCTACCCTCAGATTTCAACTCTACTGCAGCTTCTATGATTGCCCGCGTCTGCATCTCTGTGATAGCAGGATAGGTTATACCCAACCTGCAGCCACGGTGGCCCAGCATCGGGTTAAATTCACTTAGCGACCTTACAATCTCTGCAAATTTCTGTTGATCAACACCCAAATCCTCAGCAACACGAGCAATTTCCTCCTTTTCATCAGGTAGAAATTCATGTAAAGGAGGATCAAGCAGGCGGATCGTAACCGGTAAGCCGTCCATCACTTCAAAAATTTCTCTGAAATCTTTTTTCTGATACGGCAGCAGGGTCATCAATGCATCACGGCGCTCATCGTCTGTCTCCGATATGATCATCCGCCTCATTGCTTTAATTCTCTCATCACCGAAGAACATATGCTCTGTCCGGCAAAGACCAATTCCTTCGGCTCCGAATTCACGTGCCCGGGCTGAATCTTCAGGACTATCCGCATTCGTTCTCACACCCATATCCCGGTATTCATCTACCCAGTTCATAAATGTGAAATAGTCGTCGTCCATTTCAGGTTTCACCACCTCTTTTTTTCCTTCAATCACTGTACCCCGTGTTCCGTCAATCGAAATCCAGTCGCCCTCTTTAATGGTTTTACTGCCGTTGGTGAACTGTTTCTTCTTATAGTTTATAACAATATCACCACAACCTGCCACACACGGTTTACCCCAGCCTCTTGCCACAACGGCTGCGTGACTGGTCATTCCTCCGCGTGAAGTCAGAATTCCTTCCGCAGCCGACATACCACCCACATCTTCAGGGCTGGTTTCTATTCTGACTAGAATAACCGGATTATCTTCGGAAGCTGTCTCTTCAGCTTTTTCTGAACTGAACACAACCCT
>CAZHUP010000490.1:0-1823 GCA_964535495.1 uncultured Rhodohalobacter sp.
TCAAAACCGTTGTTCGAAAGAGCAGCGGTTTTTTTTAAATGCATGATTGCTAATCGTTCGGAATCATTATCAGCGGAACGGCTGCAATCTGGGCCAGTACCCGCGCATTACTCCGGGTGATAAGCCACTCAATAAAACGTCTCTTGTAGCGTGTGGTAACCAATATCGTGTGCTGGTCTCCGCCTATCAGCCGGGTGATTCCCTCCAGGAAAGATTTGTCTTCGTAAAATTCCACCTCCAGCTTATCATCCTTTAACTCTTTACGAAGCCTTTTCTGAAACTTTTTCCCTTTCTCCTCACGAATTTCTTTTTTCTCTACAATATGTACGATCCTCAATTTTACGCCCAGCTCAATCGCTAACTGCTTCATCTGTTTAATTGGGTTGATGTCCTGTTTTCGTAAGGCCGTAGCAAATACCAGGTGCTTGGGTTGCCTGTAGTCTACCTGCTTAGACGTGGCAAAAACAGGGATCGGACTCTCAAGCAGAATATTGTTTGTGATGCTGCCATAAATGGCTTTTTTTAGGTCGTGCTCGCCTCCTAATCCAACAACAATCATGTCAAATTCACCGGTTTCGGCGGCATTTACAAACATAGTGGAGGGACTGCCTACTTCTACCGAGCCTTTCATTTTTACATGCCGGAAATCATCAGAAGAGTGCAGACCGTCGATTAGCTTTGATAGTTTATCTGCACTGGACTTCTTTTTACTTTCTAAGATTTCTTCAACACGCGATGGAAAATCGTAGGGTTGTTCAATCACGTGCATAAACATCACCTTAGCACCGGTATATGATGCTATTTCGCAGGCGTAACGAACGGCCGTTTCCGATTTGCTGGAAAAATCTGTAGGAACAAGTATCGATTTTATCATTGACATTGTAAACAGGGATGTGATGGAATGATCAGAATCTAGATTCTGTGTTAACCATCGTAAATCATATCTTCAGGTAAAAATAGTAAAATAGTTAGCTTAAAAAATGGCCAAAAAAAAGTTATACCTACTCGATGGAATGGCACTGGCATATCGTGCTCATTTCGCTTTTATAAACAGCAGACTTAAGAATTCGGAAGGAATTGCCACGGGACCCATTCTTGGATTCGCCAACACGCTGGCTAAACTGCTTGAAGAAGAGAAACCCACTCATATAGCCGTCGCCTGGGATACGCACGCACCAACGTTTCGACATGATATGGATGAAACGTACAAAGCCAATCGCCCGCCTCAGCCCGATGAGCTTAAAGTTGGTATCCCGCTTATCAAAGAGATGATTGAAAAATTTGGTATCGACAATATTGAACAGGATGGCTATGAAGCGGATGACATCATCGGAACCATTGCTTATAACGCCCAGGCGGAGCATGTAGACGTTTACCTGGTTACTCCCGATAAGGATTTTATGCAGCTGGTAGACGATCACATCACCATGATTAAGCCGGATAACAAAAACGGCGGGTTTATTGTAATCGATCGGGATGGAGTGGAGGACTATTTCGGAGTTGGTCCCGAAAAGGTGATCGATGTACTGGCCATTATTGGTGATACATCGGACAACATCCCCGGTGTAAAAGGAATTGGTAAAAAGGGAGCGCCAAAGCTGATCAATAAATATGGGTCATTGGAAAAGGCCATAGAAGAAGCACCTAACATGAAATCAAAACGGCACCGCACTGGATTGACTGAACACGCCGAGCAGGCAAGGCATGCAAAGGAGATGGTGAGCATCAAGATAGATGTGCCGGATGTGCAGCCGTGGGAGGAGCTGGTGTGGGAAGGGCCCGATAAGAAAGAACTGGGGCTCTTTTTTAAACGAATGGAATTC
>CAZHUP010000491.1:0-1822 GCA_964535495.1 uncultured Rhodohalobacter sp.
CGGATATCGGGATTGCGGGTGGTAAAAATGAAGCGTTGTTATTTATCAAAGGCAAAATCGTTAAAAAAATTAAAGAAGATGAAATCCTAAAGACCTTAATCGAAGCCATTGAAACCTATGATAAACCATAAAAAAGGCCTTACTCAGGCCTTTTTCTATTCTTCTGCGTCTTCAGTCTCTGTCACGTTATAAAACGTCACAAAATCGATATGAATCAAACGTGATTCACCTTCTTCAAAGTGGGTGTAAGAGATGTGTTGTAAGAGGAAGCGTTGTTGCATTGATTGGATGCCTTCAACGACCATGTAGACATCGTTTATATCATCGGTTTCAAACGAGACATAGACCCGTTTGGCATCTAAGTTTTGACTTAAGGTGTGAAAATCGGTCCCTTGTAAGAAACTCGGATTCTCGGTAATATTGATAACCAAATCACGGTCCTCGGTATCAGAAATACCTAAGAGTTCTAGTTGTGAATACATCGTATAGCGCAAGCGGTTGCGGGAATAATAAGAAGGCGCGCGTTGGTATAAAATACTCAAAGGCAATACTTCTTCTCCATCGTGTTGCGCGATTAGATTTTGCAGTGAATCAATCGAACTCATTAATTCTTGATTGCTGGCTTCGGCTTCTTCAATTCTCGTATCCATCGTCCCCAAAACGATGGTGCGCATGCCGACGATGCCCGCGATGACCAATAAGATAATACCTATGAAGATAAAATCATTCAATCGTTTCGAAAGCATCGATATCCACCTCTATAATAAAGCGTGCCTCATACCGGCTGGTATCGGTTGGGGAGGTTGGTTCATTGTTGGTTGCATCAAGCACATAATCAAGTTCATAAAGTCCAATCAAGACATCATCAAACATCAAAAAGTGTGATAAAGACATGCGAATTGTGTAGCGTTGCGTGACCGCATCATAACTGTAATACATAAATTCTGCGGAAGGTTCAATCGCTAAGATGGCGCTTTGAATCCCTTTATCTAAGTTTTCATAATCGGTATAAAGCGCATCGATGCGCTCGATTTGATCGGCGAAGGTTAAAACGTTGGGATCAATTCGGTATTCGCTCACTTGTTCTTCAAGCATCTCCTCAACGTTGGCTAAATCATTGTTTAACTCTAAAGCGGCATCAAGATCATTTTGTCTCGCACTTAAGGGCCAATAAATTAAAAGCCACGCGAAGAATACCGCCACAAGCACAATTAAAATTATATTGACATTGAATTGTCTTGGCCGTCTAACATCGGGGAGTAAATCAACGGTAATAAACTCATTTTCGGGTAGATTTCTGCCTTGAAAGCGTCTGTTAGGCATCAGTTCCACCGCCTTTGATGGACCAGTGAAGAAGCCAACGGGATATAACAATCCCTATCAATTAAGGTATCGACAATCTTAGAGACACTCTTCATTGTAAAGACTTCCGTTTTATACAGTTGTGCTTCTTCGACATAATATTCATGCAAGGCTTCATCGCTATATTTAGAAGACATATTAAAGATGACGACTTTGGCCACTTCCTTATCGCCACCTCTTAGGTTATAGCGGTAATAGTTGGCAATCTTAGAGATCTCCGCATCGACAAGTTCTAAGTACTTCTCATCTTCTAAGACCTTGGATTGCACATTTTGGACAAACGAAAACAAAGGAATCTCTTCATCGAAGATATAAATGGAATACGTTGAATCAAAAATACTCACAAACATAATATCGTTTTCAAATTCCAAGTTTGGTTCTTCATGTTTACGGTAGTAATAAAGCCGGTGCAAAGCAAGCGGCGGAATATCGGTTCTAATCACCTGCATATTCATATGGT
>CAZHUP010000492.1:0-1821 GCA_964535495.1 uncultured Rhodohalobacter sp.
GTGATCAGCGAGTCATAAATTTTGAACTGTTTCCGGATGAACTTCAGCTTGCCGAAGTTATTGTTCTGGGCGAAAACAGGGGCACAGACTCACAGGCAAGAATGCTGGAACGGCAATCTGTTAATGTGACCAACATTGTATCTGCACGCCAGATTCAACTCTCACCGGATATTACGGTTGCCAATGTAATTCAGCGGGTATCGGGCCTTTCTATCGAACGCAACTCCAGCGGTGAAGCTCAGTATGCCATTGTGCGCGGTATGGATAAGCGATACAACAATACCCTTGTAAATGGTATTAAAATTCCATCTCCTGACAACGAAAACCGCTTTGTACCTCTCGATATATTTCCGGCCGTATTCCTGGAGAGGCTTGAGGTTTCGAAATCCCTGTCAGCAGATATGGAAGCGGATGCCATTGGCGGTACTGTCAATATGGTGATGAGAGATGCCCCCCTGAATCAGTTTATCGATGCAGACATACAGTTTGGCTATAACCAGCTCAATATTGACCGCCCGTTTGCAACTTACGATCGATCCAATCTGAATATGAGATCTCCGAGAGAGAGATTTGGTGAAGATTATGTAGCTACACCGAGTGACTTTCCGGTTGACAACATGATTCTGAATCATCGCACTCCGCTGCCGGATATCATGGCAAGCGCCACCTATGGAAACCGACTGTTTAATAAGCGTCTTGGTTTTATGGCCGGCGCAAGTTTTCAAAATTCGTATAAGCCGGTAACAAACTATTTCTACGATCCGTCGGTAAACTGGCGCGAGGGTAATCCATTAATTATGCAGGAGCTTATCGAACGGGAAACGAGCTCTCAAACGCGCAGAATGGCCTTTCATAGCAAGCTGGACTACAAACTGAGCGAGAATCACAATTTTGAATTTTACTTTGGTAAATACCTGCTGGACGAATTCAGAGTCAGGGATCAGGTTCGGAGAGAGAGCTTTGTATCCACTCAGAACTATGCAGTTTATCCAATCACCCGTGTCAGTAATATCTTTCAGGATATTACAACATTCGACTTGGGCGGAAATCATAAACTATTCAGAAACTTTGATGTAGAGTGGAATGCTGTTTATTCCATGGCAGAAAACGACAGGCCGGATGATGGTGTGTTTTCACGCGCGGGTCAGTTTGATACCGAACAGGGAGAAATTACCAATGAAATCGTGTACTTCCAGGGTGAGCGAAATTCCAGGGCGTGGGAGCGGAATAATGACACCGATATCTCATTCTATATAGATTTCACCTATTCACTGGATGCCATTAGCAGAGGAACGAAAGTCAAGTTTGGCGGTTTGGCCCGAAATAAAGAGCGGGATAACTTTTTTAACTACTATAACTACTCTCAGATATTCGGACAGTTCAGAGGGGAGGACTGGGATAATTTTGGTGATGTGCAGTTTACATCGATGGCAAATCCAAGGGGTAGCGGAGATCGCAGTAATTTAGTTTATGATGCCGCTGAGGATGTTTATGCCGGATATATCTCGTCTACTTTTTCAATTCTTGGGGCTCAGATTCAGGCGGGATTACGTGCTGAACAGACTTTCCAATCGTATGAAATCAACCCTCTGTCTGCTTCATCTAATGATATTGATCTGTCTCAGGAGCAGAATTACACAAACCTGTTTCCATCTTTCAGTTTAAAGGTGCCGTTTACCGATCAGTTTGGTATCAAAGCAAACTACTTTAAGGGAATCAGCCGGCCCGGTTTTTATGAAATTGTGCCTACCATTCGCAGTTCAGGTGGTGGAGATTCATTTTACAGCGAGCGAGGAAACGCAGACTTGAAACCTTCTATCG
>CAZHUP010000493.1:0-1819 GCA_964535495.1 uncultured Rhodohalobacter sp.
CCCCCGACCCCCTCGGTGTAAACGAGGTGCTCTAAACCAACTGAGCTAATTGCCCCTGTACTTTTCCTGGGTTAACTTGTCGTCCGAATCCCAAATGCGTTCGGGAGTAGGATGGCTGAGCTAATTGCCCGTTTTTGTTTAACAGATTTCAAATATAAGAACTTCTTTACTTCCACAAAACAGTTTTTTACCAGAAAATTTTTTTTTATTTATACAGTGATACTTAACAGTGTTAAGTTGCTTTAATAAATCATATTGACCCTTTTCCCTATGACTAATGATCCTTTAACACGCCGGGTTGTTTTTATCGATGGCGGGCGAACACCGTTTCTTCGCGCTCAAACTGATTTCAAAAAGTTTTCTGCTTACGACCTTGGGCGATTTGCCGTCACCGGTCTCGTCAACCAAACTAAACTAAACCCACAGCACATCGACCACCTCTACTACGGTAATGTGATTCAGGATATCAACACGAGTAATGTGGCGCGCGAGATTTCTCTCGCCTCCGGTCTGGGCGATCACATCCCGGCAACCACCGTCTCCATGGCGTGTATCTCATCAAATGTAGCGCTGACCTCCGCTTTGAACTCGATCAAACTGGGTCAAATAGAGGGTGCGATTGTAGGTGGCGTTGAAGTGATGAGTGATATCCCGATCCGGTTCAGGAAAAAATTCCGGCAGAAATTACTTGAGACGCAGAAATACCGCAAGCCAACCGATTGGTTTAAATTTTTCAAAGGTCTTCGTCCGTCTGACCTACTTCCTGAAATCCCATCTATATCAGAGTTTTCTACGGGCGAAACAATGGGGCAAAGCTGTGATAAGATGGCTGCAAAATATGGCGTAACCCGAAATGAGCAGGATGAATTTGCCCTGCAATCACACCACCGAGCAGATCAAGCAGCTGATAAGCTGCGTGAGGAAATCTATCCTATCCCTATCAAAAAGGGAGAAAAACTAATCGATTCAGACAACGGTGTTCGCGGTGATACCTCCATTGAAAAACTTGAATCCCTGAGGCCGGCTTTCATCAAACCGCACGGAACCGTTACCGCCGGGAATGCATCGTTTCTGACAGATGGAGCATCCGCGGCGCTGGTGATGAGTGAAGAGAAAGCACTCGAGCGAGGATATCAGCCAAAATCCATTTTGCGCTCTTACAGCTATGTTGCTCAGCGTCCGGGAGATGAACTGTTGATCGGGCCGGCATTTGCTGTCCCAAAAGTACTGGATGAGATGAACCTGACTATGGATGACATTGATGTTTTTGAATTTCACGAGGCGTTTGCGGGTCAAATGGTAACCGTTTTAAAAGCCCTGGCAAGTGATGAGTTTGCCAAAAATCGTTTGGATCGTGACGAAAAGGTTGGTGAGGTTCCGAGTGATAAACTGAACGCCTGGGGTGGATCACTTTCCATTGGTCATCCGTTTGCGGCGACCGGAATCCGGCTGGTTACCACAGCAACAAACCGGCTCATCAAAGAGAATGGAAGATATGCGCTGATTGCCGCCTGCGCCGCCGGAGGACAGGGCCACGCGATGATTATTGAACGATATCCGGAAAAATAATTACTAATGTTTATCTAGAATAAAAATCAGACCTCCCCTCTTGAGAGGGGATTGAGGGGTGTGTAAAAAAATCTTGATAGCATATTCTAAAATTACAATTTGACGAACGCACGTAACACACCCCTTGCTCGTGATAATCGGCTTCGCCTTTATCACTTACTTTTCCCCTCTCGAGAGGGGACTTTTAAAAATTACTTAACCCATACACACATGAGCAGCCAAAACATATTCCAGATAGAGACCAAAGAGG
>CAZHUP010000494.1:0-1811 GCA_964535495.1 uncultured Rhodohalobacter sp.
GCTGAAAAATAGGTGAAAGACGAAACGCCCTCGACATCCAGTATCCGAACAGAAAACCTAGAAGTCCCACACAAATTGCAGAGAAGTAAATTTCAATAGGTGTTTGTAACATTAGTCCACTGTGACGCACAAACGCCGTACCGATCAAGTAGATGATTACGATAATTCCCATGAAGCCTGCCGTATCTTCGGCTGTTTTAGCCCATACTCTCGATTTTGCACGAAGAATCATTCCCAGGCCAACCGGTACCAATACAAGCACCAGAGACCCTATAATGTTGGCGGTTGGAATGACAAACTCACCTGCAGTGCCTGCAGCCTGCATCTCGGCACTAATTTGCTGCGTAAATTCGGCAGTATAAAACTCCAGAAGAATTGGCATCATTATCAATGCCAGCATGGTAGATGCCGTGGTCATTGCAATACTTAAAGCAACCGATCCTCTGGCGAAGTACGCAAACATATTGGAGGTAGTTCCTCCGGGCAGGCAACCGATTAAAATCAGAGATATGGCGTAAGCAGGATGGAGATCAAAAAAAATGGCCAAACCATAGGCAAAGAAAGGCATCAGGCCAAATTGCGACAGAAATCCAATAAGGATTCCGCGCGGATATCGAAGAACGGTTTTAAAGTCATTGACCGTTAGGCTTGCTCCCATCCCAAACATGATTGAGAAAATCATTACAGCAAGCAGAATCTGGTCGATTGGGTAAAGCAGTTGAGTCGTAAATTCCATAATCAGGCAACCTTGGCAGATTCGTGATTGTACATCTCTTCAATAAGCTCGGCGTATTTATCCTGGATGATGTGCCGTTTCATTTTAAACAGATTGGTCAGTTCATCGCCAACCGTAAAGTTTTCCGACAGTAAGCGGAAATCTTGCACGAGCTCAAATCGTTTGTAACCGTTAGCAACAGATATCATTTTCTTTATTTCGGCTTGAATTAGCTTTCTCGCCTCACTGTTTCCGACAAGATCATCAAGGTTTTCTGCCTCAACACCTTTGTTGCGAAGCTCTTCAAGGTTAGGGACAATCAGTGCCCCTACATGTCTTTTATCCTGCCCCACAATCATACAATGGTCGATGTATGGACTTTGGGTCATGCGCATTTCAATCGGTTCCGGCTCCAGGTTTTCTCCACTAAGCAGAACCACCGTAGCTTTGGAGCGTCCCAGAATTTTCAGACATTCATTATATGTAATCATTCCCAAATCGCCTGTTTTCAGCCAACCCTCATGAATAGTTTTATCTGTTTGTTCCGGTTCGCGATAGTAGCCCTTCATCACCTGTGGACCTTTTACCCATATCTCACCTCTCAGTCCGCGTCCATTATCAGGTAAGTCGGGATTTGGATAGAGCGTATCTCCACTTTCCAAATCTACAATACACACCTCTGTGTTATCAAGGGTTGGGCCCACAGTTCCGATTACAATATTCTCCTCAAGCCTCACAGCAATAACAGGTGAGGTTTCCGTCATTCCATACCCTTCTAAAACCGGAATACCGATGTAGTTAAAAAACCGATCGATTTCTACGGGGAGGGCACCGCCACCGGAAATGGTTGCTTTTAACGATCCGCCTGCGCTAAGCCGGACAGGCTCTAAAACTGCAACGTTAAAAAAGCCGTAAAAAGGCAGAACCAAAAACCACCGAAGTGCGTGGAATGGTGAGAGTAATACACGCTTCATCGTAGAAGCGGGCTCTGTTTTCAAGTGCTGATCCGACAAGAAGAACTGTGAATTTTTGTACTGTTTACTTAAAAAGTAGGCCGTATGAAAAAGTAAGCGACGCATGGGGTGTGATTCACCCA
>CAZHUP010000495.1:0-1810 GCA_964535495.1 uncultured Rhodohalobacter sp.
AGTTTCTCTGACGACACAGTAGAGGAAATTGAGAATGATACCGATTTTCATTATGCAGTTACAGCTCCATCCGAATTAGGGTGGCTGCATTTTACAGCACCCTCTATAGCACGCGAGAGCGACGACGCTCGTCCTGCGTTTAACACCTATCTATCATTAGAACTACCAGATTCGACTATAGAACCACAGGTAATTATGCCTGGCGGTATAGACACTCTGGATGCATCAGGACAGATTGCTTTTCATGGACTCAGTCGGTCATTTGCAGAGGGCACGGGTCATAATGACGTATTCGCTGGAGATGATTTCTTGCACATACCAAATTGGAGCATCTACTACATTGACGACGTCGAAGCTGAGGAAGTGCACGAGGTCGAGAGTGGGGTGAGTCCAGTATGGAATAGTGACGGGACAATGCTCTATTATGTGAACATGCAGGGTGTGATGCAGTACGATGTGTCATCTGGTCTGACAGAGCAAATAACAAGATTTGCCGAGGGAAGTGATATATTCAACACATCAGGGGTTCGATTGGCATTGTCAGATGATGATAGCAAGTTGTATGTTTCATATCTATCAGCCACTGCAGAAGATGACTTCTTGGTACTGTATGAGCTCGAAGAAGATGCTTCCTCAGCTAATTTTGTGCGGCAGTACGATTTGCCACCGGGAACCTATACGCAAATGACGCTCTCTCCCGATGAGAATTTTGCTGGATTTATGATATACGACTCAGTACGGGATAACTCAATTACCTTCAAAGCATTAGATGTAACTAGTGAGGAGGTATTAATTGAAGAGGTCTTTACAATTGATACCTTTGGTTATTATTTCACCCCGCAACCTGTTTGGGCCGCTAGTCGACCATAACACTATTTGTTAATATAATTCTATATATGCCTTCTGGACTTTTGCAACAACAACGATACATGGTAACCAAATCAAATATCTGTGTATTTTTGGGATTGTTGAGTGTGGCAATCACCGCGTTCTTTATTGATGTGGCTGCTTTTTGGGAGTTTGTTTTAGCTTATACGAGTCCTGTCCTCGGGTTCGTGTTGATGAGTAATCATTGTGGCTGCGAGTCAGCAGGTTCGGGCTGTAGTGGTACTGGTTCGGGAGGTTCGGGAGGCGGGGGAAGTTGTGGTTGTGGATCCACCCCATTTTTAGCTGCGACTGATAAGGACGGAACGCACCGTATCTTCAACGATGTATTGATTGGGAATCCATCAACGTTATTTAATACGCGCACGTATGGTGAACAGATGTATCGAGCTGGTCGAGTCGGTTTTGATCTGTATCCAATACCTATTGATGAATTGCGACAATCCAATGGTCATTTTGAACTGACGCTGAAGGAGATCGAGCCAGAGCAGTCATATGTACATGATTTTCAGTATGGGTACCTGACGTTGCCGAAAGACGGCATGCTAGCGACTGATGGCAGTCATCAAACGTTATATAGTATTACAGCTGAAGAAGCAGTGACCAGCACTGTTACGCACACCAATGGAAATATTGTTGGTGAGCAGTTACAGCAAAATCGTGGTCGCGCGCAGGAGAGTCAGCGTGAGTATATTGAAAACTCAGTGCTGTTGCGAGAGTCAGAAACGCTCTATTTTACGACCGAGGAAACTAACGGAGAGTCGTATCTTAGTCTCGGTGCGTTTTGGCGCGAGCCGCTAAGTCGTGAATACTACATCGATCGAATTCGTGAGCTTGAGGCAAAGTCTAGACCAGTGCGTTCGCTAGAAAAAACAATCCGGTCATACATGCGCAAAACAGCAACTTCCCTGCTAGCGCTTGCCGC
>CAZHUP010000496.1:0-1804 GCA_964535495.1 uncultured Rhodohalobacter sp.
CGGATATCGGGATTGCGGGTGGTAAAAATGAAGCGTTGTTATTTATCAAAGGCAAGATCGTTAAAAAAATTAAAGAAGATGAGATTATAAAGACTTTAATCGATGCGATTGAGCATTATGATAAGTCATAAAAAAGGCCTTTTAAAAGGCCTTTTTTAATCGCTCGTATTGTAGAAGGTTACAAACACTAAGTTCGCTCTTGTGGTACCGTCTTCTGGTGGATGATCGTAATGAAGGTTTTGTAAGATGAAGCGTTGTTGCATCGATTGTATTTGCTCGATAACTTGATAAATTTCATCGATGTCATCGGTGTTAAATCTAATCGTCACACTGCGTGCATCCAAGGATTGAGATAAGGTGTAAAACTCACTGCCTTCTGGAAAAGAGGGGGTGATGGGGGATTGAATTAATAAATCCCGCTCCGGTACATCGGAGATACCCATCAACTCTAATTGTGTAAACATGGTGTATCTAAGGCGATTGGATGAATAATGAGAGGGTACCCTTTGGTATAGCATGCTCACCGGTGGTAAGGGTTCACCGGTATGTCTGGAAATGATGGCTTGTTTGTCATTGATTTGTTCACTCAGTTGTTGGTTCTCGGCTTCAATGTCTTCGATTCGTTCATCAAAGAAGCCTAAAACGAAAAACCGCATCCCCACAATCGCCCCAATCACGATGAGGATAATACCGATAAAAATAACATCATTCAATCGTTTCGAAAGCATCGATATCCACCTCTATTCTAAATGCGGCTTCATAACGGGTCGTATGTTCTGGGGACATAATCGAACCGTGGGTTGCTCTAATAACATAATCGAGTTCGTATAAATCGATTAAGACATCCTCAAATATAAAGTAATGCATCAATGACACCCGAATGGTGTAAACTTGGGTGGCGGCGTTGTATTGATAAAAGAGAAAGTGTGCGGTAGGCTCACTGCTTCTAATGGCCGCTTGGATATCTTGATCGAGCGTATGAAAATCAAATTGTAAATCACGAATTTGATTGACATGACCATAAAAGGTAATGATTTCATTATCTAGCCGGTAGGCTTCTTCTTGTTCGCTTAAATGCTGTAATGCATTT
Source organism: uncultured Rhodohalobacter sp. (assembly GCA_964535495.1). Taxonomy (GTDB): domain Bacteria; phylum Bacteroidota; class Rhodothermia; order Balneolales; family Balneolaceae; genus Rhodohalobacter. The sequence goes on from CAZHUP010000496.1 coordinate 1,091, forward strand.
TCGAGATCGTTATTTAACTCTAAAGCTTTATCCAAATCATTTTGCCGAGCCGTTAAAGGCCAATAGATTAAAAGCCACGTGAAGAAAACCGCCACCAGTACAATTAAAATCACATTCACGTTAAATTGTCTTGGTCGTCTAACATCAGGGAGTAAATCAACGGTAATAAATTCATTTTCCGGAAGATTCCGTCCTTTAAAGAATCGATTAGGCATCAGTGCCACCGCCTTTGGTGAATCAATGAAGAAGCCAAAGGAATATAACAATCCCGGTCAATTAAGGTATCGACGATCTTAGAGACACTTTTCATCGTGAAAATCTCGGTTTTATACAGTTGCGCTTCTTCGACATAATATTCATGCAAGGCTTCATCGCTATATTTAGAAGACATATTAAAGATGACAACTTTGGCTACTTCCTGATCGCCACCACTAAGGTTGTAACGGTAATAGTTGGCGATCTTGGAAATTTCCGCATCGACAAGTTCTAAATATTTTTCATCTTCTAAAACTTTTGATTGTACATTTTGGACAAATGAAAACAAAGGAATCTCTTCATCAAAAATGTAAATAGAGTAGGTCGTATCAAAGAGACTTACAAACATGATATCGTTAGCGAATTCTATGTTCGGTTCCTCATGTTTGCGGTAATAATAAAGTCGGTGCAAAGCAAGCGGCGGAATATCGGTTCTAATCACCTGCATATTCATATGGT
>CAZHUP010000497.1:0-1803 GCA_964535495.1 uncultured Rhodohalobacter sp.
CTTTAAACATTCCATTTTTTGGTGCATAATCACGTAATCTGAATAAAATTAACTCAATATCTTCTTCTGTAAACTCTCCCTTTTCAACTTTCTTGATAATCTTCGATACTTTTATCCTGATGTCACTTGGAATTTTTTTCACAACAATAATTTATTTCATTTACTCTGCATAACAATTACCCAACAGAACCCACCCCGTCCTGTCTGTCGCAGAATATCTGTTTTAACTGTCATTTGCAATTAAGGGTTGTTATTCAAGAGTTTACAGGAAAAGGCTATTGAGATAAACAGGTCCCTCCCCTGTGAAGTGAGAGAGGCAGAGAAGGAAACAGGCCTAGCATCCGGGGAGCGAAGAACCTTTTGGGACGCTTACTACCGTATAAAGATGAACTCTGTCTTCCGGAAGATTAATCTACCCTACTCCGGCAGAGATGGTATCTCTTTCGTTTTTTGGATCTGTACCAGATCACAATTTCTCAACAAGCCATTCACGGTGTATCGCAAAATCCGGCGGAGGATGACATAGTTTGGTTTCGAGAAGCATGGCTTCCAGAAGATTGAGAAACGAAAGGATCCGGCCACCGGCGAATTTGAATTTGTAATGGTTTGGACTAAATGAAATGCAATTTAGTTGAATAGAAACATAACAGCTTGGCGGTTGTGCGCCGTATTTAACAAGATAAGAATTTAAGAAACAATCTCTTACACTCCAGAAGGAAATAGTGGTTATGCCTGAACAGTTTTCAGGGATTTGATGTGTCTGTCTGGACGATTTAATGATAGATCGTGCATAGACTGTAAGTTCAACCAAAATTCAGGAGAGGTATCGAACGCCTCTGACAGCAGCCAGGCGGTATCCGGCGAAATTCCTCTTTTACCCCTTACAATTTCGTTAACCCGCTGAATAGGTATATTCAGATGGTCCGCCAACTTCTTTTGAGTCAAACCCATTGGCTCAAGATATTCTTTGAGCAGGATGGTTCCGGGATGTGTGGTTACTCTGTTTTTTGGAATCATATTGATTCACCTGTTCTGTTTATGAGTGATAATCTACAATGGCTACGTCATATGCACTGGAATCCTGCCAGCGGAATACGATTCTCCATTGGGCGTTGATTCGGATACTATGAAAACCTTTGTAATCACCCCGCAATGCTTCCAGCCTGTTGCCGGGTGGTGATCTTAAATCATCCAGCGAAGTGGCAGCATTCAGGATATCAAGTTTATAGGTGGCGGATTCAAGAATTTGGGTCGGGAGTTTTCTAACCTTGCTGCTTGAGTTGCCATGAAACAGATCTGACGTTGCTTTATCTCCGAATGATTTGATCATTTTTCAATTTAATGGATTAACGGTATCCATGCAACGAAATTGTTTTTGAGGGCGTAACATATAACCATTAAACAGAACTCAACTTGCCCTGCCTGTCGCAGAATATCTGTTTTAACTGTTATTTAGGAGTTTATACGACAGATCACTTTCAGTCAACTTCCGGTAATAGCAGAATAACGACATATTCACAGACCTGCGGCTCAAACGTAATACATAAAAGATGTGTACCAGATATTTTTCTTGATGATTTTTTGCCAAATCATTACTCAGTAGGTCATCCCCCTAAATCCCCCTTCGAAAACAGGCTCCTGAAAAATAGAAAAGGCGTAAGTTTTTAAACCCACGCCTTCAATTTCAGTAATTAATTTTAAGAAGGATGTCTTAGAGAATTGCCTTCATGTAGTCTCTTCGCATTTCGGCAATCGCTGAAATGCTGATTCCTACCGGGCAAACAGCTTCACACTCTGCATAGT
>CAZHUP010000498.1:0-1800 GCA_964535495.1 uncultured Rhodohalobacter sp.
CCACAAAATATATCTCATTTCATTTTTGCGACAGATCCCAAACTTACTAGTTTCTCAAATAGAAACCAAATATAATTTCAAAAAGCCTGGATTATTTTCGCGGATCTCAATTTGGATTATCAACTTGAAATCCGTCGAAGACTTTCAATATAAGCAGTAACCTTAATCTAAGTCAAGGTTACTTTGAAAGTTTTTTACTTTTCTTCAGATGAGTTATCAGCTTTATCTGATTCTTTAGATGCAGCTGGCTCTTTAACTTCTTCTATTTTCTCTTCTTTCTCAGCTTTAGGAGCTTCTTTTTTCTCATCAGCTTTCTTTTCCTTCTGAGACTTTTCTTCCGCATCAGTTGGCTTATTGGATTTGCCAGCTCTACGAGTTCGTTTTTTCTTCGTCTCTGCTGATTCCGGCTTCACATCATTAAAGTCAACCAGTTCTATTACCGCCATCTCAGCAGCGTCTCCTAACCTTCTACCGAGCTTCAGCACCCTGGTATATCCACCCGGCCGATCACCCACTTCAGGGATGATATTGTCAAACAGTTCAGTTACGGCATATTTATCTCTCAGTTTAGAGAACACCTGCCGTCTGTTATGTGTAGTATCTTCTTTTGCCTTTGTAATTATAGGCTCTATAAAGGTTCTTAACTCTTTAGCTTTAGGCAAAGTAGTCTGTATACGTTGCTCTTTAATTAAAGCTACAGATAAGGCTTGTAATGTTGCCTTCCTGTGTGGAGTAGACCTTCCTAATTTTCTTCCTTTAACTTGGTGACGCATGATTCGTTATCCTCTTATTTGTCAAGATATTTGGAGACATCCATTCCAAATTCCAAATTCTTTTCTTCGATTACTTCCACAAGCTCAGAAAGAGATTTTTTACCAAAGTTTCTGAACTTTAATAAATCCTGTTCTTCTCTTGAAACCAGCTCAGCAATAGAATTTATATTGGCTGATTTCAAACAGTTGTAAGCTCTTACACTCAAGTTTAAATCTTCAATGCTTGTTTTAAGCAAGCTTGCAACGCGTTGCTTTTCAGCATCCACTTCTTCTTCTTCTTGTGTAAATGGCTCTTCAATTTTTTCCGTGATAAACTTCTCAATATGCTCCTTGAGTATTTTACCGGAAATTGTCAAAGCCTCTTTAGCGTTTAATGATCCATCAGTTGTAACATTTAAAACTAACTTTTCATAGTCAGTTCTTTGCCCAACACGTACGTTATCTACATCAAACTGAACAGACTTGATTGGCGTAAATATCGCATCAATCGGCATCAGGCTAACATCATCTTCAAAATCTGATGCCATCTCTTCTGCAGGAACATATCCACGACCGCGACCTACCCTCAACTCAATGTCTAATTCAACATCTTCAGACAAAGTAGCAATAACCATATCAGGATTTAAAACATCAAAATCAGCAGTTGCGTCATCGATGTCTTTTCCGGTAAAATTACCTGCTCCTTTTTTAGTCAGTGTAACTACACCACCACTTTGTTCAACCTGCTTAAAACGGATCTGTTTGAGATTCAGAATAATCTCATAGACATCTTCCTTTACTCCGTCTATGCTTGAATACTCATGGTCTACACCGTTAATCTTTACAGCAGTTATTGCCAAGCCCGGAAGTGAGGACAAAAGAACTCTGCGAAATGAATTACCAATGGTAACACCAAATCCTCTTTCCAAAGGCTGAAGAATAAATGTCCCAAAGTTTTCTGTTTCTTTTTCTACCTCAAGTATATCAGGCATCTGTAAACTATAGCTGTTCATAGCTGGATCTTTAAAAAACTGTTTAAATTATTTAG
>CAZHUP010000499.1:0-868 GCA_964535495.1 uncultured Rhodohalobacter sp.
CATCAATTTTATTTATAGAAGCTAATGTAACTATATTAGGAAAGCCAGACTGTCCTACAAGAAAATAATCGTCATTAAAATTATTTTCATTCGGTAAAGTATCCCAATCTTCTTCATAAACTCTCAACTGTAAAGAACTTTCCACCGCAAGCAAATATTTCCAACCTAAGAATATATGTGGGTTTGTTGGTCTGTCCTGCTCCGCTTCAGGCTCATTAGCTGTAGCAATAGAAGGAACGTTAGCGTTGTAAATTTCTAACGAATTAAATGCAATTGCGTCATCGCTTTGTCTTGGAAGAAACCTTGCGTACTTCGCAAGTTCTTTTGAATCTCCATTATATTGTTGCGTCTGCGTATATTCGATACGAGAGTCATTACCATCAGAAGAAACTGTATCATGAAACTTAAAAAAACCTGTTGTCCCATCCTGTTTTCTAACGCGAGAAAAGAATTCAACATCTGTGTTATAAGGCACTATCTGTTCACCCGTTGATACCGAATCCGTATTTAACTGTACGGTGAATTCAGACTCATCCTCATTAGTATTATACACATTTCCAGCTCGTACAATACGGTCTCTTACAAACGCCTGAGTGCGAGACTGTTCAGCCCACACATAATTCTCATCTTCAAACGGAGTAAGTATAGGTCTTCCGTTGTCAACAAAGACATATGGGGTGGTTGTTGGTTGACTCCTATCAATTAAGAAAAAATCTTGAGAGTCTTTCTTGCGGTATATTTCAACTTCTGCAAACTCTCCATCTAAATCAGTATCCGTAGTTATAGATAACTCAACACTTCTGTTCGTTGTATCAGTAGTAATTTTCTTTGGAAATGAAGCTCTTGTAATGTGTCCATCAAAATAACG
>CAZHUP010000499.1:878-1800 GCA_964535495.1 uncultured Rhodohalobacter sp.
CCGTAGCCGTAGGCGTTGCACTTTCAATTACAGGTGTTGTGGATATAAAATCATTAAGTCTCCACTCACCATCAATAAAATTGAGTTGTTTATTGTAGGGTGTAATAAAGATCGTATCTTCAAGAAGGGTAAGTTTTCCGAAGTTTACATCTAATTGGGTTAGATTAAATGACTGCGAAGTTCCGTCATCAATATCTACAATACTTACAGTTCCAAACGCAGAACCTTTCCATAACACAACAAACTGATCTTCATACATCAAAGCGTCAAAAAACGTAGAACCAGAGGTAGAAATGTCTGTAATGACTTCGAAGCCTTTAATTCTTGACACTTCGAGGGTACTACCTCGCTCTTGCAGACGGGCATTAACAAGTTCGCTAAGTCGCTGTGGGTCTCCCCTGCGGTCACTTACGCGCTTATTTATTCCTTTATTCCACTGACTCTGAAGTTGCTTCACTACCGTCTATATTTAATTTAAAAGCAAGTTGTTGTATAGCGCTTTGTTTAACAGGAGCGATAAAACTGTCAGGTATATTTAAAACTTTGTCAAGGTCTTCTACGTACTCCCATTCAGGTATATAAGAAATTGTAAACGGAAGGTTTGTAACTGTAGTATATACCTTGTTTTCTTTTATTGTAAAAGGAAAGTGATTGTTTACAAAAGAGGTAAGTTTCATTTGGTGCATCTGATCAAACGGAACGTATCTCGCTTCGAAGTATGCTCCACCAACAAGCCTCCAATATAATTTCTGAAATACACTCTCGTCAGCTAAACTTGTCGCGGGTGTAAACGTTACAGTAAATGAAGTAGTGGTAACATTGGTAGCTGTAAGTGTACTGTCGCTAACAACAGGTACGCCAGTACCAGCCGTGTTTATCTTATCACCTTTATCATTCGTATAGTCTTCCAAAGCAATATAGT
>CAZHUP010000500.1:0-1555 GCA_964535495.1 uncultured Rhodohalobacter sp.
TGAAGCTGCTCCTTTTCAGCATCTGACAGATTGGTCTCTTCCAATCCCTCATCCAGTGAAAAGGTTTCCATTTCTGCTTTCTTAGCCCCATGTTCTGACTTCCGGTATAGGTGGAGCTCCTTACCAATCAAATCATAAATGCCCTGAAATTTCTGTCCGTAACCTACCGGCCAGCTTGCCGGAATCGCTTCAATACCCAGTTTATTCTCCACGTTACTCAACACTTCCAATGGGTCCATACCGGGGCGGTCACACTTATTCACAAAAGTGATAACAGGCACTCTTCTCATCTTGCAGACTTCGAACAGCTTCTCGGTCTGCTCCTCTACACCTTTAGCTACGTCAATCACCATCAGTCCGCTATCGGCAGCCACCAGGGTTCGCAGTGTATCCTCAGAAAAGTCCTTGTGACCCGGGGTATCCAGCAGATTATATTTGATGCCATCCTTCTCAAACCGAAGAACGGATGATGTCACGGAAATTCCACGGTCCTGCTCAATAGACATCCAGTCGGATGCAGCATGACGCGTTGCTTTCCGGGCGCGAATAGAACCCGCCTCGTGCAGAGCGCCTCCGTAGAGAAGCAGTTTCTCGGTCAGAGTGGTTTTACCGGCATCCGGGTGAGAGATAATCGCAAATGTTCTCCTCCGCGCCGCTTCCTGTTCGATGATATTTCCTTTGGTTTTCGTAGCTGCCTGTGACATGATCAAAACTTCAATTTCAAGAAAGACTTGTAATATAACGAATTCACACGTTGTGATCACTTTTTTGGTGCATGAGATATCAAATAGATCACAGTTTACATTTTAAACAACGTTTAAACAGTTTGTGAGAAATCCCTCTCAAACGGATTGAGCGGGCTTACAATTTTAAACCGTGTTAAAATCAGTCAAATATCGCCCTCTACAGCATTTAATCGATGATTTTGAAGGAACACTCCCGTGGTAAATCCTGTATACTCCATTGAACTCGAAATCAAAATCGACGAACTATTATGAATACTTTCAAGAAAACTTCCGCAATTTTTACCGCAATCTTCTCACTCATATTAATCGCAGGCATTAATCTATCAGTTGCGCAGTCTGGCAACGTAATGGATGTGATTAATGAGAGTGATGATCACACTATACTTTCAGAGCTGTTGGAAGCAACAGAGTTAGATAATGTTATTGCACAGCAGGGACCGTTTACCGTAGTAGCACCGAATGATGAAGCATTTGAAGCGTTGGGACCCCAACTTGAAGAGTTGAGGCAAGATCCCGAACAAGCCCAGAATGTAGTTATTGGTCATCTGTTTCAGGGAGAAGTTCCAGCTAATGAGGCAGAACCCGCACTAAACATTGAGATTACAGACGGTGATATTCCGGCCACAAATGGTCTTGTACATGTTACGGATACTGTAATTATGAACTAACAAAATCAACCGTAAATAACACTTTACGGAAGGAGTCGTGTTCCCGGATGGGGAGCACGGCTTTTTTTATTTGCAGGCTTCAGGTGGCAGGCTTCAGGTGGCAGGCTTCAGGTGGCAGGCTTCAGGTGGCAGGCTTCAGGT
>CAZHUP010000500.1:1655-1795 GCA_964535495.1 uncultured Rhodohalobacter sp.
GGCAGGCTTCAACAGGGAATTTACTATTTACGTCACTTCGAGCGCATTCCCGATTGCTGTCTATCGGGATGTAGTCGAGAAGATCCTTTTTAGAATTTTAAATATCCCTCTCTATTCTCTTGATCAATTTGTAAAGCATC
>CAZHUP010000501.1:0-1795 GCA_964535495.1 uncultured Rhodohalobacter sp.
ATGTACTGTTTTTGCCTATGAAACCCCAACTTTAAGGCAAAGACTATGTTTACAAAAGAAAAGAAAAAGAATCAGATCAGGCGCACTTTTGAAGCGCTGAAAGAATACCCGATGACTACTAAAATGCTTCAGGTAAAGACAGGCATTCCAAGAGAGAATTTAACGAGATACATTAGTTATCTCGAAAAAAGAAACAAGGTTGTAACAGTAAAAGAAGAACCCTGCGAAATTACAGGCTTCAGGGCTAAATACTATTCAACCGACCCCCGATATTTTCACCCCGTTACACAATCAGAGATGTTTAAAACAGAGGGGTTCGTAATATGAGTTTCGAGAGAGAGAAAAAAATCAATCGGCTGTTACTGAATGCCATGAAGTTCTCTGAATCCTATCTAAAAGTTCCCGTTGAACTCTGTGAACATGCCATAAAGCAGAATTTTGTTAGAGAAGCTCAAATTTACCTTTCAGGGCTTTATCTCTATTCTGGCAAGGTTCACATCAATAACGACCCTTACGGCTTAATTTCGTCAACGTGTGATACGTCAGAACGTACCGTTTACGATAAGATTAGAACATTGCGTAAATGTGATTGGATCGGTAAGGATGCCCGAAACGGCTGGATCTTTTTTAGGGGCTTAAACTATGTTCACCGAATTGAGGGATGGAAGTATAGCAGATCGGCATTGATGTTTAAAGACGACCTGAAGAATGCAAAAGCATTTTTTATCGGGGCTGTTTTGGCAAACTTCATTAAAAGCAGGGTAACGGGAACAGATCAACAAAGTAAGCGATCCCAGCAATCCCGTTGCCCTGTTTCTCTTTCAATTGTTGAGAAGCTGTTTGATGTATCACAAAAGACCGCTTTCAACTATCGTAAATTAGCTGAAAAACATGGCTTTATCAAAATGTACCCCAATCTCAAACAGGTTACAGGGATAAGCCTAAAGGATATTACACACCTGAAGCAAAATAGTGTTGATCGTATTGATTTAAGGCTTTTCGGCTCTTCTGATGTCATAAACGTTTCACCTAATCAATTAAAGACTGATAGAGGGTTCATTTATGCACAACTGCCAAACTTAATTACTCCAAAGGTTCTGATTGGTAAAAGGAATGTGAGTAGATCCAAACCCTTCCCCCTTACGGGGTAATGTTAGTAAAAACCTGCAATGACTTATGAAGAAAAAAAAGAAGCGTATTAAACGAATCGAAAAGGTGAAGAAACCTTCACATTGGAGTAAAGAATTTCAACCTAACCACCAAAACCATGACAGCAAATAAACGACTCCCGAATAATGATTTACTGTTCATCGGTTTATTACTGATGATATTTGTAATCGCAATTATAATCTAAAATCAAAAATTCGCATGAATCTAACAAAAACCGAACAGTACAAAATTCTGTCTAATCTACCGCAAAAAATTAGCTCTCTTGAATCCAAGCTGAAAAGGACTCGAAAAGAGTATAACGAAGCACTTGACGCAAAGGATGAAGCAAACAGAGAATTAGATAAGGCTTATAAGGCAGGAAACAGCTCTGAAATTGATGAAGCCAAAAAGAAAGCCCGGTCTGCTTCTAAAGCCGTTGAAGCCCTTCAGGAACAGATACAGAACGCAAATAAGGAACTCGAAGAAGCAAATAAACAGCTTCATGAAGTATCTGCCGATTACCGAGAAATTGCCGTAAAAGAAGCGAACAAGGTATTAAAGAAGTTCCAACCAGTGGTTGAGGAAATGGACAATCTCAATGAAGAACTAAAAACCATTAGCGGAGCCGTTTCTTTTGGTACAATTG
>CAZHUP010000502.1:0-1789 GCA_964535495.1 uncultured Rhodohalobacter sp.
ATCTCTTATACTCATGTCTCTCTTTAATTTACAACGATAGGTATCGGGATATTCCAGTACAATCGGTTTGCTCAGGAGGAGTTATTTGGCTTTTGATAAGACCACGTCCTCGAAATTGGTTGATATTTTTTACCCATTTCTGTTCTCAATTTTTGATAAAGATCTTTCCATTCAGGATTTTTCTTTTCGATCAACACAATTTTTTTGCTGCGCAGCCAACCTTTTATCTCTTTCTCCCGCCGGATAGCCTCTTCAGGTGTGTTGAAAGCTTCAAACCATACAAGTTTGTTGAGTTTGTACTTGCCGGTAAATGAATGCAGTTTATTGTTACTGTGGTGTCTTATTCGAGACATGACGTCGTTGGTCATTCCGGTATACAGACTGCCATGCTTTTTGTTTGTTATGATATAAGTGAAATACGTCTTCATATAAGTATGAAACAGAAAGTTGAATTTCCTTACAGAAAAAATAAATCAATTGTAGATGTTGGCGGTGTGTGATATTGTTATCTTGCCGTTAAGATCCTTCACTTCGCTCAGGATGACAGGCTTTTTTTTTAGAAGGGGCGGCGTACAGGATCCTGAGTTTTGCTTAATATTTCCAACGCCGCCGAAGGGCATTTTTAGCCAGAGCGGGTGGTGCTGAACGATGATTTGTTTATGTGACAAGATACCCGCCCATTAATGTAAGGCTCGGCGTCATCCTGAGTGAAACGAAGGATCTTAGCTGTATTTGGCATAGCCTTTACTTTGGGGTGCTCTGCTCAGGATGTTTATTAGCACGGCGTATACCTTCTTGTCTGTCTCTGTTCTCCCACGTAGGGATTTTAAAGGCATTTAATTTTGGTATAGCATCATTTTACTTCTGGTATGTCTTCAATTTTAAATCTGCCTTTCAGTACAGAAATTTTAAAGCTATATATTCTATTTTATCCTGCTTTAAATAATTATAACAACAAAATTTTCACCTGTATCTATCTATAAATCAGAAATTAGTATTCTTGAGTCTTTATATATTCAATAGTTAAAGGATTTTAATTGCAGATCTTATAGTGGGTTGCCTATTATGAAGCGTCTGACAAGTAATTTGGGCAATTGCAGGACATTATTTTAAAAATATTCAACAAAAGGGTATAGGCAAATATGAATTTTGGATTAAAAACAAACTGTTTCCTCTTCGTAATTTTTATTTTTTCAGTTTCACTTCTGATAACTTCATGTGATTCGGTTAGCTCCTCAGGTGAAAATGGCGGTGTAGATGATTCACTAAATTATGTGGAAGAAGTGACACCCATTCCCGGGGCGGATAATGTAACGCTGATCGTAAATTCCGGAGATGAGACCTATTTAGAGCTCGAATTCCAGGGGATAGAGCCAAATGATATTATCGAAAACGGTACCCTGGAGGGATGGTGTATTGATTGGAAAACCCCTATATCCACTCAAAATGGCACCTATCCCGGACTGCAGCTTTATTCAACGTACAGAGTTGAGAAATGGAATAAGGTTAATACGTTGCTGAACATCACAGAGCAGCTCAAAGCGGAAGACAATTCAATTACCTTTCGGGAAATCCAGGCAGCGATCTGGGTTTTAAGGCCACACCCGGCATTCGATTTAAATAATGTAGACCTGGACGAACTGCCTGATGACATGGTACGGGATGGAGAGATTCTTTTCGATTCTCAAAAAGTTGAGGAGATCGTAAATCAGGTTAAGTCAAAAGTTAATTCCTTTACATACGATGAAAATACACGGTTCGTAGTCATTGCCGAAACTCCTGTAGATGT
>CAZHUP010000503.1:0-1789 GCA_964535495.1 uncultured Rhodohalobacter sp.
CCTTACTTCGATCAATAAATAATTACTAAAAAAATACATGAAACTACTTATCACCGGCGGTGCCGGATTTATTGGCAGTAACCTTGTAGAGCATTTTCTATCTGACGACAGAGTTGAGCTCGTCAGAATTCTGGACGACCTGAGTAACGGATATTATGAAAATATCAGGGAGTTTGAGGGGCATCCAAAATTTCAATTTATCAAAGGGGATATTTGCGACTACCGGACCTGCCTCGATGCCTGTGAGGGAATCGACAAAATTACGCACCAGGCGGCGCTGGGATCCGTACCCCGCTCGATAGAAAACCCGATGCGCACAACGGAAGTGAATATCCTGGGTACAGTGAATGTTATGCATGCGGCCGTGGAAAAGGGAGTCGAGAGAATTGTCCTGGCCTGCAGTTCCAGCACGTACGGCGACAGCAAGGAGCTACCCAAAGTTGAAGACCGAATTGGCAAGCCTCTGAGCCCGTATGCGGTGAGTAAGGTATCTATAGAGCAATATGCGGATGTTTTTGCGAGTGCCTACGGGCTGAGTTTTGTAGGACTGCGCTATTTTAACATCTTTGGTACCCGGCAAAATCCTGATAACCCGTATGCAGCGGTAATCCCGATTTTTTGTAAGGCGTATATTGACGGAACTTCCCCAACCATCAATGGTGACGGCAAAAACAGCCGCGACTTCACGTATGTTACAAACGCTGTTCAGGCGAATGACAGAGCTCTCTTCACAGAAAACACTGAAGCGTTAAACCAGATTTACAACATTGCGTGTAATGAACGAACCAATCTCAACGAAATGGTTGAGATTCTTGAAGATGTGAGCGGCAAGACAATTGACGTAAATTACGGTCCGCCCAGAGCGGGAGACGTAAAGCACTCGCTTGCAGATATCAGCAAGGCACAGCGCCTGTTAGGATATGAACCTGAAGTTCTTTTCCGAGAGGGGCTGGAAAAAGCGTACCGATACTATGTTAATGAGTATGGTGTGAAGTAGTTCAACCTGACAGCACCCACCGGATCTGTCAGCGTTGAGCAGTAGTTTGGCAAGGATTGAAACATGGAATGTTCGTTCAGATGAAGAATACAGATGTATTGTTCAATTCGGTTTGAAATTAATCCTTGCTTATTTGGAGGTAGACATGCCATGTTTTTACAAGGTTTTGCCCCGACGCTGACAGAAACCCGGAAAAGCCCCGAGTATCGGGACTAGAAAAACACTGGCACTGGGAATGCTGTCAGGTCTATGGCTATCACATTTTAATTATTGTCCAAACCAGGCATTAAAACTGTTACAATTCGACAGTCGATCAAATACATTCGACTGTCGAATCGAAGTGAAATTAAACCATTCAGTTCAAGTCTATATCTGAAACATGGGAATTGAGGCAATTGTCGTTTTCGGGGTGATTTTCTTTTGCCTGTTTCTACTGGTGACCACTAAACTTGCGCCTGACGTGGTTTTTATTGGTGGTCTTACCATTATCATAGTATTTGGCATCATCCCGGTGAATGAAGCCCTTGTCGGGTTTTCCAATGAGGGAATGCTTACCGTTGCCGCTCTCTATATTGTGGCTGCAGGTCTGAGAGAAACCGGAGCCATTCAATTTGTGATTCAAAATTTGCTTGGAACACCTAAAGAATTGTGGAAAACACAGGCAAAAATCATTGCGCCCGTCATGGGAATGAGTGCTTTTTTGAACAATACCCCAATCGTCGCCTCGTTTATACCGGCGCTGCAGGAGTGGGCCCGCACCTATCGCGTGAAAGTTTCCAAACTGATGATCCC
>CAZHUP010000504.1:0-1780 GCA_964535495.1 uncultured Rhodohalobacter sp.
ACCAATAAAGCTATGAGCAACAAACGTTTACACGTCCGCACGAAATGCTTGTTATTGGTTTTTAATCAGCCCCGGAGTTGAATTTTACTAATTTTTGCCAGTTAATCTCACCATCATCATTACAAAAATCGATAGTGAACTCTCTCGTAAATTTGTTCAACATTTTGGAGTAAGATTCCATAAAAGCTTCGTTTCTCTCTTTAGCTTTATGTCCCAATGGCTCAATAATGTCAACGTATAGGTTATTGTCGCCAGAAATAAATTCCCAAAAATCTTGACCGCAATATTTGAAATAATCACCCCGATCTGATTTTCTTTGCTTTCCGTAACAACACCCGTTTACAGCAACAATATGAAGTTTTGAATTACTCGTTCTTAAAGTTCGGCGTGCAGTTAAAAAATCAGATTTCAACTTACTAATCTGACTGCTATTACCCCAATTTGGCCCTGATTTTATTGTTACAATATGTCTGATGTTGTCCTTGTCGAACTCGAGATCGATACCGGTTATTCCAGATTTCCAACCGCCGTAAACTTTTTGATTGATGAAAATTGCCAACCCCTCCAACCAATCCCCAAAGATTGTTTCTTCATGTGATGAGATATGAGCTTCGACAATCTTTTTTACAATTTCATCGGCTGTTAATAAATATTTGGCCTTAAATAGATAAGGATTCTTTCGTTTTAAGACTCTGGTAAGTTTAAGAGAATCGAGACTGTCAATTCGTTTGTTGTGAAAAACAGAAATGTTCTTTTCAACGTAATCAATCACGTCCGTTAAGTTCAGCTTTGGCATATTCTACAGTTGGTTCAAATAAATAAAGTTGCACTTCGTCAAGTTGTTGTTTGACGGCCTCATAATATTCTGGGACTATTTCGATTCCAATCGAATTTCTTTTCATTCGTTGAGCTACAATGTTAGTAGTTCCAGAACCCATAAATGGATCTAAAACGGTATCATGTTCCTTTGTGAAAAGTTTAATAAACCATTCAGGTAAATTTTCAGGAAAAGCTGCACTATGGTTTTTATTATTACACTCAGTGGCGAGATGAAGGACATTATTAGGGTAAACTTTATCTCGTCCTTTCCAATTTGATATATTTTTTCCGAAACCACTTCCTACTTTAGATTCATCACGGGTTTTATCAGTGTCACTCAGATTTTTGAGCCTTGTTTTTGCCCAATCTCCAACTGGTACCATAACTTCCTCTTGGTACATATTGAATTTCTTTTCTTTGTTAAACTGAAGTAATCTTTCCCAAGAGTCTCTAAAACGATTAGGCCATTTACCTGGATATGAATTTTTCTTATGCCAGATGAATTCCTCAGTCCACAACCACCCCTGTTTTCTCATGGCAAGGATTAACTCCATGACGTAAGTACTTCTTTCCCCATTAACCACTTTCTCTTTAATGTTTAAAACGAACGTCCCTTTAGGATGGAGAACGCGAAGTAATTCTTCTGAAATAGGTAAAAACCAATCTACATATTCGTCTGGGTGAATTCCCCCGTAGGTATTTTTCCGCTGATCCGCATAAGGGGGGGAGGTAAAAACTAAATCAACAGAATTTGATGGTATTTCTTTTAATACATCTTTGGAGTCGCCTAAATAAAGATCTGCTCGAATTTCCATCTTAAAAATATGTAGTTGGTTTTTGAGTTTGTTCAATTTAATGAATTCACCAACCTAATTCATGTTGACTTCCGGAGTTTTGGGAAAACCAATAACGGTTCCGTGGCTAAGCGGCGAGGCGAGTAATTTTCCAAACCTCCGAACCG
>CAZHUP010000505.1:0-1777 GCA_964535495.1 uncultured Rhodohalobacter sp.
GTGCTGTTCGTGTTATGCCGATCGGGAAAAGTTTGATCAACAGAAATCCTGAACCAAATGGGACAAAAGCTACACTGGTTCATAGTACAACTGGGAATAGAATTTCATTCAGGGACTCTTTATTTAAATTTGGAGGAGATGCTTATGTCTGGAACTATTTGTCAGAAGAAGAGCTCGAGGCTAATAACAGATATCGATTTATAGCGGAGAATCCGGAGGGAAGGTTCAGTTATGCCCAAATAAATCTGCCATCAATTCTGCCTTTACCAACAGTAAAAGAATACAATACCGGTTTTGAATCCGGAATTTTCAACGGGGAAAGTGATGATCCAATTGTATCGGTGAAGACACGATATATTGTACAGCCAACTAATGAACTGGGATGCGACCCGGAAGTGGAAGTTGTCATCTCGCATTTAGATCAATTGATAACTTACGCTGATGGCAGCTATCGATTGGTGGTAAATAACAGATCTGAGATATCTGCGGCCCTGGGTCCGTCTGTCGATAGTTTCAGAACTAACAGAAGAGAGTTATTAGTAATATCGTCCGGGGATGACTGGCCTGAAATTGCGGACTTAATTGAACTTGAATCATCAATGCCTGATGCAGTCAACAATATTAATGGAGGTGTAGGTTATGTTGCCGGAATAGCAGGCCGGAGAATACAAATAACCCCGCCGTTAGAACCCTGCCCACAGATATGGCCCAAAAATATATCAGAAAATATGCAAGATGGGAATCCTGGAAAGTGATTTACACATTTTTCCTTCTGATTTTCATCAGTTGTGAAAGCACTTTTGATCCGATGCAAAAGGACGATGAAGTTGTGTTTTCTATAAACGGGGTCCTGGATGTTCATGCAGACACTCAATGGGTCAGAGTAATGCCAATTGGGGAATTATTAAATCCAACAGATCCAACTCCCAATGGTTCTGTGGTGAATCTTTTAAATCAATCCACGGGTGATATATATACACTGAAAGATTCCCTGTTTAAGTTTGGCGGCGATACCTACGTTTGGAATTACTGGCTATCGGAGGATATTCGCGGAGATGAATTGTATGAAATTGTTGCGGA
This sequence comes from uncultured Rhodohalobacter sp., assembly GCA_964535495.1. Lineage (GTDB taxonomy): Bacteria > Bacteroidota > Rhodothermia > Balneolales > Balneolaceae > Rhodohalobacter. The sequence continues at coordinate 1,081 of CAZHUP010000505.1, forward strand.
GTCGCCCGATGGTCGCCAAAGCCGGGTTGTGGTAGCTACCCCATCACCATTATCGGAACCGAATGTGGAATATTCTGAAAACTTTGAAAGCATAAGTGTTTCAGGTATTGCTCTAGATTCCATCATTGTTGCAGAAACCCGGTATCTCGCTCAAGCCTTAACATCCGTTGGCTGTGCCCCGGAAAGGAAAATTACTATTTCTCACCTGGATGAAATGAATTTAAGACAAGAGAACGAGTACACCATCAACTCTGAGAACAGAGAAGATTTAGCAAGAGAGTTAGGAGTTACCGCATTTAGTTTTAGAGTAAACCGAAGAGAATTTGTTTTGGTTACTGCCGGGCCGGACTGGCCGGAGGATGTGGGGCTAACTGATATTGAAAAAAGTATACCGGAGGTTAGATCGAATGTTGAGGGAGGGACAGGGTTGGTAGCCGGAATTGCCAGGCGTAAAGTTGAAATTTCTGAAAGGACTCCTCCTTGTGAAGGGTAGCATGAAACTATAAAGAGTTATTTATGAATATTGATGCATTGTTTAATTCCTTTAAAAAATGACGTTTAGATATCAAATAGCGGTTATTTTGGTACTGTTTCTAACTCCGGTTGAAACACTATTTTCACAATCAAATATTATTCGGGGAGTTGTCACGGATGGACAATCGGGGCAGACTCTTGGCAGTGCAACAATATCTATCCA
>CAZHUP010000506.1:0-1768 GCA_964535495.1 uncultured Rhodohalobacter sp.
ACCGCCCTTCTTCCTATGTTGATCATGTGCTGTTACCGGCTGATGATTCGTCCACTCAGTTCACCGTAATATTCAGAATCGATTATGATTTTCTGCCTTTTTTGAGAATCAGGTCAGACATGACTCCCCCGCGTTCCGATGCAGAATATTTTGCCCCATTGCGGATGGGCCTCGAAGTATTTGAAGGAACTGCACCCACGGGCCGGCGGGCTTCAAATGCACCCTCGGTTTTCAGAGAAGCGTGGCAGGATACTCTTTGGGTTGACACATTTGAGGAAACGAAATCCAGAACCGATTACACACAGGGTTTCATCCACACACTGCTTGACGAAGGTGTGTACCATTATGAACTGCAATTGGCCAGGGCCGGATCGGTGCGCGAGCAATCATCCAGCCGGCGAAATTTCACAGTGGAAAATTATCAAGAGAGTGAGAAGGCTGAATTTATTTTGATGAGCAATCTTTCCGTTTCCGGAAATCAACTGAACGGAACTCTGCTCAACTACGGCAATAACGTTCTCTATGGGCAGGATTATCACCTCTTGATAAAATTACCAGCAGAAACAGCAATTGAGACAGATGAATTTACTCTGAATATTCACAGGCTTTCATCCGGAAGTTCAGATGACGGAGACATTCGCCATACTGAAACCATCAGCACGGATCAGATTGTTAATCTCTCATCGGCACGGGTTTTTAAAGACGATGAAGAAATTTCACTGCAGGCCGATCTGAACAATGAGGGAGTCCGGTATGCTTATGTAGAAATTCCCAATCAGGAGTTTGAAAATGCCAGATACAGATTCAGGCTGATGACCGAAGGGCGGGATGAACCGATTGGTGAACGCACCATCAACTCGCAATGGATCGATATGCCGGTTAGCCTTTACAATCTGGATGTGGCTATTGAGATGCTGAAATTTATTGTAGATGACAGTGAACTGAGACGTATCAATTCCGGGTCCACATCCGAACGGGAGAGAAAATTCAGAGAATTCTGGGCCCAGCGGGACCCTACCCCCGATACCGAATTTAATGAACTGATGGCCGAATATTATCGGCGGATTGATCATGCCTATGAAAATTTTTCATCCCTGCAAACTCCCGGTTACGAAACCGATCAGGGCCGTGCCTACATCTTATATGGTGCACCCGATAATATTGAACGGCGTCTGCCAACCAACGCACCTACACGCGAAGTCTGGGAATACCCGAACCGCACGTTAATCTTTGAAGCCACCACCGGTTTTGGTGATTTCCGTCTGGTATCCGAATCGTAACGGGACAGCCAGATTCTCATTCGAATCACATCGAATATATTTTTATTGTACTTTACAGAGAGGCCTTCTGATTAGCCTTTTACACAATTTTTTTCAAAAAATTTTCGAATTGATGAAGGACGATATTTTCATCGCAATGATTAAAGAAGAAATTAATCAGTACAGCCATTTGCTGTTGTTTGCTGACCGTAAAGAGTGGATCAAAAACGGTAACTTTGAAAAATTTGCAAACAAGTCGTTGCGTCAAATAAGAGTACTCGGTTTTTTTGTGATATTATCTATACTCATTTTTTCGGTACTTAGTGTGATACAGTTTATTGAATATGGGAACACAGGCGATGTGATGAGTTTGTCTCTCGGGCTTGCATCGTGGGTATTTGTTATATTTTCAACCATTTACTATACACGAAATATCCTTCAGAAAAAAAAGAGCATGGTTCGCATATTAAAACTGCTCGAAGTAAGGGATGATTTTTTCCAATCCAACT
>CAZHUP010000507.1:0-1767 GCA_964535495.1 uncultured Rhodohalobacter sp.
AAAACCACACCGGGCACTTTTGTGATGGACCGGGTGAAGGGCCTGTTGCTTTCACTGGTAATTGGAGCACCGCTTCTGGCAGGAATTATTGCATTTTTTGAGTTTGGGGGGCCATGGGCGTGGGTTTATGCGTGGCTGGCTGTAACAGCGTTCTCCCTGATCATGCAGTACGTTGCACCGACCTGGATCATGCCGCTGTTCAATAAGTTTGAACCGCTTGAGGATGGAGAGTTAAGGCAGGCCATCGAGGAGTATGCCGAAAGCGTAGACTTTCCGCTTCAGGGCGTTTATGTGATGGACGGCTCAAAGCGATCTTCCAAATCGAACGCGTTTTTTACAGGATTTGGCAAAAATAAGCGAATTGCCCTGTTTGACACACTAATCGAAAAACACACAACTGAGGAGCTTGTGGCGGTATTGGCTCACGAAATTGGTCACTACAAGAAGAAACACATCGTCAAAAATATGGGGATTTCGGTACTTCACACGGGAATCATGTTTGCTCTGCTCTCTATATTCCTACAGGTACCGGCGCTTTTCGATGCATTCTTTATGGATCAGATGAGCGTCTATGCAGGACTTCTTTTCTTCGGGCTGCTCTACTCACCGGTAGAAACTATTCTGGGAATTGGAATGCAGGTGCTGAGCCGAAAGCATGAGTACGAGGCCGATCATTATGCTGCCTCAACTCTGGGCGACGGGAAACCAATGATTGATGCGCTTAAAAAATTATCAAAAGATAACTTAAGCAATTTAACACCGCATCCTTTTTATGTGTTTTTGAACTACTCGCATCCGCCGGTACTAAATCGGATTCAGGCAATCAGAAGTTGATCTAACTTTCGGTAGTGTGGTTTATAACCCATTACTGCCGGAAGCCGAGGAGAGCTCGAAAGTGATCTGAAAGTGAGTACCGCCCATCATTTCTACAGGTTGGTATATGTAATCAGCCTTCAATTGCTGGGAAAGTGTATTAATCAGTTCGAACCCCAATGACTCCTGATCATCATGTACTACATCTGCAGGAATACCCTTTCCGTTATCCGTAATTGAAAGGGACAGAGTATTTCTATTTTTTTGGAGTTTAATGGATACTTTACCGGCCTTACGATCAATAAACGCGTGTTTTATACAATTGGTAACAACTTCGTTAACGATAAGACAGCAAGGTACAGCTTGATTAATATTTAGCTGAATCGGTTCAAGATCGTATACAGTCTCAATATCCGCTCCGTTATCTATCGTTTCCAAAATCGTTTGAACCAAATTTTTAAGCCCCTCGTCGAAAGCCATCTTTGAAAAACTGTGCGATTGGTAGAGTTGTTCATGGATGTTCGCCATCGATTTTATGCGCAGGGTGCTGTCCAGAAGTTTTTTCTGCATTTCTACATTACTCTCCTTAAAAGCTTGTATCTGTAGCATTCCTGATATCACGGCAAGATTGTTTTTAACCCTGTGATGAATCTCAGCCAGAAGCGTCTCTTTTTCCCGAAGTGAGTTTTCAAGCTGATCTCTATGCTTCATCAGGTTTTCTCTCAATGAGTTCTGAGAGTCGATAGTGTCCTGTAGGCCTCTGAACAACATGGGTAGAAAAATAACGGCGACAATACTTAGTAGAATGGAGTTCGCGGAAATAGAAGCCCAAGAGGCAACTTCATAGCTGTCTCGCAGCGGGTAGTCTACTATTTGATAGTGTATAAGAAATCCTTGAAGAACGCAGACTGCTATGTTAATGAAGACGGTCATGATCCCTGCTTTGGTTGGCAG
>CAZHUP010000508.1:0-1765 GCA_964535495.1 uncultured Rhodohalobacter sp.
CATCAGTTAAATGTAGACGGTTCCATCTATATGATAGAGTGGAGTCCGGACGGAAGTAAGCTGGCCGTTTCCGCTGCACCAACTCCAACTGTAGACGACTCATTTATGGCACAGCAGATTTTCATTGTCGATTATCGCACTCGTGACATCATTGCGGAAGTCAACAACGAAGGGAAACTGGGTGAGTTTACCTGGAGTCCGAACGGTGAACGTCTTGCCCTGAGAACTGCATACGATATTAACGATCCAATTGACGGACGCCTCAAGATTGTATCTGCCGAAGGCGGAACTCCCGAAAACATCGACGAAGGTTTTGAAGGAAAGTATGAGCAGATTAAGTGGACATCCAACAACGAAATTCACTTCCTTGCCAGCCAGGGCACAAATACCATGCTTGGAACCATTCGCCCAAACGGATCCAACAAGCAGGTACTTTTCAATGCTGATGCTCATGCCATCTCATCATTTTCCCGTGCATCAAATGGGATGATCTCATTCGTGGCAAGTTCACCAACACATCCAAATGAAGTGTATACGCTGAGCCGGGCACGAAATGCGCAGCCACAAAAAGCCACTAACCACAATCCGTGGCTGGAAGATATTGAACTGGGCAACCAGGAAGTAATCCGATATACCGCCCGCGACGGTGAGTTTGAAATTGAGGGGATGCTGATCTACCCAACCAACTACCAGAGCGGAACCCCTGTGCCTGTAATCACCGTTGTTCACGGCGGACCGGAAGCGCACTACAGCAATGGCTGGCTAACCGGATACTCCATGCCGGGACAGATGGCAGCAGCTAAAGGTTATGCTGTTTTCTATCCAAACTATCGCGGAAGCACCGGTCGCGGCGTTGAATTTGTCTACAGCAGCCAGGCCGATCTTGCCGGAAAAGAGTTTGATGATGTGGTAGATGGCGTGGATTACCTTATTGACCGGGGTATTGCCGATGGAGACCGGATTGGTGTAACCGGCGGTTCTTATGGTGGTTACGCATCTGCATGGATGGCTACTTACTACAGTGACCGCTTTGCGGCATCCGTCATGTTTGTGGGAATTAGCAACAACCTCTCGAAATGGGGAACCAGCGACATTCCGAACGAACTCTACCTGGTTCACTCCCGCGAGCGCATGTGGGAGTCTGACGCAAAATGGATGGACTACCTGAAGCGAAGCCCGATCTACTGGGTAGACCGAGCGGAAACACCCATCCTGATTATGCATGGTGCCAACGATACACGCGTACACCCTGCACAGTCACTTGAGCTTTACCGTCACATCAAGGTACGCCGTCCGGACGTTCCCGTACGCCTTGTCTGGTATCCCGGTGAAGGACACGGAAACTCCCGTGCTGCCTCCAAGTTTGATTACAACTACCGCATGCTGGAGTGGTTTGATACCTACCTGATGACGGGCGATGCTTCCGCAGAGATGCCGCATTGGGATGCGCCAATTCCAACGCGTGAATGAGATAGAAGCTATAAAGAGATGTAGCAACAGACCCAAAAAATCCCCTCCTTAAAAAAGGAGGGGCAAGGGGTGGTTGTAGTTTTGTCTTAAACCACTGCATTTTGAAATTTACTGCTTTATCCATTTCTACCAGTGAAAAGTTTAAGTAGATTCAAAGCCCGGGCTTATCAGTCCGGGCTTTTTTATTTTCTCATTATTGGTCAAGTGGGCTTTTAACGCCTTGCCCCGTTAGAAATCACAATCATTAAAATACTTTATCAATCGATTTCTAAATTATCTCTGAATAAAAAAATCT
>CAZHUP010000509.1:0-1761 GCA_964535495.1 uncultured Rhodohalobacter sp.
AATACTATTACACACGATTTTGGCCGGGTACCTATTCATCATAAAAAAGTTTTTTATGATTTTTCGTGCTTCTCTGTAATCAATATAAAAATTGATGGAACGGGAATGTGAGAAAGGTGTAGCTGAGTCAAGATGATTGAAACAGAAGCACTGCAATATCCCGGAGATGAAAAACGGTCAGATCACCCGTTTTTGTGTGACACAAATAGCATAGACGATAATGAGTTCAGGAAAAACTCTTATCTGCCCTGCACGTTCATCTCGAGTGTATAAACCGAGTTGCTTGCGGTGATGAAAAGTGTGCGGCGTTCGGGGCCGATAAATGTGATGTTTCCGGTCCAGTTTTGCTGAACGGGAATGTGCTCAATCTGGTCACCATTTTTATTGAAAACAGTTACTCCGCGACCGGTCAGGTACACATTTCCCTGATCGTCGATCGTCATTCCGTCGGAGCCCAATTCTGCAAAAAGTTGCTTGCCAGAGAGAGTCCCGTCTTCATTAATGGTGTAGGAGTACGTTTTGCTGTCACCAATATCAGCCACGTAGAGTGTTTTTCCATCTGGTGTACCAATGATTCCATTTGGTTGTACATAATCATCGGCCACAATTATAACTTCCTGTCGGTCGGGTGTGAGGTAATAAACCCGCTCTTCCTCAATCTCTTTTTCGGTTCTCTCCCAGTAATCCCGCTGGTAGTAAGGGTCGGTGAAATAGATACCGCCTTTGGGATCCACCCAGAGATCATTTGGCCCGTTTAGTTGTTTGTTGTTGAAATTGTCCACCAGAACGGTGACTTCTTTATCTGGAGAAATGCTCCAGATCTCACCGTTCAGGTCGGCGCAGGTCAACAGGTTTCCATCGTGATCGAAATACATGCCGTTGGAACGGCCGGTTTCATCCATAAAAAGTGTCAGCTCGCCATCAATGCTGTATTTCCAGATGTGATCGTTGGGCTGATCGGTGAAATAGACATTTCCATCCTCATCGGTGGCGGGACCTTCGGTAAACGAAAAGCGGTCGGATATCAGAGTCAGTTCCGCACCGTCGGCAATGATGCCGCTCTCCTGGGCGAGGAGAGGCTGGGCAATTAAAAAAGTGAACAGAGCGATGAGGAAAAAAATTTGGGAGGGATGGAATAAATAAATATGGGTGGTCATAATTGCAGGCAGTTTGGTATGAGGTTAATTCGAAAATTGTTATCAACCCAAAATAAGAAAACTATATGTATTCGTTTATCACCTGAAATGTGAAAATCTCTGCTCTCATTAATTTCTAAAATAACGGGAGTTCGAGATAAAATCGTTGAAATAAGCACCTAAAGGGCGCTTAACGAGATAATGAATGTTCAATTCCGTCATGCCGGACTTGATCCGGCATCTCCTGTTTAAATCAAAGATAGGAGATCCCGTATCGAGTACGGGATGACGCCCTTTTTGGACAGCCTCAGACTCATTTTTCAATTTCTTATGTCGAACTGACGTCAAATAAAATTTTTTGCATAGAACAGGCTACAAAACAACCTGCATCTGTACAGTTAACAGGTTGCCAAAATCGGGGTTTAATTCATCATCCCTAAATTCGTAGTTCACCGATAATCGTGTTCTCCCAACAAAATAGTAATTCGCACCGATCGTATATACTTGCAGCCCGTTGTTATCAAGATCTGTATTGGGTTTTAAATATTCGTAACGGGCAATACCTTCTAAACGGTTTGTAAAATTATAACCTGCCAGCAGATATCCGCCATTCATCGTAATTTCT
>CAZHUP010000510.1:0-1758 GCA_964535495.1 uncultured Rhodohalobacter sp.
TGATGACGATTGGAGAGGGAACCTCTGAAATTCAGCGCCTCATCCTGGCCCGTGAGATCAAAAATGAGTTGGGCTATAACAGCTAATCCAACATGCCTTTAGATTTTGCAAACAAAGTCGCATCTCGAAAGGGGTGTGACTTTTTTCTTATCCGGATGTTTCCGTTCAATATCAGATAAATTATTGCATAAAATAATCAGAATGGATGATTTGACACACTGAATTCATTACATTGAATAGAATATAGTTCGAAAACTTTTAGCCCTTAATCATCTACCAACATGAGCAATTCACAATTTAATATCGACGACGCATTTCTCTTCGAATCTGAGTTGAATGAAGATGACAAAATGATCATGGAGACTGCTCGCGAGTATGCACAGACCAAACTAGAACCCAGAGCGCTCAAGGGGAACCAGGAAGAAATTTTTGATATGGATATCGCCAAAGAGATGGGCGATCTTGGTCTTTTAGGTGCTACTACAGATCCCAAATATGGCGGGGTCGGTGCAAGCCAAACTGCTTACGGATTAGTTGCCCGTGAAGTGGAACGGGTTGATTCAGGCTATCGCTCATTCATGTCCGTTCAGTCATCACTGGTGATGTATCCGATTTCGCAATTTGGAACAGAAGAGCAGAAAGAACGTTTCTTACCCCGTCTCGCAACCGGCGAAATTATCGGCTGTTTTGGATTGACTGAGCCGGATCACGGATCCGATCCCGGTTCAATGGTTACAACCGCAGTCAAAACAGACGGCGGCTGGATTCTGAATGGCGCCAAAATGTGGATTACCAACTCCCCTATTTCTGATGTTGGCATAGTTTGGGCAAAAGCTAAAGAACACAAAGATGACAAACCCGTAATTCGTGGTTTTATCGTAGAGAAAGGCATGGAAGGATACTCCTGCCCTGTAACTCACAATAAAATGAGCTTGCGGGCTTCATCCACCGGAGAAATGGTATTTGAAGATGTGTTTGTACCCGATGAAAATGTATTCCCCGACATTCGCGGACTAAAAGGTCCATTCATGTGTCTGAACAGCGCCCGGTACGGAATTGCATGGGGTGCTGTTGGTGCAGCAGAATTTTGCTATCAAAAAGCGCGTCAGTATGTGATAGACCGCAAACAGTTTGGTCTGCCGATTGCAGCCAATCAGATACCACAAACCAAACTGGCCAATATGCTCACGGATATCACATCTATGCAGATGTTGGCGCTTCGTCTCGGGAAACTAAAGGATGAAGGACGTGATCATCATGCTATGACTTCGCTTGCTAAGCGAAACAACACCGCTAAAGCACTCGATATTGCACGTGTAGCGCGTGATATGCACGGTGGAAACGGAATCACCGGAGAGTATCGCGTGATCCACCACATGGTAAACCTAGAATCTGTAGTTACATACGAGGGTACTTACGATATCCACGGATTGATACTCGGTAGAGAGATCACCGGTATTCAAGCTTTTACACCGAAAGGAAACGATTGATTCACCGCAAAGGCGCAGAGTACGCTGAGATAGTGTCGGGTCCGTTAGCCGACGAGCACTGACAGACATTTCACCTGACAGCGTCCACGCTTTTTCTCGTGGTCCTGTCAGCGTGATTCTAAGACCTTGAACTTTTAAAAAAACGCTGTCAGGTACCGATTGCTTTCGGCACGCTGACAGGTTTTTATTTTTCAAATCACAAATCTGTTCAAATGATCTACGAATTTGACGGTTACAGACCGGTTGTTCATGAATCTGCCTTTGTCCA
>CAZHUP010000511.1:0-1757 GCA_964535495.1 uncultured Rhodohalobacter sp.
ATGACGGAAAACTTACAGGTAAAGTACTGGATAGCGAAACACGACAGCCACTTGCAGGTGCGAATATAACTCTGGCAGGGTCCAATGTAGGCTCATCATCTGATATGGATGGCAATTTTTCGATTGATGTTGACGGCTCCGGTGAGGTTGAGCTGATCTTTTCCTATATCGGTTACGAAAAAGCATCTTTGAGTATCACACGCTGAGCCATAGCGTGCGGAATGAAGAATCGGCCTCCGATTCTTTTCAAAAGCGGAATCCTTCACGGGGTTCCGCTTTTTTATTAGATGGGTTTTTCTATATTGATGAGCGTCATAACAGTCTTCAAAAAGTTACATGCATGTTTTCATCTGATCGTTTTTTTGTTCCGATTGCCTTTTTTGTACTGCCGTTTGTACTACTATCATGTGCATCCTCAGAAACAGTAACGGTTACCGACCTGAATCAGCTCACTGTTTCTGTTGAGGAACCCAATTCAGAAAGTAAAAACTACAGTTTGCAGATAAGCGGGTTTCCAATTGAAGAGTCTGATCAGTACGATGTTGCACTAAGCCGACTAAATAACCATGAGTGGGATGATATACTTTCTATTGAAGAGAGTAACAGCACGCAAGAGAGAATGATCCTGGTTGAGATCAAAAATGACCCTCAATCCTACAACAGGGTTTTATGGGCACTGGGAAGTGAACATTTTCAAAATCACGCTACAGATTATGAAAATCCAAAAGCGTCTGGAACTGACAATTTCAAAATGCCTCAACTTATTGGCGGACTACAGGCCCTGATGGATGAAGTCCGATATCCGGATGGATTAAGTGATATCGAAGGAAAAGTAACAGTAGAGTTCATTGTAAATCGATTCGGGGAAGTAAAAGAACCTTTCATTACTCAATCCATCCATTATGAAGCAGATCGTGAAGTAATACGAGCGGTAAATCTAATGAAATTTTCTCCGGGAGTATTGGATGGTTTACCTGTGGAAGTTAAATACACACTCCCGGTATTTTTTAGATCACAATGATTTTAAAGAACTTAATGGAAGATCTCAGACTTATTAAATCCACAATTATATCAGAAAAATTATTTCTGCATTTTTTGAAACCCTTTCTCTATCATTACGTACCAAAACAAAAGCTCATACATAAATTCATTTAGAAGGATACTTATCATGCCGGCTAAGCTCAGAAAATCTCGTACCGATAAAATGATTGCAGGTGTTTGTGGCGGAATTGCCGACTACCTGGGATGGGATTCAACCATCGTGCGAATTATCTTCCTAATTCTTGTCTTCTCATCTGTGGGAACCATGGTACTGTTTTACTTTATTCTGGCTCTGATCATGCCGGATTAAAAAATCCTTTGGATTATAACGTACCGCTGACCATCTTTTTACAACCTGAATGAAAAGCGGTTCATTATGAAAATTGCCATTCTAGGTGAAACAGCCCGTGCCTCTGCATGGGAAAAACACCTAAGAAAGTTATCAGTCATCACAGAAGTTGTCATAACATCATCCATTCCTGAACGGAACAGTGTTGATGCCGCAATTTTACTGGACAACACCGATCAGAAATTAAACTCCCTGGAACAGCTCATCAAACTGGGAATTCACTCTTACCTGGTTTCCCACCTGCCATTAGACAAAAAAGCTCTGGAAAAAGTACATCATTCGGCTCAGGAAGCAGATGTCAGGGTTCAGTTTATGTCAATCCCTGAATTAGCTTGACCGTTATTATTGATTATTAGTTTAAATTAAG
>CAZHUP010000512.1:0-1753 GCA_964535495.1 uncultured Rhodohalobacter sp.
CACACCAAATCAGATCAAGAAATTCATGATGAAGATATGGCTTGGCTGAGAGAATCGGATATTGTGGTTGCTGAAGTGACCACGCCATCACTCGGTGTAGGGTATGAGATTGGGCGGGCTTTAGAAATGGGGAAGCGGGTTATTTGTCTCTATAGAAAAAAGAGCAGTTCTATTTCTGCGATGATACTAGGTTGTGATGAACTGTGCTGTTTTGAATATGGAAGTTTAGCAGATGCACAGAAATTATTTACAGAACAGCTTACCGGATATTGAACACCCTATATCTGAATCACAATGAGCGATGAATCATCTTCCATTTCCGGAGAGTAGTCATTACTATTAACAGCTTTTAGAATTCTGACTGCAAGTTCGCGCGGAGAATTTGAATCAGCAACTACAGATTCTGATACTAGCGCTTCAAAAAAATCGGCATCCCGAACCCGCATATTTTCGTCACGGGTTTCAATCAGCCCGTCAGAATATAGAATTAAAAAATCCCCCCTTTTTACATCAAACACAAGATTGTGGTATCGGGCCGCACCGGAAATTCCCAACCCAATCCCCTTCTCATAACGGTGTACAATCTCACTGTTTTCAGCACTGTAATGATAAACGGGAAGATGGCCTGCATTGCATAGGGTTGCCTTGCCATCGGGTATATTTAACTTTAACAGCGTCATGGTTGCATACATTGACCGATCCGTTTGCTTGTTAAGTAAAACATTGAGTGCCGACATAACTTCAGCAGGATCTTGATTATAATCGAGGTGTGTTTGTAAGGCACTTTTTGTCAGGGTCATTAACAAACCGGCGCCAAAACTGTGTCCGGAAATATCCCCTATCGAGGCAAAAAGCTGATCATCTCTAAGCGACAACTCAAAAAAATCACCCCCCAGTTCGTTGGCAGGGTTAGAGCAGGCATAGGCAGTAACGCCACCTTCCTCGATTGATACTTCCTGCAGTATTCTCTGCTGAATTTCTGTGGCAAACTGAATATCGGCTTCTACTTTTGCTTTTCGGGTATAGAGTGATTTTGAAGCGTATAAAATCTGAGACAAACCAAACTGCGAAAGGATGAATAGAAAAAAGATCCCGGCCGAACCCGCAATAAACTGAATAACTGTTTTCCCTATTTCCATTTCGCCTTCATCGATATGTTCGATCAAGCTCTCCCCTGCAAAATAACCGCCAATACCGATTAAAACTCCTACAGGAAAGACAATCCGAAAAACGTACTTTTTGTAGAATGTTCTCAATTTTGGATACAGGTAGGCTACGGTTTCGATAATTACAATTGCGTAAAGCAAAGAACTGAAAGCAATTAACCATATTCCAAAAATACCCAGTGTATAGGCTTGCGTAACAATTACCGCTATCAACAACGGAAAAAGGTGGATAACGATATGTGCAAGTATAATTTTCCGGCGACTCTTCACATCAACATCGTAAAATGCCTCAAATTCTGAATCGCGATAAATTGTAAATAGTTCGTTGGCGATTAGGCTCATAATGGTCAATTCTGTTGGGCCGTAATTTGCGGAAGTTGAGTCATAACAACAAGTAATTAGTATGGTTCTCCGGATTGCATACTATTATTCAACGAAAGATGGAATCTAAATAGAGCCTGCCGTAACTGATTGAAACAATTATAAATAGTATGCGTGCAGGTGAGCAGAACTAATTTTAAAGAAAAACTAATCGGTTATGGAGTTAACTGAAATAATATCTCACAAATGGGAAAACATCTCTAAAA
>CAZHUP010000513.1:0-1751 GCA_964535495.1 uncultured Rhodohalobacter sp.
GATTATTAATCGAACTGAGGTTATTAAATAACATCTGCAATAGAATCTGCTTTTAATTCACATCAAATGATTACTACCTTAGGCCATTCTGAAGAATAAAAATGACTGCCATTAATACAGAATCGATTAAAAAAAGATGGAATAAATTTTCCAACAGTCCGCATGCGGCCTTGCTGAAGAAATATCTTCGCAGGGCTGTGATTCTGATTATTGTGGGGATTATACTCTATCAGCTGTTTGATATTGGATGGAGAGAAGTGTTGACATCCCTGCCTACACACCCGCTTTTCTATATCATTTTTGGTATTCTGTACGTCTCACTGCCTATTGCAGAAATATTTATATACGGGCAGGTTTGGAAGATCAAAAAGTGGGAATTATTCAAGGGTTTTATCACCAAAAAAGTTTATAACGACGAGGTGATGGGGTATTCGGGTGAATTTTATCTCTTTGTCTGGGCCCGAAAGTTTCTGGATAAAGAGGATAAAGAGATTCTGAAGAATATCCGGGATAATAACATTTTGTCTGCAATCAATTCCAATCTTGTTGCTTTCACTTTAGTGGGACTGCTGGTATTTACGGGCACCATCAATCTGGATGAAATGATTGATGATGTTAACGTTGTTTATATAATATTGGGTACAGTAATTGCCATTGTGTTTGGTGTACTTGCAGTTCAGTTTCGGAAATATCTATTCTCACTGCCTCTCAAAAAGTCGCTTAAGGTCTTTGGAATTTACATGACTCGTTTTTTGATCCACCACGGACTGCTGATTGTCCAGTGGGCAGTTGTGATACCCAATACACCCATCTCAATATGGTTTACTTTTTTGGCGATCGTGATTGTTGTGAATCGAATACCTTTTATTCCAAGCAGGGATCTTGTTTTTATGTGGGCGGGCATCGAACTTTCTAAAATGCTAAATATGGCTACGGCAGCTGTAGCGGGTATGCTGCTGGTATCAAGCGTATTGCGCAAGGTAACCAACCTAATACTGTTTTTGTGGATCTCCTACAGCGAAAAGGGCAGAGAGCTCAGAAACCTACAGATGAAGAGCGCAGAGGATATTATAGAGGATTAAAGTATACTCAAAATGACTTTCATATCTCAGGAAAGCAGTTCCTTTAAAAATTGAACTGTTCGTTCTGTTGAATTACGTGTTTGATTGGCAAAATAGATTCCCTTCACCCGTTCACGCTCAGATTTTAAATATTCCTTTTTGGTTAAAGAGCTTTTCAAAGCTTTTGTAAACTCTTCTTGATTGAATACTTTCGGTCCCGGAGTTACTTCGGAATAAGGTAGTGGCAGACCTCGTTCGTAGTCATCAAGGTCGTAAGGAATAAAAATTGATGGGATATCCAGCAGAAGTCCCTCAATGTAAATTCCGCTGTAGTCGGTAATAATACAATCGGTAACTTTCAGCAGCTCATTAATATTTTCAATTACACTTTGATCTCCCTGAATTACTCTTTTACCTAAAACTGAAAAGTTCTTAATACTCAAATTTTCATTGGGGTGAGGACGAAGAATTAAAACGGCGTGCAGCTCTTCAAGTAACCGGTTTATTTCAGAAGGATTGTAATCATCAAATGGAAACCACTTGGTAGTACTTTTTTTCCTGAATGTAGGAGCATAAAGTATGACGCGTTTAAAATCGGGCAAACCGGGAAACAACGATTGCAACTCAGATTTTGATTTTCTTCCATCTGTCAGCTCATCATAAGCGGGATATCCGGTTAGCACAAATTTC
>CAZHUP010000514.1:0-1748 GCA_964535495.1 uncultured Rhodohalobacter sp.
AGCACCCGCCTTGATTAATCATTTCGCTTTTGCAATCGGGACACGTCATCCTTACGCTCCTTCCACTCCTGGAATTTATCGCAGGCATCATGACAGCTTAAATCCATACCTGCCGACCAACTGTCTTTACAGTCGATGCAAGCCTCGCAACGCTCCACAATATCCCCCCCTAAAATAAATAAAACCAGCAATAGGTCACTGGTAGGTCAATAATGTCTATCATAAAATACACGTCAGCTATCATCGCGACCACCTACTTTTTGCGGATTTGTAGCTCATACTTCAATTGTTCCAACTTCAGCTTTTGCACTTCCACCCATGCGTCACCAAAAATTAACGCGAGAATAGGTAACAGTAACGCAATCATATACTCCGCATCAATACCTAACCCTAAAAAGTGATTCAGTAACGCAAAAATCACATACATTGCCGCACTCCAAAAACTTGCCTTTTGCCAAGGTGCTGTAGTCATTTTAACTACCTCCATATATTTTTTATCCATTCCCAAACTGCGCGAAAAAAACGCATCAGCCAACTTTCTTGTGGTTTCGGCGGGCTAACATCTCCCGGTTCCCTGTCGCCAAACACCACACCCAACTTATCAACTATCGTCTGCGCCGGGATAATCATACTCGTCAACCAACTCCCGGCAAATACTAATCCGATGGGTTGCATTTGTTCAACTTCCCAAACACGACTACCCGAATCGCCCCCTTGAACGAATGACTTTTTAGTCATAATAAGGTTCTCCATCACAACCGGGTTACTCCAACTAATCCCGCCGATATTGGCACTCACGCCCACTGCGCCAACTTCCGCAAAAGTGACACCCGTTGTTCTACCAACCTTGACCACTTTGTCATTAACCTTTGCATCAGCGTGCTTAACGTCATCAATATGACCGAGCTTGATATATTCCGTATCACAATAATCTCGCTGTGGCTTAATAAGTGCCGCGTCTATGTCGCAGGGTTCACCGTCTAATGCGGATAGTTTCATGCCCCCGACACGGTGCAGGTATCCGACAGCCGGTTTTACTCCCCCGTCAATAGGGCCTGGTTGCACTATGGGCCACCCCTCTGGCGGGTGCGAAGGGTCGTTGTTGTGTGTATTCGATACGACGTGTTCATTTGTGATAAAGTAAGGTTCATTGGTGTCGGAATCGTAAACCACCCCACCATAAGTCCCCGCTGTAATATCTACCGCACCGATTGAAACACCACCGACAAGTGGGTCGTGATAGTCTTGCAGTAGTGGAGTGATTTCTCCGCTATATTCATAAACTACCTTAACCCCGTCAATTTCTGTCGGCAGGTCTTGTGCTTCTGCCAGGGACAACTCCGCTTTAGCTAACCCGACATGGATCACTTCTTCGCCACATTCTTCATGAGGTATAGTTTCCCAATATGCAACCGTGTATTTACCACCAAACTTTTCTTTTAGCAACCGCTCAAATTGCTTTTGATTCACTTTTTAATCACCAACGGTCTGGAGAACAGTAATTTCCAAGCAAAAAGCCCTAAGATAATCCACGCCCATACAGGTAAACAGCGCATTTGTGTAAAAAAGTCTAAGATAGGCTCCATTTTTGTCACCCCTCTCTTTGATTAAATACATCATCAAGATCGTTAACCATGCCTATTTCTTCACGGGAACAAAACTCCACGTCATTCTTGTTACTCTGTTTATCTGACTGCAATGCTGCATCGTGTTTTTGTTTATCTGTTGCCATTTTTGCTTCGTGAGTC
>CAZHUP010000515.1:0-1746 GCA_964535495.1 uncultured Rhodohalobacter sp.
CTGATCGACATCAAAGAGTAAAACTCTATTATTTATTTTTAAATAATGAGACGTGAGTATTACAATTCTCACGTCTCAATTTTTATATTTCACCCCACCCTCATGGATCCCCTCAAAAATACACTTCATGTTCGTGCAAAAGCACTTGAGCTGGGATTTGACCAGTGCGGTTTCGCAAAAGCCGGAAAACTGGATGAAGATGCCTTTCGACTTGAAGAGTGGCTGAAAAGCGGTCAACACGGTAACATGGACTGGATGGAGAACAATTTCGACAAAAGAGTTGACCCCACCAAACTGGTTCCCGGAGCAAAAAGCGTGGTTAGCGTCATCGCAGGCTACCGGTTCAAAGAGAATGAGCAGTACGACCAAAACTACAACGTACCAAAAATCTCAAAATATGCCCGTGGACGAGATTACCACAAGCTTTTTAAAAATCGTTTAAAACATCTATTCCAATACACACAGGAACTTATCGGTGATGTAAACGGACGTATTTTTGTAGACTCTGCACCGGTATTGGATCGCGCCTGGGGACGCCTGGCCGGGAATGGCTGGATCGGTAAAAACAGCATGCTGATGAATAAGACCTACGGCTCCTGGTTTTTTATCGGAGAGATGATCATCGACGTTCCCTTTGTATATGATGCACCAGAAACCGACCACTGCGGTACCTGCACAAAATGCATAGACGCCTGTCCAACCAATGCTATTTATGAACCGCAGAAAGTAGATGGAAGCAAATGTATATCTTATCTGACCATTGAGATGAAAGAGACCATGCCTGACGAATTTAAAGAACAACTTGGAGAATGGATGTTTGGCTGTGATATCTGTCAGGATGTTTGTCCATGGAACCGAAAGGCTAAGTACGGTTCTTACGATGATTTAAAACCGCGCGAGAAGGTCCTCTACCCTGCCGAACGGAACTGGAGTGAAATTACAGAGGAGAAGTTCAACGATATATTTGAAGGAAGTGCCGTTCGCAGAGCCACACACAGGTGGTTTGTAAGAAATGCGAAACTGGCTGAGCAGAATTTAAAAGATTGATCAGAAAAAGTGGTCAAAATTTTGATGTAGATAAATATCATTATTCAAGTGGCTGCAACTTTTTTGGAATCTTACAGCTTGAAAAATCCTTTTTATAATAAACAAGTCGAGTTCAATACAATACAGTTCAATGGCTGATAAATCGATCACATTAACCCCGTCACATAAATCACTCTTTTGGTGGTACCTGTTGGGAATCATTTTAATTCCTCTCTTTGGCGTTGGAATCTATCTGATTTACAGGTTCTACTCATCTTATAATTCTATATCGTATCGGGTAACAGATCAATCAATTACGGCAACAGATTCTAAATTTGAACAAAAAATGGATCTTGCCAACATTCAGGAAGTGGAAGTACATCAAAAATGGATCGATAAAAAGTTCGGTTTGGGGTTGGTAACTATTCGATCGGATTCCAATTCTATCGATCTGATTGCGATGGAAAATCCACAAAATCTGGCAGACACCATCATGTCCGCTGCAAAAGCGGAACGAAAGCGCCTAGCTGATTTGGAAACAAAAACTGACCCGGTTATCCCCTCAAAACCCGGTAGAGATAATAAGATGGACTATTTGACGGGTTTGTGGCAGCAGGGACTGATTTCAGAAGAGGATTACGAAAAAGAGAGAAAGCATTTTGAGTAGGTTTTGATTTCTAAGCATCTCCTCTTTGAGAGGAGACAGAAGGCAAATGCGTT
>CAZHUP010000516.1:0-1740 GCA_964535495.1 uncultured Rhodohalobacter sp.
GGCGCATGTTGTCCAGTTCACCCTCAGTGGGTTCTCGATCTGAACGGCCTACCTGATGGATGCGAAGTGTAGTAGCTCCCACAAACGAGCCAACATTTGTGGAAATTCCACCTTTTTCCATGTAGTCAAGCGCTTCTCCTAAAGATCTCCAGCGATACTTTTTGGGATTATCACCCCATCGGTTGCGCTGCATCTGTTCGCTCAGCGGTCCTAAGGAGCTCCCTTCACCAAAAAGCTCAAGAGTTACCCCCTGTTTTATTCCGCTCATGGATCGACCGTCGTTCATCAAAGAGCCTGCTCCCCAGCTCAACATGTTAATGAACCCCGGAGATACTGCTTTCCCTCCGGCATTAATTACTTGTGTTGCACCGGATCTATTCTGAATTGTACCGATTTTAACAATTTTATCTCCACGAATTCCTATATCTGCATCTTGTGGATAATCACCGGAACCATCGTAAACGATTCCATTGGTGATGATTACGTCATATTGATCTGCTGTGCAGGCAGCAATGAGAAGTGCAGTTGTAATCAGAAGTAGTATATGTTTGAGCATATTGAGTGAGCTCTTTTATTATACGGTTCTATCCAAAGTAAGAATGAGGAAGTATTAAAAGTGTAAAAAATTATATAAGCACTTTTTATAGAATGTAGGTATCTGCAGGATGATCAGTTACAGACTGTAGAATGGATTTAAAACAACTGTTATAAATAAATTATTGAGTAAATAAACCGCAGGCCTATCGTCTCTTATCTTTTACAAAAACTGCTTTAGACTGGCCTTGACCAACCGGTCGCTCTTCAACCTCAAAAAGCTTCATGGCTTTAATGAGTTCTCCGAGTTTCGGATAGCCGTAATTTCTGGGGTCAAATTCAGGAGATTGTTTTGCAATATGACTTCCTACGGGAGCGAGATGAGCCCAGCCGCTGTCATCTGAGGAAGCCTTGATAGCATTGCGGAACAGACTTACGAGTTTAGTGTCTTGTTTAAGTTCGAGTGTAGACATTTTCTTGCTCGATCCGGTTTCCTCTTCATCATCGCGCAGAACTTCGGTGTATATAAATTTATCGCATGCTGCCACAAATGGATTCGGTGTTTTTCTCTCACCAAAACCATAGACAGAAAGACCGGACTCTCGTATTCTGGCGGCGAGTTTTGTAAAGTCACTGTCGCTGGAAATCAGGCAGAAACCATCAAACTCTTCACTATAGAGCAGATCCATTGCATCAATAATCAGTGCACTGTCAGTAGCATTTTTCCCCTTGGTATACCCGAACTGCTGTATTGGCTGAATGGAAAAGTTAAGCAGTACTTCTTTCCATCCTTTAAGCTGAGGGGAGGTCCAGTCACCATAAATACGTTTCACATTGGCTACTCCATATTTGGCAATTTCTGCAAGAAGGTTTTCAATTACAGAAGGCTGAGCGTTATCAGCATCGATAAGAACGGCAAGTTTCCGGGTTGATTCCGATTCCATGATAAAAAATAAAATTTATGGTTTCTTAAATGTACGTTTGCAGTAACTCGAATGAAAACGAATGCTGAAAAAACCTGTATTGATATTGCAACGAGGAAATTAGTGAGATTAATTTGTGACTGCTAATCACTTACGGTATTATGTAGAGGTGTATTTTGCAATATAGATTGCATTAAATCGTTTTGAAGTAAACCACAAATTAAACTCGACATTTATGCCAAAGTGTGAAATTTACGAAGATTTAAAAGGCGAATGGAGATGG
>CAZHUP010000517.1:0-1739 GCA_964535495.1 uncultured Rhodohalobacter sp.
ACCTGCTACGCCTTCACTAAACTCTTCCCTTTCTCCTGTCCTTCGCGTATAGCCAGCTGACCACAACCGGCGTCTATATCATCACCGCGGCTACGGCGAACGGTTGCAGTAACGCCTTGGTCGGTAAGTGTTTTCATGAATTTGTTAAGTCGATCTTCTCTCGCCCGTTTTAAAGCCACACCGGCTACATCGTTATACATGATGATGTTTACCTTAGATGGCACCCATCGCGCAATCTTCACTAAATTATGAGCATCTTTAGGAGTATCATTAAACTCATCAAAAAGAAGATATTCGTAAGTAAGAGGCTGCTCTGTTTTCATGAAATAATATTTCACCGCCTCCTCGAGCTTCTCCAGGTTCAGAGACTCATTGATTGGCATAATCTCATCCCGCTTTTCATCATCAGCCGCATGTAGGGAAATGGCCAGATTTGTCCCAATTTCTTCATCAGCAAGCTGCTTAATCTGCTTGGTAAGCCCAACGGTTGAGATAGTGATTCTGCGCGGTGAGAGGTCAATTCCCAGTGGGTCTGAGATGATCCGTGCCGATTCCGCAACAGCCTTATAGTTATGAAGCGGTTCGCCCATTCCCATGTATACAATGTTGGTAATTTTCTTTCCGAAACGCTCTTCAGTCAATTCATTGATGATCTGGGCCTGATCTACAATTTCACCATGGGTCAGACTGCGGAAATAACCCATTTTACCTGTTGCACAGAATGAGCATCCAAACATGCAGCCAACCTGAGAAGAAACACATACCGTTAATCGATTTGCTGCTCCGTCGGGATAGAAGTCCGGTATCATTACGGCTTCTACTTTGTAAGCATCCGGATCGTCCAGCTCAAAGAGGAATTTGATGGTTCCATCATTTGATTCCTGTTTGCTGTGAACTTTCAGTCGTTTTATTTCTGAAATCTCTTCCAGCTTCGCACGCAGATCTTTCGACAGGTTAGTCATCTCGTCAAAAGATGACACTCCTTTCTGGTAGAGCCACTGAAAAACCTGGTCCGATCTGTAGCTTGCCAGTCCGAGTTCACTTAGAAACTCAGTAAGTTCAGCTCTGTTGAGCGATTTTAAATCTTTTTTTAGCAGGGTGTCTGTCTTCTCTTTTGTCATAGCCTTAAAGGTACGAACAAAGTGCTGGAAATGATACCCAGAGGGATTAGAATCGAGGATTTACGATGTTGTTGTAAATTGACCCGAAAGTATAGGAAAGCCCAAAAGAGACGCTGTAATCATAAGATGTTGGCCGTTGTCCTCCCCGGATGATATTTTCCGGATCATCAGGGTCGACGGCACCTTCTATAGAAAGTTGATCGTTGATTACACGGTATCTGCCGGAGAGACTTACAGAAAGTCCGCGCATAACCCGAATATTAAAAGAGGGATTAATTTCGAGCCTGTTGATGGAAGTGTCGTGGAAGTAGTTTAAGCCGGATAGCTGAATATCAATCCGCCCCCATCGCTGATCGTATCGTAATCGGGTTGAAATTTCCTGAGACATTATGAGCTCAGAATCCTTTCCAAAAATAGTAGTGTTGTAGTAGCGACGGAACATCGGTGTTAGTTGATACTGTACAATAAACCGGCGCTCTTGAAACTCATTATACGGGAAAAAGTTATACTCGAAAGCAGGCGCGACGTAGGTGTGCAGAGCAATATTATTGGTTCTGTTGAAAGAAGCACTTGAGAATATGGCAAATGTGGAGTGATCGCTAATACTGTAACCAACCA
>CAZHUP010000518.1:0-1738 GCA_964535495.1 uncultured Rhodohalobacter sp.
TTGAAGGTCCATCAGAAATATCACTGAAGCAGAACTATCCCAACCCGTTCAACCCCACCACGCAGATTCGCTACGAACTGCCGCAGCAGGAGAACGTACGGCTATCCGTGTACGACATGGCCGGCCGCCAGGTGGCAACCCTGGTTAACAATGAAAGCATCAGTGCCGGTGTGCAAACAGTTACGTTTAATGCAGGCAGCCTGGCCAGTGGTATCTATATTTACAGACTGCAGGCAGGCAGTGCAGTTTTAACACGGAAGCTTACGATCATCAAATAAGCAAACCCTATTGTTTTGTAACATGGCTGAATGGCGCGGGCGTTAATTTGTCTGCGCCATTTTTTTTAGACCTGACTGATCGTCAACCGGACAGCCTGCCCGGAGAGATAAATTAATGCAGAACATGGATTCCGAAGCAGGAGCTTCGGCTGACCGAAGTAAAACTTCATAAAATTTTAAAAACTGATGGTGCAGTAACTAACCTGATTTTTTAAAGAAAGTGCTGCATGAAGTTAAAATTTCAGTTGAAGTAATTCTTTTCTGCTTCTCAACTTTTTTCCACAAAATTATTATCAGAATGTTGCATTAACTGTGCGCATTAAACGAAAAATAATGCTCACATATTGATAACTAAAATGTATAATATCAATAACTAAATGTACTCAAAGTATATATAAAAGACATTAAAGTATGAATTATAATTGGCAGTATTTAATCTGAGAATGTACATCATCAAAAAGAATATGTACGAATCATGCAAAACTATTAAAACATTCTAATTGTAAATATTTGAGATTCAGTTATATATTTATGATGTATATGAATATTTAGTGCCATCAAATTGAATTACAGATTCAAAAACAGAAAAAGATTTGATGTAAATATGGGAAATGAAATTTCAAATATTTTGATTGGGTACTAAGTAAAAAGTTTATTGAATGTGCTTTAGGTAACGAAAAAAGGAACCGGTGTTATGATTAGCATCTCAAATTACAACATCTAAACATCTAACGGAGAGGGGGAAAAGTACCCGGATTGGCTGTATTAATTGTTTGATGCTAAAAAACTATTTAAGTCAATAATTAGCAGGCATTACTATATAGTCAGCTTCTACTATTTATAAATAAAATATTATGATCAGAAAATTATTCTCAGGGCAGAAAACAGAAAATGACAGCCGGTTCCACTTCATGTTCAGGGGAAGCATGATTATGATTGCGATGCTGGCCCTCACGTTATTCACCTCTCAATTAGCGCTTGCCCAAAACGATCCGGAACTGCCCAATCCGCCTGCTAATATTGAAACTCTGCCCGATGGCTCTATTGTGGTGCCAATGGATCACGAGCGCCAGAACAATAATGGAGCAATCGATTACTTTGATATCCGGGCATATGGACTTGTTAATCGCTGGCTTCATGATGGAATTCCGGTTAAATGGGTCATCCGATCAGGAAAAGAGAAGGATGAGATAGATTTTACTGCAGATGCTGAACGGGTTCGTCCCACAGCCATTGCTACGTCTTCGGTTGGCTTCAGGGGAAGTGCATTTGTTGTGCGGCCCGAGTTTGCCGGCCGCGCACTCGACATTGCCGTAAATGCAAGTGGTGGATTTTTTGCCAGAGTTCACCTTTATAAACTTAATGAAAATGTAGAGGCGGATGTTCGCTATAATCTCACCTTTAAACCAACCATCCAGGTGAGTGGTAATAATTTTGGAATTCACGCGGATATTTTAGAA
>CAZHUP010000519.1:0-1734 GCA_964535495.1 uncultured Rhodohalobacter sp.
GAGCTGTAAATTTTATGGAGAACAGGAATTTTGAAACGCCCTATATGTTTCCCGCTTCCCCAATACCTTCGGCATTGAGAGGTACGGTTCTTCCAACCACATATGTTATATCAAAAGAGGGTCAGGTGATATATGAAAAACGAGGAATCGCAGATTACAGCACTGCGCCATTTAGAAACTGGCTAGTTGAACTGAGTGAAGAGTAGTGTAGAATAATATTCTCGACAACAGCCTGAATTTGCGAATAATAGAGAAATGAAAAAGTCTGCAGCAGACAGGGCGGAGTAGGTTTTATCGTGTAATTATATGTTATGCAGGCTTTTCAGCCTCTATGTCATTTAACCCGATTAGTTTATGTTTTGATATCATCTTGATGGGTAGTCATTTCAAACACTACGTCACAAGATTCAGATTCATTCAATAATATTTTTTTCTAAATACTATTATCAATTGGAGTCAGTTTTTATGTATCCTTGGATATGACTTTTATCAGAAATATGAACGGCCTTTTTATGCCACATATCAATAATCTGTGATCCGAATTTTCTCTACAATTCTCTTACTGGTTGCTATTTTAGGATCTTACCTGGCCTTTACCGGTAATAATACGGAGCCTACGGCTATTGAATCTGAGCCCGAACCTGAAGAGTGGGTGATGGAAGAGTCTTTGGCCTTCTACCTCGAAAATTTTGAACAGGAATTTAAAGCAGGACTAAACGATCAACGAATTCCCGGTGCGGCGGTTTCCATTGTAAAGGATGGGCGGGTTATATTTCAAAAAGGGTTTGGTGTAAAAGAGATCGGGAAGCCTGAAGAGGTAGATGAACATACCATATTCAGATTGGGCAGCGTATCTAAGGGCTTTGCGTCCGTTCTAACGGGAGTGCTGGTGGAAGAAGGAGTCGTAGGCTGGGATGATCCCGTATTCCGCTATCTGGAAGAATTTCAACTGAATAATCCGGAACAAACCGGACGGGTTCAGATTAAGCATTTGCTTTCTCATACCTCAGGATTGCCGCGCCATGCCTATACGAATTTGGTGGAAGACGGACTATCTCTGGATCGCATTATTCCACGATTTGCACAGGTTCCTTTGATAGCAAAAGAAGGAGAACAACTCTCCTATCAGAATGCGGCGTTTTCAGCGATTGAAAAAGTACTGGAAGTCCAGACCGATACCGACTTTAACACGCTTCTGGATGTCAGGCTTTTCAAACCGTTAGCCATGAATCACACTTCGGCAAGTTATGACAGCATAAACTTCTCCGGAAATAAAGCGTTGCCTCATGTCTACTATTCCCGCACGCGTGGACGCGTTCCAATTCCAATATCACAGAAATATTATAATGCCGTTTCTTCCGGCGGAATCAACGCTTCTGCATCTGACATGGGGAAGTGGCTGCTTCTGTTAACGGGACACTACCCTGACGTCATTTCTGATGAAACACTTGCAGAAATTTATAACCCTTTAGCTACTCTCAATAACCGCCGATTTAGCCGGTATTGGGATGGAGTAAATGAATCGCATTATGGAATGGGTTGGCGAGTACTTGATAATCATGGACAAAAGATTGTCTATCACGGTGGATATGTAAACGGATACCGCAGCGAAATCGCTTTTGCGCCAGAAGATGGATTGGGAATCAGCATACTTATTAACGCGAACTCCAGCTATCCTTTAGCTGTCATCCCGGACTTCTTTAATCACTTCAAATCAAACTCCCCGGTCGTTAT
>CAZHUP010000520.1:0-1732 GCA_964535495.1 uncultured Rhodohalobacter sp.
GGTTTGTGAGTGAAGTAATTGATGATCATCCGGATTTTGAATCCTATCACGATCCACTCTATAAAGTGCTTTTTTATGAAAAGTTGCCTAAAGCATTGCACGCTTTGTGGAATGATGATTCACCACGTGCCCAGTTAAAAGCATCGGTTACCTATAACATGATTGTGGAAGGAACACTTGCAGAAACCGGATATGCCGCATATTCCAAAATGCTGGAAGAAAATGATTTATTACCGGGGCTCAGACAGGGAATCGAACTTTTAAAGAAAGATGAATCACGCCATATTGCATTCGGGCTCTATTTCATAAAAAGATTAATGAGTGAAAATCCCGCCCTTCGTTCGTACGTTGAGGATGAAATAGAAGAACTGCTTAATGACGCCACAAATATTATCCATGAAATATTTGAACGATATGGAGATAAAGTCCCATTTGGGCTGGATAAAGAGTGGTTTCTTGATTATGCGGTGAAACAGTTTCAGTACCGGATGGATGCCCTGAGATTGAATGCTTAGGAATTGATCTATAAAAATGTAGTACCGGTCATATCCCTCAAACTAATATAGTGCTCGTTTGTTTAAAAAGTCCGGCAACAACCATACCGTCCACTCGTTTAACAGTTACCGGGCACATTAAAATCAGAATTCCGGATATATTGCGCCTTCCTCTAATTTCAGGAGTATATGAAGTATTCCCTTTTTTTTATTCTTCTACTCTTTACCGTTTCAGCTAGCGATGCGTGGGAAAAAAAGCATGTTAATGAGAAGGGAAATGATTCAACCGATCTTCTGTTGGAAGAAGCCGGTAAGTATTTTAATGCAGGTGACGAAGATGAGGCATTACGATTATACCTCTCTGTAATAACAATTGAACCTCAAAACTATGAAGCACTTTGGAATAGCAGCTTTATATATACCCGCAAGGGGCGTCAACAAACCACGTATGAAAATCAACGTGCTTATTACGAAATAGCCAGAGAGTTTGCGCGCATCACACTCGATAATCATCAGGATAAGCCCAGATCATACTATGTATACGCTGTATCCTCCCTTGGGCTGGCCGATGATATGCCAAATTCATCGGAGCGTATAGAGCTTTTACATAAAATAAAAGAGTACGGTGAAATAGCAATTACAATGGACCCTGAATACGCACCTGCCTGGCATATGATAGGTGTTTGGCATTCAAATCTTGCCAATGTATCGCGTACAAATCGTATTGCCGCACGATTACTACATGGGTCATTACCGGATGGGGCAACCAATGAGAAAGCTGTAGAGCACTTTGAAAAAGCAATCCGGTTAGACCCAAACGTTATCATTTTCAGGCTTGACCTTGCCCAGCATTTTCAGGAGCAGGGAAAAAAGGAGAAAGCAATCCCCTTGCTTGAATCCATTTTTACTATGAATGCCGTCTCATCATACGATCAATTAAACGTGAAAGAAGCGAAAGAGAGATATAATCAGCTGAAATCGATTTAAGCAGCAGAAAAGCGGGAAAGTAAAAACAGTAGAGAGAATCACCTGAGCATTGCCCGCGGATCAGTACCCCGCCAAATAGTTATAAATCTGATGTTGACAAAGGTTGTAATTGATTCATATATTTAATGCTCTCTCTAATCGGATATGTGTGCACGTTTATATAAAACTCCGTATCTTCAGAGAGTCATAAAATTTTGACCTGGTCCGGTAGTTCAGTTGGTTAGAACGCCTGCCTGTCACGCAGGAGGTCG
>CAZHUP010000521.1:0-1730 GCA_964535495.1 uncultured Rhodohalobacter sp.
GCTTCTTTGACTGGTTCAAGGCGGCTGTGTGTAGCCCAGAAATACCACTTTTTAAGATAGACTTCAGCGGTGTCCGGGTCTTCTATGGACCAGAATTCTTGAAGGCTTAATTTGATACTGTAAGCCCTTGCCGTTTTAGATTTCATTTTGGAAAGGGACTGAAGTTGGTTATTTTGTTTTGTTGTTAAATTATCAGGGTTCTTTAGCCAGATGTATCTTGTGCCTTTCAGATATTTGTTCTCAAGCTGTTCCTGTCTTCTTACCTGGTCAACAGCTTCATTGACAATTTTCATCACATGAAACTTGTCGAAAGTGACTGCCGCATGGGGGAAGTTTTCTTCTACACCCTTTATGAATGCGGGTGACATATCACAGCAAAAATCTTTAACATTTTCTGGCTCACCATTGTGTTCTTGTAAATCCTCTTTGAATGATTCAACGGTTTTTGCATCTTTACCTTCGGTAGCATAGAGGACACTGGATTCATCTAAATCGATAAAGACACTCACGTAATTGTGTCCACGCTTACTGGAGGTTTCATCAATACCAACACGGGCCACTTTACTGAAATCCTGTTTCTGTCGGGCCTCTGCTACGTAGTGGTTGATCACCCTCCAGATCCGGGTATCGTGTTCATGAATCGTTTTGGCAAGGCTATTAACGGGCATGACCTTGCTAAGCTCAACCACAAAGGCTTCAAATAGCAAGGTGAATCCTGAACCGGGTCGGGACCAGGGAGTCTCTACCTGTAATACTCCATGAGTCGGACATTTTATTCTTGGAGTATCACAGTGGATATAAGCACGGTATTGGAAAAAGTTAAGGTGCCTCCATGTGCGTGCCTGGGTATCATGAACATTACACTCTGTTTCACATTTAGGACAAAGGTGTTTGCTCCCACGTTCTCTTGATATATATAAATCAAGCTGGCCTTTATCAGAATTAAATTCTACCTTTGAAACCGTCCATGGATGTTGCAGACCTAATGCTGCAGTGAAAAGTACGATATTGTCAACCATAAGTATCAGCCCCCATTAAGTATTTTCTCTAATGATACTACATTTATATATACTTGTGGGCTTAATACTTTAAATCTTTTGCTAAACAGCACCTGCAGGCTGTGGATATGCCGCGGATATGGATTTGTGGATAACCCTAAAGGAACAGGGTTACCCACAAGCTCCACATCCGCTTGGACAACGCAAAAAGCGCGCGTTGCCCACATAACCACAGCCTCTGCTACTGTAAAAGATTTTTCATTTAAAAAATTAAGGGCAAAAACCCATTACCAATAAATTGCTTTGTTGGAAACACAAAATGCCGATCCAGCTTTAGATAAATCTATAATTCCACACTAAATAGCGAAGAGGCAAATAAAAATACCCATTTATGGGTAAGAAAATTCCCCACTTGCTTTGTTAAAAATATCCGGCAGGATAGTTATCCTGACTTAATTATCAGCTTTTGTCTACTCAAATGATGCAGGGCAGCTTTAATGCTCTTGTTTTTTAAAATTTTTGGTTAACCAAAAAACGGCTGATAATAACCTTTTTACCGTTAAAAATACACGTCTGGAATTGTTCAATCGTAATTGTTTGGTCCATTTGGTGTCTATCAAATGCCCTATTTTGCTGGTTGTATATTTCCAATACTTTAACTATGGGAACTATTTCGTATAGGTTAACTAAGGCTTTAACATATTGCAGCAGTAGGTTCAATTAAAGATCTTC
>CAZHUP010000522.1:0-1730 GCA_964535495.1 uncultured Rhodohalobacter sp.
TATTCAATGTTCTGTCTGTGTTGCCATCCCGAAAGCCGGTAAACCGGGCCTGTTCGCTCTGCCGGTCAAAAACCTCGATCTGATCTACAATTTCAGCAGGCAGGTTTTGCAGAACGAGAGCCGCATCATCCCCGAAAAACTCTTCGCCATCAACCAGTACGCTAACAATATCCTCACCCTGAGCCTGAATCACACCGTCAACAATAATAAAGCCGGGCATACGGGTCACCAAGTCCTGAATACTGGCATCCCGGTTGGTTTGATATCCATCTGCATAAAATGCAGTTGTATCGCCGCGAACATCAACGCGGGGGCGTCTTGCCTGAACCTGGAACTCCTCAAGATAAAGTAGGGAAGGTCTCTTTAAGATGGTGAGATCATCTTTTGAAGAGCTTGTAATTTCAATTTGAAGCTGTTCGGGATGAAAGCCCAGATAACTGGAAACTAACAGATAATTGCCTGGATTGATGTTGCGAATTTGGAAAGCTCCGTCTCTGCCTGAAGCTGCTCCGGCAACCCGGTTGCTGTCCGGCATGGAAAATAACTGGAGATTAACACCCTCAAGTGGAGGGTTTTCCTGTCTGTTTCCATCCTCTTCCAGAACTACACCTGAAAGATCGTATGTTGTTACTTGTTGTCCTGCAGTATAATCGGACATACAGATGTTAAGAATCAAACCAAAAAGTAATATGTTGGCCAACTTCATAGTGCTGTTTTGAGAGAGTCGTGAGAGCGTTAAACCTCTCAAAAATAAGCCTTTTTGGGTTAGCCTGATGTAAAAATATGCACTCTTTATTTACGGCTGAAAGATGAGTTTGAGATAAATATTGATTGATTTGTAAACAGATTTAAAACTAAATTATAATAATCAGCACCACTGTTTTGACCGGCCGTAGCATTTTTGGAAACATCAATATTTTACCGGTTCAGAGATAGGGTAGAGACACTGATTTAATTAAGAATGGATCCTCTGAGTATCAACAAACGGTTTTTGAAAAGCTAGTTCGGCGGAAAAATAGGACTGAATTGTTTCTTGTTTGTCATGCTATTTACTGAATAATAGATATGTAAGTATTCTATTCATAGCGAAGTGATTCAACCGGGTCTACTTTGGAGGCTTTCAGCGCGGGAAAAATTCCGGCAAGAAGGCCGATGATTGCAAGCACACCCACGGTTACTATTACCGCCATTTCAGAGATTTGAGGTTTTCCGAGAAACTCACCGGCTCCTGTCGTCATATCCATGGCTAACACTCCAAAAACAATGGCCGATGAAATTGCCAGGCCGATACCCCCACCCAGAAAGGAGATGAAGAGCGATTCAAAAATAAACTGAATGATGATATGAATTTTCCGCGCACCCACAGCCAGCTTAATTCCAATCTCCTTAGTTCGCTCTTTCACCACCACAAACATGATATTTGCCACTCCAACCCCGGCGATCATCAAAGTGAAAAATCCAACCGTAAAGAGAAATATCTCCAATCCTGTTGCCACTTTTTGATTCATCTCCTCCTGCTCGATGAAGTCCCACATTGGGATCGCCTGTTCATCGGCTGGATCAAATTTGTATCTGGATGACAGCAGTGACACGATACCTGTTTTAATAGTCTCTTGCAGTGAGGGGTCTTCCGGTCGGACCAAAATCGATCCCACATTTCTGTTTCCGTAAACATTTCTGAATGTGGTATACGGAATGATCGCCCGGTTGGCATCCGGCCCGTTGTTCAT
>CAZHUP010000523.1:0-1727 GCA_964535495.1 uncultured Rhodohalobacter sp.
GTAAAATTCAGGAAGAGAGCCTGCATTATGAATCGCTGAAACACTCGGGTGAACTGCCAATTGTTGGCGTAAATACCTTTTTGAGTGATCATAAAACGACCGAGGAAAATCGTGAAATTGAATTAATCCGGTCAACAGAGGATGAAAAGAAACAACAAATCCAGAATCTGGCCGCGTTTCATGCCATCAACAAAGAGAAATCGAATAAAGCGATTGAAGGGCTGAAAAATGTAGCCCGTGAAAATGGAAATTTATTTGAAGAATTGATGGAAACCGTTAAGGTTTGCTCGCTCGGGGAAATTTCAAAAGCACTGTACGAGGTAGGCGGTCAGTACAGAAGAAATATGTAGCGATATAAATTTACCGGATGTTTGAAAAAAACATCCGGTAAATCCTATCTAAAAAAAGTTTATCCGGTTCCTGTGAGCATACTTTGCAGCCTTTGTGCTCTGGAAAACTGCTGGCTGTTTGGAAATTCGATTAAGATCCTGTCGAGGAGTTCAATAGCACGTTGGTTATTACCGGCTTCAATATGGGCTTCTGCCGCTTCAAACAGGTTGTAAGGGGTAGTGCTGTTGTTTTCATCCCAATCAGCCGCACGCTCAAATTGCTGTGCAGCTTCATCATACTGTTCAAGATCCAGTAAAATAATGCCGTGCAATGATATAGGGGCAACTCCAAGAATGCCGCGAGGAGGGGAGAAGCGCTCAATATAAGTTAAAGCCTCTTCATAATTTCCCAGTTCATATTCAGAAACCGCTGCATAGTAATTGGCAAGATTTCCTGCATCTGTTCGGCCGTAGTTTCTGGCAATCTGAACAAACCCGAGAGTCAGTTCACCATCATCTCCGTACAGTGCCTGTTCAAAATTGCCCAGCAGCAAAGCTTGTTCGGCCATGCCGAGATGAATCTGTGCTTCCTGTTCCATTTGGCTGGTATAAACAAAATACCCGATAACCAATCCTATAGCGAGTACAATGCCAAGACCACCGCCAATGACTGCCACTTTATTCTGGTTATAAAAATGCATGAATCTCGATGAATATTCAATTAGAATATCCTGTTCAAGATCCTCTTTTGATAATTTTTTGCTCATAAAATTGTTTTGTTAAATCTTTCCCGCTCCATTACGAATCGTGTAAAAATCAGAATCGTAAAGTTAAAATTAGTTTGCCATTTAACCAAGTATTATGAATAATTCAATATAATTTTGAGGAAGTTCAAACTGATAGAATTTCCTGTTGTTGGTTTCATATCGATTCTTTTCCATTCAGATCCTTCCAGTCAAATTCACTGTAACTGCGAATGATCCAATCGGCCGAAGACAAATCCTGATTGCCGGAATTTGGGTTTTTATAACCAATGCATCTCATTCCGGCGGCTTTTGCTCCCAGCACCCCATTTTTGGAGTCTTCAATAACCAGGCACTGTTCGGGCTCCGATTTGGCCAGCTCGGCTGCTTTCAGAAAAATTTCCGGATGTGGTTTGGAAGTTTTCAGTTCCGCACCACTGATTCTCAATGAAAAATAGTTGTTCAGGTTCAGTTTGGTCAGAACCGTGTTGATGTTCTCAATTCGTGAGGATGAAGCAAGAACCAGTGAATAATTTTTTTCATCAAGCGAACGGATCACTTCTTCCACGCCGTCTATCGGCCCTTCATCAAAATGGTTGTTCAAATAGGCGAGAAAACGGCGCTGCTCCTCCTGGTTAATTTCATCCACGTCAAA
>CAZHUP010000524.1:0-1716 GCA_964535495.1 uncultured Rhodohalobacter sp.
ACCCACATAATTGGTCCCCAGGTGAAGGCGAAAAATGCGATATATCCATTTGCGGCCAATAAGGCATACAGACCCATGTTACCTTCAAGCTGCAGTGCACCACCGTCGGTAACAGCTGCCGTACCAAATATTAAGGCCAATATTCCAAGCATCACAGCCTGTCCCAGGGCACCGACCATCAATAGTGGCTTACGTCCTACTTTATCGACCAATACAATTGCAACAAAGGTAAAAAGAACATTAACAGAGCCGCTAATTACATTCTGCAACAGTGCATTCTCTTCCGTAAACCCTGCTGCCTGCCATAGCGTAGCGCCGTAGTAAAAAACCACGTTGATACCTGTAAACTGCTGGAGTGTTGTCAAACCCAATCCTACCCAAATGATAGGTTGAATCTTTCCGGTATGCTTAGAAATGATATCAGACAGCTTTGGCTTTCTGTTTTCCTCCAAAGTAGATTGGATATCTTTGATCTTATCATCTGCAGTATCCCCGGCTGCTAGACTGTTCAAAACGGCTCTCGCTTTATCCAGTTTGCCTGCAGCAACCAGGTATCTTGGAGATTCAGGGATAAACAACAGACCTAAAAAGAATATACCGGCAGGAATCATTTCAACCCAGAACATCCAGCGCCATGCATCATAACCACCCCAAAAAACTTCCGTTGCACCGCCGGCACCCCCGGCAATGTTATAGTTGCTTATAAATGCAATAAAGAGACCGACTACAATCATCAGTTGCATCAAAGTAGTTAACGCGCCCCGAATTTTGGGTGGTGCAATTTCACTGATATAAGCCGGAACCAGTACACTCGCAGCTCCTACCGCAAATCCGCCTAATATTCTAGCAATTACAAAAGAGAGTGAAGTACCGGCTGCACCTGAGCCAAATGCGCTAATGATAAAGGCAACGGCTGTGATCAATAGAATTGGTTTACGGCCAAATTTATCAGCCAGACTTCCACCAAAAAATGCTCCCAGTGCACAACCCAGCAACATAGAAGCGACATTAAAACCCGTCCCGACAGCATCTGAATCAAATGCTTCTTGCAGTGCGCCTACTGTACCATTGATCACACCACTATCAAATCCAAAAAGAAAACCTCCGATAGCCGCAATAGTAGATAGAAAGATCACCCTTCCCATATTGTCGATTCCTACCTCAGTCGAACTGCCTTTATTATCCATACCTTTAAAGTTTACAAGTAGAGCCGTCTGTTAAAGATTCTTTATATAGAGTAAATAGATCATAATGAAGGCAGGTTAAAAATTGATGCCCCCATTCTAATCAGAAACTCGGTCGGAATCTAAAAAATATTTATTAAATCTATCTATCTACTTTAACTTTATCACAAATATAGAATCGTTCAAGATAGAGAAGCACTTCACAATATCTTATTTATCATCCATCGATAAATAAATTTTCCGACAATCAATTTCTTATTGCAAAGAGAGTAAAAAGCTTCCTATATTTGGAATCTATAATCCAAACGATATGCCCGAGTGGCGGAATTGGTAGACGCGTGCGCTTCAGGTGCGTATGTCCTCACGGACGTGAAGGTTCAAGTCCTTTCTCGGGTACAGTTAAAATATTAAAGCCTTGCAGGTCAATGACTTGCAAGGCTTTTTTATTTTTGGTACTGACTTTGGTACATCTTTCTTCCTAGTTGAATCTTTTCTGTAGGAAAATTAACTACCCTTTCAATTTGACTGTAAT
>CAZHUP010000525.1:0-1710 GCA_964535495.1 uncultured Rhodohalobacter sp.
TCGTAATCTTAGTAACAATCATCGTGGGAATCGCCACGGTCGTAGCAATTAACACATTCGGCACCGCAGCCGATCAGGCAAACATCGATGCTGTAAACAATGATATCGCAACACTCGCTTCTGCAGCTCAAGGTTTCTACATGCGACCTGCAATGTTGGGTGGTGGTAGTAGAAGTTTTGATGGTCTATCATTTGAAGGTCTTGCTTTTCCTGCAACAGTTTTTGATGGAACATTAGTAGCACAAAATGAAAATGGTAGATACACTCTTGAAGATGTTGGTGGTCAGGAATTTACAATAGTTGCAGCTCCTGCAAGTTCTGAAGGATATACACCAGGAGATCCAGATAATGATGGTAATCTAACTATTAGCGAAGGTGGAACTCCTGAAATAACCGCACGGGTTGGAGCAAATACTTTTGAGTTGGGTGCAAGAGCCGCAGCTGCAGACTAATACATACATATTTAAAAATTAATTAAAAGCTTCTCATATGTCATGGGGAGCTTTTTTTATAAAGCATTTTCTCTCATAGACTTTTTATTAGGTAGATTCATATCTTTATACGTAACTCTCCAATCAGCCCGCTTATCCGGCTGAGGAAGCGTTCATCACCAAACCCTTTACTTCAATCTTTCCGGAGCTATCCAAGGGCCAGCAATAACCACTGCTCGCTATTTTAGTGATATTTATTATGGGGATTTCCATATATGTGGCAATGAATGTATTCAGATCCGGGTCTGCCTCAGTGCCTTTAGCGTTTTGATGGGTAATTCTCGAGGAACAATCTCGTGCTGTTATGCAGCCGTGTAAATCATTCCGTAACCCTTAATTTACTATAACTTAAGCTTCTCTAATGTATAGCAGGTCATTCAAAATAATTGTTTAGACTAGGTCAGTCTTTTAATATCCGGAAAAACACTGACCGTAATGGGAAAGGAACAATTAATTCTTGCCACTTTAGTCCTCATTGTTGTAGCTGTGTTGCCACAGTTGTTGCATTTAAAACATTCAACAAAGCATCTGAAAATTCCAATATTGATGCAGTCAATGAAGAACTTTCTATGCTTGTTTCTTCCGCGCAGAGCTATTATCTGAAGTCTTCAATGCTTGGCGGCGGCGGACGAAGCTTTACAAATATCGACTTTACGCAGTTTGCCTTCAGCGCCCGTCCCGCTTCGGACGACGATCCACTGGTCAGGGTAAATGAGAATGCTACGTTTGTGATCAGCGGCGTAACAGAAAGCGAATTTATCGTCACCGGCACCATTTCCGATCAGCGCGGAACCACGGCATCTGCCAGAGTCTGTCCCCGTAATGTACGTATGGGAGATATAGGGTTCAGAACCGCCCCCGCACCGCCTGCTTGCATGTAGGAAGAAACTCTCGCAGAGGCGCAAAGGCGCAGAGTGAGGCTGGTGGTTATTAAAAATGAATGGGCCTACTAATAAATAGCGCCGTTGCGCCGTGGCGAGAGAATGAAAGGTCACGCAAAGGCGCGAAGGCGCAGAGGATGTTTGGAGGTTGTTAAAAATGAATAGGTATAAATAAACATAGCGTCGTTGCGCCGTGGCGAGAAACAGGTAGATCACGCAAAGGCGCAAAGACGCAAAGACGCAGAGGGTGTTTAGTGATTATGGAAAATGAATAGGCCTAAACAAACGTAGCGCCGTTGCGCCGTCGCGAGAATCCCATCCCCGAAATTCAAAATTTA
>CAZHUP010000526.1:0-1709 GCA_964535495.1 uncultured Rhodohalobacter sp.
TAAGAAGGTGAAGTAATGTCAAAGCAAATAGCAACATTTGAAGACAATAAATTAAATTCTCAATTTAGAGAGATATTAGATAACTTAGAACCAGAAAACTTTATCGCAAACAATCCTACTATTAGGCGTGATGACGGAACTTTGATGGTTCTTAAATGCGATAACAGCAACAATCTGTATGTAGAGGAGGTTTAGATTATGAGTTTATTCTCAGTAGGTGCTAGCGTTTTAGGTAGCGTATTAGGCGGTGGCTCTAGCTCTAGTGGCGGTTCTGCTAGAACACAATATCAATATACACCATTTGAAGGAGATATGGATATAGAAGCTCCTGGATTTTATGATGATTTAGTTTCCAATTTGCAAACACAACTTTCTGGAGAAGGTTTAGGAATGAGCCAGGAAGAAATGGACGCTTACACAGGACAGATGACACAAACCCTTAACGAGCAGCGTGATGAAGGCGTTCAGAGCACATTGAATAGATTTAACAGCAGAGGAATATTAGGCTCAAGTGCAACAGGGAATGCTCTAGCTGATGTAGAACAAAATTACTCTGACTCTTTCGCTAATGCTCAAACCGATATGTTCTTGCAGAATGAGCAGATGAAAAGAAACCAGTATAATCAAGCTATGGGTCAAGGAATGAATTTAGCTCAATACGATACTGGATTACAACAGCAAAACTTCCAAAACCAGTTTAACCAATGGCAGGCAGAAGAAGGTATGAAGCAAGCTCAAGCTGGTATAGGACAGCAAAATCAGCAGTATCAAGACCAAAGACAGGCTCAAAGATGGGGCAGTGCAGGTACAGGTTTCCAGATGGGCAACGAACTCGGCGGTGGCTGGGGCGGAGCTTTAGGCGGATTAGCAGGATATATGTTCGGATAACAGGAGGTGAAAGATATGGCTACAGGATTAACGGCTGCCTGGCAGGGCATGCAGGCTGTTTCAGGCGACAGAACAATGCCGAAGTTAAAGAAGGCTTTCGGTCAATACAATGCTTATGAAGACCCTAAATTTTATCAGGATTTGCAGATGTTTGAGCAAAACCCGACTGCACAAAGAGCGGATATGATGTTAAAAGAATATGGAGATAGTTTAGGAGCAGAAGACCAGCAGGCGTTGCTCAGTAAAATAACGCCAATGGAAGGCACACCACAGTATTACGATTGGCAAAATGCTAAAACTCAGCATAACATCAACCAAGATAAAGCTACTCAAGTAGGTATAAAAACAGAAGGTATGCAAGAATTTCATATACCTACCAGAGCTTTGGAGTATGAAATGTTAGGCGACCAAGCTGATATGGTGAGCACCGAAGCTGAAAACTTTGGGGAAATGCAAGATTTAAATATGGAAGCACGGGAATTGCAAAATTATTCTCAGCAGTTAGCAAACGAATTCAGAGAAGAAACCGACCCGATTAAAAGGCAAATGTTAGAGCAAGAATGGGAAATGGCACAGGATAGTTATGACGCTAGATTAAACGAGATTATCGCCAGCTCTAATATCGCTCAAGACCAAGCAGAAGTTTCTGACTCTACAGTACAGGCATTAATAGACCAATCCAGAGCACAAGCAAGTCAAGCTGTTACTCAGGCTGACATATTGGAAAATAAAAGCTGGCAGTCTGATATGCAGAGAGAAGCTATGGAAGGCATTTATGAAGAAGGCGGTATCGAAGCTATATCCAGTGCTTTAGGATTAGG
>CAZHUP010000527.1:0-1699 GCA_964535495.1 uncultured Rhodohalobacter sp.
CCGTGAATCCGTCGCTGGAAGAATCAGGTGGGGGAGAAAAAGAGATTTCGAAATATATCGGAAATATTCTTGATCAGCTTGGCATCAAATATGAGACTGATGAAATAGAACCCGGCCGCGTGAATGTAACGGCAAAGATTCCCGGTTCAGGAAATGGAAAGTCTTTGATTCTGAATGCTCATACAGATACAGTTGGGGTTGCCGGTATGGATAATCCGTTTTCCGGCACTATCAAAGATGGTAAACTATACGGGCGCGGTTCGTATGATATGAAAGGGAGCATAGCTGCGATTCTTGGAACGGCTAAAAAAATTGTGGATGAAAAAATTGACATGGAGGGAGATCTGATACTTTCTTTTGTAGCTGATGAAGAGTATGAAAGCATGGGTGCGAAACGATTTGTTGAAAAATATAATGCTGATGCCTGCATAGTAACAGAACCGACTGATTTGCAGATCTGCCTCGCACATCGTGGTTTCGGGGTCTTTAAAATTGTAACGGAGGGAAAAACGGCACATGGCGGGAACCATCATCTTGGCGTGGATGCCAATTCAAAAATGGGTCTTTTTCTTTCAGAAATTGATGCACTTTCAAAACAATTACCGAATCAGAAAAAGCATAAACTTTGCGGATCGGCATCTGTCCATGTTCCGCTGGTTAAGGGTGGTAACAGTTTATTTATCTATGCAAATGAATGTATAGCTGAAGTAGAGAGGCGAACCATTCCGGGCGAAACCGAAGAGGCGGTTATTCAGGAACTGAACCAAATTATCAAAAAGATTTTGAGTGCCGACACGGATTTTAAAGCAACGGTTCAGACTGTTCTGTGGCGTGAACCTTATGAAATAGATCAAAGCAAACAGATTGTGACCGATCTGAAAAATGCATCAGAAAAAGTGCTCGGGGAATTCACCGGGTATACAGGCCACACATGGTGGGAAGATTCTGCCATTTTCGGAGAGTCGGGAATCGAAACTGTGATCATTGGTCCGAGAGGCGGAGGGATACACGAATCTGTTGAATGGGTTGAGCTGGACTCTATAGCTGACCTCTCAGAAATTCTTTATATAAATACTATAAATTACTGCAATAGAATAGTTTGATGTACTTTAACAAGAATTATTTTATGGTTATTATAAGCTGATCGACATCTTTTGAATTTCTTGCTAATCTACAGAATATATTTTGCGGTCAGATAATTATGTTTAATTTCATATCAAACAGCATCAAATTCAGACAATTTTTTTTTGCTCAAAATTATGTCTAATACAAAATTTGAAAACAACGTTTCTATCCAACATTCAACACATACGGGCCGGATTCATTATCAGCTTCTTGCGGCTGTATTTACTCTATGTTTAATTTCGATTCTAATCTTTACATCTAAGTTACAGGCGCAAGAGCAAAGTAATTTTTACCTGCACCAAAACGGTGTCACTGTTATTTGTGATGAAGCGGAGATAGGGGAATCCGGTGAAATTAATGGAGTTGAGTATACGAAAAGGACAAGTGATCAGATAACAGTTGAAAATGCTGCTGCAACATGTACGAGCGGAATAAGAGACATGAGCAGAATGTTTGCATATCAGAATGATTTTAATGAAGACATTACACATTGGGATGTAAGCAGTGTAACAACGATGGCAGCCATGTTTGAGGAGGTCGAGGCTTTTAACCGTGATATAGGAAATTGGGATGT
>CAZHUP010000528.1:0-1696 GCA_964535495.1 uncultured Rhodohalobacter sp.
TAACTCTTTGAAAATCTGGGCCTTTATTAAAAACTTCGTTTTACCATTACCAAGTTATTAGAAATAATCGTCAATCCCCTAATAATCTCAATTCTTACAAGTTGCATTTCGATGTTTTCTCTTTACGTAAAATAATTGATCAGTACAGCGACATTACTCTCTCCATTCCTCCTATTCCGAGAGAGTGTACGACCAAACAAATGCGAATCATTTATAATTACTGTTTAGTTGATTTTTCAGGCTCAAAATAACACAATATCGTATTCTAGTGCAGTTATACTTTTCTTAATCGGGTATATAAATATAATCTTGGCAATATAAAAAAACTTCTACTCGTCCAGGTAGACTTTGATTAGCAGCTCTCAACCTCCCAAAGGCTCTTTAATTTCTCTCTCGCTCCACAGCGGGCCAATTCGTGCTTCATGGACCCAAATCCCCGGATTTACGGTATTCCATTCAATCATAAGGGGTGTTCCCTCCACATCGATGTAGAGGTCCCATGCAATAAACCTCGTGTAGGGGAACTTATCATGAGATTGTTTACAGGCGTCAATGGCTTGCTGCATAGAGGGAACCTGCAGCTCACGGAAACGGTACCCGCTGTCCGGGTGCGTACCATTCCTTTTACGGCCAATACCGTCAACCGCATCTCCTATAACCTTTCCAGTCTTGTCGAGATAGAGGTCAATATCCCGGTCTCCCAAATTTACAATCCGGCCTTCGCCGTGACCCACCCTCAACAGGTTGTGCTTAACGGACACTTTTCCGCTACGGTCCATGTATGTGGAAATTCGCAGAGTATGTACGCAGTTCGGATACAATTCATCAAGTGCTCGATGCTGTCTGAACAGCGGCTGAACCAGGTAGCTTTTGCTTCGTTCAAAATCTCCGGGATCAATCTCTGAAGAGTGCCTGAACTCAATTCCCTTCCCGCTGGGAGCCGCATCCTGCTTTATCACAACCTCACCCGCATACTCTTTCATAGCACCTGAAAACTGTTGTGGTGTAATCCGCTCACTTTCGGAGTTGTAAAATGATCCGTTCACGACAACAGCTACGGGCTCTGATGCGAACGTCCCGAAAATACGATGGTCTATACTTTTGTAGGTACTAACATAGGCGAGTCGCCGGGGATTCAGATAGGGAACAAGCCGAAAGCTATAAACATCCATTGGCAGCCAGCCTTCTACATACTCCTCCCGGAGTTCGGCATAAAGAGCAAGCCAGTGCCAGTGTTCCGGATCCCCAAACCGGGTAACGGACTCCTCTTTTGCCCGTTTAATTATCTTGCCGTTTACAAACGGCTGAGTTTTAAATTTAGCGATTCTCTGCCTGTACCCGTCTGCCTGTTTCCGGGAGTTACTGTAGTTTCGCCACCGTTCAAACGCTTCAGACCCGCCCCGGACCCATTTACCTGCCAACTTTCCTATTTGCACGTTTAACTATTTGTTTTTCCTTTAAACCCGAGTTCGATTCTAAATCTTTTTTATATGATCAAGAAGAAGTCTTCTTAATCCCAAGAAGATTCCTTATACATTTAAAATCATCCTTTCAACTTACTCTTTTATCGTACCAGATTAAAATGACTGAAGGGAGTGTGCGAGCCTATGATTGTCCAAAATAGATCTCCATCCCGGACTCAATGTGAAAATAATTTATTTAGGGCCAGTGGTAGCGAATGGTTAAACGGGTCAGT
>CAZHUP010000529.1:0-1692 GCA_964535495.1 uncultured Rhodohalobacter sp.
ATCTTCCATTTCACTGCTTTTTTTTCTTATTTAATACCAGCGCCATGGTATGCATGCGTACCAGCAGCTCGTGATTGGCCTGAAACGGAAGGCGTTTTTTCTCTTTTTGAAAATAGTTCGATGCCCGTTTCGGCCAAAGTTTTTCATTTTCTGCCAATTCACCTACAGTATTTATGTGACGGCTGTAGATCAGGTTCATACCTTCGTCAAGCGCCGGTTTTTTTCGAAATAGCCGAAGCATTCCAACTAACAAGGTGTTGGGCAGATACTTTTTCAACCGCTGTGCTAAAGACTTTTTATTTTTTGATGTCCTGTTTACAACTCTCTGATCGCAGTAGGGTATCCCGGACAGTTTTTCGTGAATCAATGTTCTCTTTTCCATTTTTCGAAGCAGGTTTCTGTCAAATTTATTCTCCATTGGAATTGAATGCCAGAAGTCTGTTACTCTCCGGTCCCAATAAGCGAGACAATGATTTAAACCGAAATATTCATAAACTCTCAGGCTGTTTACCAGATACTTCACCTGGTTTTCCTGCCAGAAAAGATAGTCGATGAGATATTTGTCATCGAAGGGAAAATTTTCACGGTGCCGGCTGTACTTTTTGAAGAGCTCGGTGCCGTACTTTCTTTTGAAGTTTTTCCTCTGCTCGAACCGTTGTACAATCCCTTCGACAAGATTATCTAAATATTTACTAACATCAATCACCTGACACAAAATGTCTAAACCGTGCCCGGGCATTATCACGTCGTTTTGTTTCAGTATTTTATTCTGACAAAGTTCATGGACGGCAAGAAAATCCTGTAGATGCGCTGTGGATACCCCTCTGAAAGCAAAATCGATATAGTTTTCGATCTCACTGTTATCATGAAGTGCCTTCCATTTCTCCCCGGTATATTCTACAAAATGCCATTCATATCCGAGAGCCTCTGCAACTTCCTTACTTGCACGGGATTGTTTGTTACCGGGCAGACCGTATGTATAACATACCACATTCCTGAATCCGGTTTTGTAGAGATAGTTTACGATAAGGCGCGAATCATGGCCTCCGCTGAGGGGAACAACAATCCGGCCTCCTTTTGGTATCGAACCGGTAATTTCATGAAACAGCTCCATGAATATACTGTCTAATTTCTCCCCCAGCCTATCCACATCACTCTCTTCGATTGGTTCCGGGTTGTCAATGGTTTTATTATAGAAATATCTGCAGCTCTGAACCTCATCCGATATTGAAACAATTTCTGCAGCCTGTAACCCAAAGACGTTTTTAAACATTGTATCGGAGCCTGATACGAATCCCATTGCCATAAACTCTTCTGCCGAATCCGGATTCATTTCATAGCCGGAGGCAATGGAAAGGTGATCTGTTATTAATATAGAATCCGTATTTATCGTATAAAACAGGGGAGCAGATCGAACGATGTCCGACTTTAACAGTATCCGGTTCTCTGTAATGGCTGCAAATGTAAGATCTGAATAGTCTCTGTGTCCTAAAACTGATTGCAGATTCTGGATCGAGGCATCAAAATTTATTTCAGACAGAAGTTTACGGATTATACTTTTGTCAGCGAGCTGTTGCGAATTCATCTTGCTGCTTTTCAGGTAGATTTTAACAGAAGTTTTCTCAACTTTGAGCCATCGGTTATTCAGCTGCACTTTTGGACCGATTTTAGTTTT
This sequence comes from uncultured Rhodohalobacter sp., assembly GCA_964535495.1. GTDB lineage: Bacteria > Bacteroidota > Rhodothermia > Balneolales > Balneolaceae > Rhodohalobacter. Next base: position 1,676 of record CAZHUP010000529.1, read on the forward strand.
TACTGTCTCTTTTATCA
>CAZHUP010000530.1:0-1690 GCA_964535495.1 uncultured Rhodohalobacter sp.
ATGTACTTGGGATGAGCACCTATGCTGACGGTGGTGTTTTGGCATCAAAACCGTACGTTTCGAGTGGAAATTATATCAACAAAATGAGTGACTACTGTAAAAATTGTCACTACAGCGTAACAAAAAAAACAGGGGAGAAAGCTTGTCCATTTAATTATTTATACTGGAACTTTGTGGACAAACAGAGAGATACTTTTAACGATAGCGGCCGGGTGAACTTTATGGTGAATATGTTTGACAATAAAAAAACAGAGAATGAAAAAGCTGAGATAAGAGAGTCAACTGAAAAATTTCTGAATAAGTTGGAGAGAGAAAGCTAAAATAATTGGTTAAAAAGTTTGAAGTTTACCTTCAAAACATCACATAAATTGTTAACTTCGCAAAGCAGAAAAACCATCAAAAATTCATGAGTAAACCAATCAGCGAAGTTACCCTGAGAACCAAAGGAATTTTACCCGTTCAAAAATTGAAAATCCTCACAGAAATCGGCATGATTTCCGGTTCTGACGATCACCCGATCGAGGAAAACCAGTTCCAGCCAAATTCTATCGACCTGCGCCTCGGTACCAAAGCCTACCGTGTACGCAGCAGTTTTTTGCCCGAAAATGAAACGGTTCAGCAAAAAATCGACAAGCTCCATCAATACACTTTTTCGATTGAAGACGGTGCTGTTTTGGAACCGAACTGCGTGTACATCATTCCGCTGCTTGAAGAGTTAAAGCTGCCGGTTTCTCACTACTCTCCGCAGAAGAATCTTTTCAACGGATCGAATAATGAAGAGGTAAGATTTATTTCTGAGGAAAACCTTACGGCCAAAGCCAATCCAAAAAGCACAACCGGCCGGCTTGATATTTTTACCCGCGTGATAACCGATTATTCTCACCGGTTTGAAGAGATTGACCAGGGTTACCAGGGTAAGTTATATCTGGAAGTGGTGCCCAAGTCATTTCCCATAAAAGTCAGAACCGGACACAGGCTGAATCAACTCCGTATTCGTCACGGCCATACCGTTTTGTCTGATCAGGATATTTTGCGCACTCATGGCAGTGACCCGCTACTATTTAATGAGAATGGAAAACCTCTGCCGATGGATGATCTGAATGTAAACAACGGTTTGTTTTTGAGTGTAAATCTCCAGGGTGATGAAAATGATATTCTTGGTTACAAAGCCAAAAAGCACCGCGATCTGATTGATCTTGATAACATCAACCATTATGAGATCACGGATTTTTGGGATCCCATTTACGCACGAAGCGATGATCATCTGATCCTTGAACCGGAGGCCTTCTACATTTTTGCTTCAAAAGAACGGTGTCGTATCCCAAAACACCTGGCCGCCGAGATGATTGCCTACGACACCGGATCGGGTGAATTGCGAACCCACTATGCCGGCTTTTTTGACAGCGGGTTTGGAGGTTCCGTGGAAGACAAAGGGGCACGGGCGGTTTTGGAAGTGCGCTCGCACGATGTTCCATTTTTAATTGAACACGGACAAACCTTCTGCAGCATGAAATTTGAGCCGAATACAGAAATCCCTGAGTTTATTTACGGCAGTTCCATAAAAAGCAATTACCAGGGACAGGGATTAAAACTCGGGAAACATTTTAAGTATTCCTGATTATGCCAATTGACCGTTGTATTTGCCACAATATTTCATTCAGAGAAATTAAAAGTATTGTAGAGAAAAGGG
>CAZHUP010000531.1:0-1683 GCA_964535495.1 uncultured Rhodohalobacter sp.
CCTGCATCGGCCCCCGTCTTTTCAGGGGTGATTTTCGCCGGTGGCCGGTGCGGGTTTTAATTTTAACCATTACTACTACCATGATCATCATAGGATCTATCATTGTACTCTTCTGGATCGCTCCCATATTGGCGGCACTCTGGGATCAATACCAACAAAACCGGACATATTAATGGCATACTCAGCAGAAGATTCATTGACGATTGCATGTGTGAGGTGGTTCCGCCTCCAGTACCCGAGGGAGGTGATCTACCACGTACCGAATGAGCGTAATACAAAGCGAAGGATTGCCGGGGATCGGTGGGTAACTACCGGGGAAGGCGCCAAGCTGAAAAAGATGGGTGTGAAGAAAGGCGTGAGTGATCTTGTGATTCCGGCGCCCAGCAATTACTACAACGGATTTTATGTAGAGATAAAAACAGAGACCTGGAAGAGCGGTAAAAAGGTAAAAAGCTATCCCACAAAAGAGCAGCGCGAGTTCCTCAGTGCCATGCATGATTATGAATACGCGGTGGCCGTGGTTTGGAATTTTGAGGAGTTCCAAAGTTATGTATCCCGGTATATGAATAACCGCTTTGTGCTTTGCGACTATCTAATCAACAACAATCACATAGACTCAGAGGAGCAATCATGACAACAGCCGCAATCATTATAGCCTGTTTTATATCTGGTTATTTCGCCGGTAGTGTTACAGGCTTTTTTATAGGTGTTGAATATGAGTCGGCACCGATCATAGAAGATCCCGAATCCATCCATCCCGCCATCATAAGCATGGAGTATATAGATGAGGTAAGCGGAGATTACATCCAGAACAGCTGTTCGGTATATATAGAAGATCGACCTGATGGCAGCGCACGACAATTTATCATTCAAAACAATTAACACTATGGGAAAAGCAGCAGAGGCGAACATTTTTCAATTGGAAGATAAGGTTACGGACCTATCGAAAACGGAGGTTGTGGGAGGGAAGCAGTACTACGCTGATCCCGAGATCCGAAAGATTGCCGATAACATGATCAGCGATCACAATATTGATATAGGCCCGGCGCAGCTGGAGTATCTGCTGGTCTATCCCAATATCAGCAAAAAACGGGCGGCCAAAGCGCAGACAGCCAAAGGCCTTCTTCAGTTTTACAGCGGCGTGGACTTCTTCATTATGATCTCCGGGGAGATGTGGGACATGCTGGACGATGAAACCCGGTGCATGCTTATGTATCACCAGCTGCTGCAGTGCGATGCCCGATATAAAGAGAAGGATCGCGAATGGACCTACTCTATTCGCAAGCCGGACTATGCGGCTTTCTATGAAATGGAGAAGATGGGAATCACCTGGTACAAGACCATCCAGGCAACCGTGAGCAGTCTGTATGATCTGGAACCGGCACAAGAGAATAAGGTGACGATATGAGAGAGGAAGAACTGGACATCCGATCATCAAATAAAACAGTAATGTTGGACGGGGAAGAGGAGCAGGTACTGGTCAGATGGTTTTGGGAGGAGATCCGCAACTGCGTCAAAATCGTATATATTCAAAATGGACGAGATTGTGTGTATAACGATCTGCGGCCGGAAGATATTTCGAGATTGCGTAAGGAGATCAAAAGAGAGTACCAGCAAGAAACTGCCCGCCGCGTGGTACAGATTGCCGGAAAGCAGACACTTTATCCCGGGGGGTTGCCGTGA
>CAZHUP010000532.1:0-1681 GCA_964535495.1 uncultured Rhodohalobacter sp.
ATTAAAAAAGTCGCGAATAGCATCCTGAATCTGTTCTGCACCGCTTTGAGCCGCCGCACGAAGAGAACGATCAACAATCGCCCCGGCAATTTCCTGAATCACATCTTCCACTGCCTGGCGTCCGCCACCGTGGCCCAGATCATTAAGCTCAATCTCTGCAATCTCAACACGGGCTGATCTCTCACCGCCTACTTCCGTATAAAGATCTGCGCGTCCATCAGTCATTAGAAAGTGTTCAAAGACAAGTGCTTTATCTGTGGTTTCGCCGGATGATTTTTCATTAAATGAGTTCATAATAGTTCGAAGATTATTTTCAGGCATCTTCTGCTCCACATAGACAGATGGTGAAATAACCTCAATGTTTTTTACAACGATTTCATCAGTAAAGAGTGAACGAATGCTCAGCTCAATGCTGAAATCTTCAATTTCAATTGCATGTCCTTTTTCAAAACCCTCAGGATTTTCAACGCGAAAACCGCTAATAGTACCACTGCCAGAAAAAGGAGAGATTGAAACCCTATCTACAGTTACGGCCGTGCCGGTCATTTCTGAACCGACGGTTTCTATGCCGGATTTTACGATAGAGTCGACAGACATGGTGAGTACCAGAAAACCGATTAGAAAGATTGCAACTATACCACCCAGCCCAAATTTTATTGCTTTACTCATAATTTTGTTTGTTTAATAACTTGGTTCAATCAATGATAGCTGTATTTTATGTCGATTGTTTCAATGTAGTAAAGAGTAAACCATTTAGTAAATATATCTGACAACGTTTTTGATGGAAGAAATAGACCGGCAACAACTTGAAGAGGATTTAACAGGGACTAATATGCTGGGAATGTCCCTGCTCTCATTTCTCTTTTATCTAATTCTGTCACTGCTTCTGATTTATTTCTTACATGATAGTGGATTTTGGTCCATTTTTGAACATGGCTATTCCATTACCGTTCAGATGGCGATCGGTTTAAGCGCAGGTGTTGCCGCATCTTTTGTTGTGATGTTTCTCGCTTCCAGATCCCCGATAGCAGATGTTCTCGAGGATTTTGCGCTATTTCGTGTAATTGCCAAAACTGAATTCTCCCCTTTCGATAGGGTTCAGATCTCCTTTTTTGCAGGCACAGGCGAAGAGATTCTGTTTCGTGGCGCCATCCAGCCCATTCTGGGTATATGGGTCACATCAATTATTTTCGTAGCCATACACGGCTATTTCAAGTTTAAATCAGCCGGACACATTCTTTTTGGGCTGATGCTCTTTTCATTGAGTATGATGCTTGGTGTTCTTTACGAAACGTCGGGTCTAATTTCAGCAATGGCAGCCCACGCTATTTATGATATGGTGATGCTGGAGTGGGCGAAGAGGAGGAGGGTTGCAAAATGATTGCTGTGCCACACTATCTGTTCAGAATCAGATATTGATACGAATCCATCTGAAGAAGTTCCCCTAATTGAATTATTTCTCCCGTCATTACATTTGTGATTTGACTGTTTTGGAGCTCTTTTGGGAGTGAAATAGTCTGTTCACTATATTCGGTATTGATGAATGTAAAAACGGTGTCTGATTCTGAATAGCGCATAAAACCGGCAACTGAAGCATCACTAAAAAGCGACTTATACTCCCCGGAACGTAAAACTTCTGTTTCTGCTCTGTAGTTTAATATTTTTAGATACTCCTCTCGAT
>CAZHUP010000533.1:0-1681 GCA_964535495.1 uncultured Rhodohalobacter sp.
GTTTGTCGAGAAACACCCTTTGTGGTGAGGATGTCACTACCCATCCGCTCCATCTGCTTTTCAATCTTCTCTAGGTCGCGCTCACCAGCACTGATTGCCCTACCTTCGTGTTCGATGTAGCCAATATCCGCATCGTTATTTGACGTGGAGATACCACGATAAGGGCCAATAACTGTGTTGTTTAGTTCACCTTCTTCAAAACCCTTTGCAAAGAAAATAGGTACGCGGGTTGCGTGAAGAATGACGTTTTGTTCTGAACTGGATTGCCAGTGACGTAGATTAAGCCACGCCAAGTCTTCAAGTGGTGGGCGGGAAGACATAAAGCCCGTCTTATCCACATACCCAGTGATTAGGGGGACGTGGCCTAGTGTGTTCTCAAAAACACCTTCTACATCAAAATCCGTTTCATCCTTTCCGTGGACAACATGCACTTCAACTTCATTTGGCCGATAGACACGAACACGAGTAACTAGAAGTTCTCTAAAGTCTTCTACTGGTTCAATACTCAGTTCTTTAATTCGGATGTTCATTAGGACATTCATACCACCAACGCGCTGAGACTCCCACCCAATCAAATTAAGCGGAGAGACGGTGTTAAAATAAGGCTGAATGTTCATTTCACGCTGGTCACGAAGGGTGATGTCTCCGTCCACGGATGGGTAGTCTACGAGGATATGGTACTTCCCGTAGTGCATACCGTGTGTCAAAAGATTATGGGCAACTTCCGTGAGGCTATTACCCATAGAATCAGCATCATCAAGCAGGTATTCAAGTTCCGTTGGGAGGTTGTGAACTGTTACCGGCTTAATAAAAGGCTGACCAGCGAGAGATTGAATTGTACGGCGGTAAGCGTTGTACAAGAATGTCTTTAATAGTCGAGAATCGTAGGCTTTGTCCGTTTCCCCCGGCTCTTGAGGAAGATAATACTTACCTGCAAGACGCATCTGCTGCGTACCACCCCAAAGCGTGTATGGCAGACGCCAATCTTTCCACATCTCAAGCCATTCATAATTTGGCGTGTCGATGCGCTGTTCTGTACCGGGAACAGGGAAAGAAATAAAACTTTCAATGGGGCTTAGTTTGAAATCAGCCATTAAGGATTCCTTCGATAATTATTCAGTTGCATAATTGACAAAAATATGGCTTATTCGTTCAAACAGATGACAACTACGGCACCACGTTTATCTTTTTGATACCAAAAGTAAATCTTGAAATACTCACTTAGTTTTTCAACCCACCATTCAGCACTCTCAACAATCAAATGAGGATCACGTCCATCAGGGAGTTTTTTAGTACCGTCCGGGGTTGTGGCAATGACAAAATACGCCACCTTTTCGGTATAAAACTTGATGGTTTCTAGAACATTATCGAGATAGTCTGGTTCAATATGTTCTAGAACATCTGAACAATTCGTCATCTCAAAAACGTCATCGGGGAGGGTGTTATATTCTTCAATGGCCGGATCGTAGTTTGTTACGTTCAACGGTAGTGATTTACTCAAAGAGCCCTGACCTGCACCGAAATCCAAAAGATTCTCACACTCAAAGAAGTTAGCAGCAGCGAGGATGTTATCGGCTTCCCGATAGCCCCACTTCCCATACTTACCGCTTTTGTGAAGTTGAATGTTTTGTTGTTTGTAATCCTCCGACATTAAGTCCAATCTACATCCTCCGCTTTTGTT
>CAZHUP010000534.1:0-1674 GCA_964535495.1 uncultured Rhodohalobacter sp.
TTAACGAAAAACAAGAACAAGAAATCACACAACTCATCAAGAGTGTGTACAATCACATCGTCAATCTCGACCTGCCAGACAGAACTTCAGATCAGCCAACAGTCAGTGGCATGAAGGCCTTCGAAAAATATCTACGAGAGGAGTGAATATTATAACAATATTATAATTTTATTATAATAAAATTATAATGTGACTTTGGCTTGTTTTTCCTGGATGTAGTACACTGGCAAGCTTCCATCTGTCAATGTCGCTGCAGTTGCCAGGGTGTAGGCAAGTTGACTCAATAATGCGGTTTCTTGCGCTTCTGCATCATCGGCAAAAACTCGAGCATTGATGTCGTGCAGTCGCCATAGATCAACCGCAAAAGCCTGCACCACTTCATGGCTGGCGTCCCGCACGCTAAACTGATTTACTGTCTTGTGTTCGACAGCATTTATGACAACGTACATTTCATTATGACCTTTCATCAATCGCTTGATGACCTTTTCGCGCGCATCAATCTCGTCCATCACGTCCTGCCCACGATAAGACGTGCTCTGCATTTCCTGGGCATATGAACCGTAGCTATCGATCACTTCGTCTAGCAGCATCAGGTCGATATCTGGCACGATTTCTTTGATCGTCGCTTTAATCTCTGCTTGATATTTACTGACGTTTTCGATTATCAGTGGCGCGTTATCGATTGCGCCGCAACCGCTCTTGACATCGCCAGCATGCTCATCGGTATGTGCACCATAATCAATATCGTGCTCGTCAAGCTCATCCATTGCCTCGACAAATAGTTGGCTGACTTCTGCTGGATGGTTTTGATTGAGGGCGATCTTGGCAGCGGCCATCATCGCCGGACCACCACCGAATACCTTGGCGCGGTTAAGTGATTTTTTATAAAAGTTATCGCCTTGTTTAATCCAAACGTCTTTCCCGCCAGCCTCGGTAACTCCACGACCATCACCACAACCATCATCATCGATGTAATCGCCATCCTCTTGATCGACCTCGACCAAGATTCGATTAGCGTCAGTTATCACTGCTTCGACCTTCTTGAGCTCATCAGCTGGTACATCGCTACCAGCGCGGTCTTTGTATGATATTGCCCCCTCGCCGAAGCCGAGCCCGTCTGGCGCGATACAGGTAACCGTCGTATCAATTAAGTCTGTCATGACACCTTTCTCTTAATATAAGCTTAGATTTTATTTACTCCATTCAACAACCAATCCTACGCAAAAACCTACGCAATTACAAGCGGTAAATTATGCTAACTATTTGTTATAGTATTTGCATGCGAAGAATATATATAACTGGCATAGCTGGCACCGGAAAAACTGCTATAGCCAATGAACTTACATCGATGGGCTACACGGCATACAGCATAGAGGACATGCCAGGGCTTTTTACAATGCTACGCAAAAATGACGGCAAGCCATTTGATAATTTCAATAATAATGACTTCGAACTAGTAAAACAGGGTGACTGGATTTGCGATAGAGAAAAGCTAATTGCGTTATTAAATAGCCAGAAAGATGAAATTGCGTTTTACTCGGGTGTGGCGAGAAATAATGATGAAATAATCGGACTATTTGACCGTATTATTCTACTCCAAGCTCCTGAGGACACGCTAAGAAAAAGGTTGAGCATCCGAAAACCAGGCGAGTTCGGCAATAGTAAAGAAGTTCG
>CAZHUP010000535.1:0-1669 GCA_964535495.1 uncultured Rhodohalobacter sp.
TCCCTGCTACGCTTCCTTTGTCAGGATCCACGGTAACAGATGTAGGGCTCTTATCGCCACACGAAATAATTAAAAATATTGAAACGCATATCAATAAATATACTTTTACGGAGGGTAGTACATTTCCCATAGTCCCACCTACATTTTAAAATTTGGTGTCCAGTTGTAGGTAATTCATTTCAAATGGATAACTCTGCTGAAAAAAGCTTATACAATTCAGCATTATTATGCATTTTCTGCACCCCTCCACATCTGCAATGAACTAAGAGTACGAATCAAACAAAGCTCTTAGATCTAAGCAGAACATTTACCTTATGAATAATTATCAATTGGGACAGGAATCAACCCGGCTAAACTTATGGGCATTAGTGTTGCCGGGATGGTTTTTCCTGTTCTCGCTTACCGCTTGCGAAAGTGCATTGATGCGGGAATTCAATCATCACATGGCCGGCAACGACCAACAAACGGCACAGCGCATTGTGCAGCAGGAGTTGTCGCGTGACGGGCAAAACCCGGAAGCCAATTACCTGATGGGTAATTTATTAAGCCAGCAGAAGCAGTACAATGAAGCTAATATCTACTTCGACCGTTCCCTGAACCGGTCATCCGTTTACCGGGAGCATATAAGATTTTTGAAAGAGCGGAACTTCCGGATGGAATTTAACCGCGGGGTTGAGCTGTATCAAACCGATCAATTTTCGAGAGCTGCCGAACATTTTGAACTCGCGCTGCAGATCTATCCGAACCATAATGAAGTGTTCCCACAATTGGGAAAAATCTATGAGGAGCTCGGGCGTAATGATGATGCGGAAACCGCATATCGTTCCTGTATTGAGAATGATCCCTCCCATCTTGAGTGCGGCCTGAGCTTGTCGTCTCTGCTTTATGAAAACCGGAGGTTCGAAGAGGCCGCCCAAATTGCAGAGCAGGTCTCAAGGCATTATCCTGAAGACTGGAGGGGATACAGGCTGCAGACAGATGCCCGCCTCGCCGCACGGCAATTCGACAGGGCCGAAACAGCCTTTGAAGAGCTTTACTCCAGGGCCCGTTCATACCGTCATATTAAGCATTTTGCCCTTACACTCTATAACGAACGCGAGATACGCAGGGCAGAACCCTTCCTGGTTCGCTGCCTTGAGCAGCGCCCTAACGACCCGGAAGTGCTGCAGGTTCTTGCGGGCATCTACCTGGACAGCGGAAATTACGGCCTTGTTATTGATGCCGGCAACCGTGTTCTGAACTCCGATCCAAATAACAACTCCATTAAAGCAAAGATGATGATTGCATACGAGCTTCTCGGTGATATAGACCGATTCAAAGAGATAAAGCAGGAACTTGGTTTGAGGGAGGAGTAAAGGATGATAAAATATAAAAGCTCTCTTTTGAAACACTGTCTGTTTGTAATGATGCTGCTGCCGGCAATTTTGATCACATCAAATGTATATGGTCAGTTTTCAATAACAGATAAATCACCCTCTCCGCAAAGCACACAGGTTCTGTCTTCCGAAGCTGTTGAGATTGAGTTTAACCAGAATGTCAATTTTTCTACCGTAGAGAATGGAATCTTTCTGCATAGCTCACTAACCGGTTCAATACCCGGCAGTTTTGAACAGTTAGGTGGTAACCGTATCGCATTTCGTGCCACCTCAGGTTTTACAGGCGGTGAAAA
>CAZHUP010000536.1:0-1668 GCA_964535495.1 uncultured Rhodohalobacter sp.
GTCTGAACGGAGATTTCCGTGCGGGAATTGAGAGCAATACCGGACACCGAAAAACAGATGCCCGAATTCAGGGGGGAACCGAAAACTGGGATTTTCTGCTGAGCGGAGGAATTTCGTCAACAGATGATTATACAGGCGGAAGTGGATTGGTTGTCGCTTCAGGGTTTCAATCGTATGATTACGGTTTAGAGAGTGGAATCAACTTTATGCCGGGGCATCGCCTTACCGCGGGTTGGTCGCAATCCTTTATTCGTGATGCCGATTTCCCTGCATTAATGATGGATATGGCCGTAGATGACACCTATAAATTCAAGGCGGGTTATGAGTGGACACCCATTCAATCTGAAAGCATTGCCTCTTTTGAATTAAACGGGTATTGGAGTCTTGTAGATCATGAGATGAATAACCACAATCGGAATTCGTTTGAAATGCGAGACGCCGTTGCACTGGCTGAAACTGAAACTTACGGTATTCATGGAAAATTCAGAGGGTTATATAACTCCGGCTCATTTACTGTAACAGCGGGTTTTGACCAGCTTGACGTAACCGGCACAAGGTTTGTGGATGTAAAAATGGGTCCTCAAGCCGGGCAGAGTATGACCTACAATCTCTGGCAGGATGCCTCCATCTTTAATGCAGGCATCTATACCGGAATTGAGCATTTCATCGATCGATGGACTCTATCAGCAGGTACACGCATCGATTATAACAGCGCAGATTCCAACGACCCTGCACCTCGCTTCCAGAACATGGACATCAGCGCCGAACACTACAACTTCAGTATCAGCGCCGGTATTACTCGTCAGCTCTCCTCTACCACTACTGCGGGGTTGTATTTAGGACGAGGAGTTCGAAGCCCGGATGTTACGGAGAGATACATCAATTACCTCACAATTGGCAGGGACAGCTATGAATATGCCGGGAATCCAAGTCTTGAGGCAGAAGCCAACAACCAGGTTGACCTGGTACTGAACTCAGACCTTGGAAATTTCAGTATCGAGACAACCCTCTTTGCATCGTATATGACGAACTATATTTCAGCAGTGATTAATCCTGATATGCAACCTGTTGGAATGAATGCGCCTGGAGTGAGAGAGTTTCAAAACCGAGGAGATGCATTCTTCTCCGGGTTTGAGCTTGGAGTACGTTACAGCTTTACCCGAAATTGGTTTATTGGTTTGAACAGTTCCTACACTCGGGCCGAATATACGGATGAAAGTACGCCGGTAGCTGAGATCCCTCCTTTCGAGTCTACCTTAAATATTGGTGGATCATTGCTTTCGGATCAAATCTTACCGGACTTGAGTGTTCGGCGTGTATTTCCACAAACCCGATTCAATGAGGAGTTTGGTGAAAACAGAACACCCGGTTTCTGGTTAGTAGATGCATCAGTAAGTTCTTCTATCTACCGTGGAGTAACCGTCTCAGGCGGTGTTAGAAATCTTTTTGATGAAGACTATTATGAGCATTTGAACCGGCAATTTAATCCCATGGAAAATCCCTCCGGAGGATATTTGCCGGAACCGGGGCGACGTTTCTTCGCTGAAGTTTCATTCCGGTTTTAGAGTTGCTTAAGCTAAAAGCTGTAACCGTACATTGACTAACAGTTGATGTACGGTTTTTTATTTAATGAAAAATATCATGAACACACATTGTAATATTTTTGGA
>CAZHUP010000537.1:0-1665 GCA_964535495.1 uncultured Rhodohalobacter sp.
AAAAGGGGTTGATAAAAACAAAACTCTTGATGATGACAGCATTCAGAGAGTTCTGAATGTTCTGGAAAAATATCAGAACCATCTGGATAAACATTATAAAGAAAGTGTATCTGATACTATTGTGACTGCTACAAGTGCAGTTCGGGACTCTTCAAACAGAGAGGAATTTATGCGGCTTGTAAAGGCAAAAACAGGCTGGGGTGTTTTACTTTTAAGTGGTGAAGAGGAAGCTATAACCACATACAGGGGGGCATTAAATGTATTAGACCGCAAATTTCAGAATACAAACAATGTTATTCTTGATATTGGCGGGGGAAGTACTGAAATAGCGTTAGGCAAAGGTTTTGAACTTGAAGATTACATTTCACTGGATATGGGAAGTGTCCGATTCTCTGAAAGGTATTTTAAAAGTTATCCACCAGATAATGACTCAATTTCTGCTTTAAAAGAAGAAGTAAACAGATTATTGAAAAGTACAGGCTTAAATCCTGACAATTTAGAGACTGCAATTGGCGTGGCGGGGACTGTTACATCAATGGCTGCTATTGAGTTACATTTAACTGATTATGAAGCTGAAAAACTGAACAATTACAAACTCAAACTTGAATCTGTGCATAAATTTATTAATGAGTTTTCTAAGATCAGCGCAACTGAAATTGAAGAGAGATACCCGGTATTTTTAAAAAACAGGGGAGATGTAATTTTGGGTGGGTTACTGATTTTATCAGGGTTTATGGAATGGATTGATGCAGATTTTATGATTGTATCAACCGGGGGAATCAGGCATGGTGTACTCCAATAAAAAAAGGCGCTTAATTGAACTAAGCGCCTTTTTTGTATCTAATTCAGTATGAATTATAAGAATGACCAGCCTAAACGGATAGCAGGATTATATGTGGTTCCTAACCTATATGAACCCATTCCTTCTTGCTCAGAAGTCTGTGCACCCTGCCTAACAACCATATCAGCATCTGAATGGTACAAGAAACCGTATCCGAATTCAGCACCCATATAAAGGTTTCTGACCAAATATAAGTCGAAACCAATAAGTGCTCTTGCACCAAATTGCATAAAGCCGCGGTTTCCGTTGTAAGCCCCGGAGTATTCTGTTTCGGTAACACTACCACCTACGTTTAATCTTTCAGTGGCAGATACTCTACGGAGTGTAATTTCAGCTTCTGCACCATAATATGGAGAGAAACGGTTTGTGCCGCTTGCATGAAATTCAATACCCGGTATCAAGCTTATATCAAATACACCACCGGAAACTTCAAAATTAGGATCCGGATCATCTTCAAAACTCTGATATCCCAGATTTACTCCAAGTCGATATGCAGTTGATTCATCATTAAAATATCGGAACTGTAATCGGTTTATGGATAGTGGTTGTGATGAAAAAGGCGTAAAATTCATTTGGGCAGTATAAGTGCCGGCAGAATTAGCCTTCAAATTGTCCTGTGCCTGGGATAGTTCAGGTAATAGAGATAATCCCAAAATCAGGCCTAGAGATAATATAACTGTCAATAGATGTTTCATAACGTAGGGTAATTTATTAATAATTGATGTTCAATATTATTGAACATTCAATGAAACGAAAATTTCATCAAAAATAAAAGAGTACCCTTTAAATTTACTTAAATGTTGGTATAAGTTATTTTCACAAAA
>CAZHUP010000538.1:0-1664 GCA_964535495.1 uncultured Rhodohalobacter sp.
ATAAATCTAAAGTTCAGATGAATAATCATCAGCGGTTTATTTCATCAATTGCGGGTTGAGCTTGTAGGTTAGAATATCTCGAATAAAAGAGAACAGGAATACTGTAAAGAGTAAGACTTTTACGCTGCCAAGTATCAGTGGATAATCCTTGGCTCCCGGCGTTTCTAATGATCTCCAGATCATAAATCCGAGTCCTTGCCATGCGAATATATATTCAACGATAATTATTCCACTGATTAAATAGGTGATTTTTGAGCTCAACGTAATGAAAATCGGGAGTAATAATGCTCGCAAAACGTGATTGTAAATTGGCAGTCCTCTGGCCTTGACAGCTTTCAGCCAGGGCTCATTCATTACTTTCCTTGTTTCGTCGCGGATTTTATTGTAGAAATCCAAAAGGATCCCGTCTCCTAGGGCAATTGCGGCAACAGGTATCAGTAGAACGAACATCCTTGTACGAAAATCACCATCCTCAAAATCAATATAGAGGGGTACCATATTGCCAAACACAAATACCAGCAACATTAACAAAGAAGCCCAGATGAGTATGGGTATGGGGGATAGCAGGCTCAGTGTTCCGGCAAATAACTTCTGAAACATCGCATTCTTTTCAGAGGCGACTAATAAACCAGCAGGTAAAGCTATAATCAGTACGATTAGTAAAGAAAGAAATATCAGAGTAAAGGTAAGTTTTGAACCGTGAAGTATAAGTTCTGATATCAGGAAGTTACCACTGACGGAATAATCATAACTGAAAAGATAGGATATGGTGAGATAATCTTTGACACGTTCGAAATAGGATATCTCTGAGGGTATGGCGGTATCTGGTACTAGGGCAAGTAACAGACATATTATGAATAGGCTGATAAAAAAAACCGCTGCATTTTTTAAAAGTAAATACAGAACATTTTTGGTTCTATCATTACTCATAATAATCAAGAATTTCCCACTCATTGACGAAGGTAAAGAAAGCAAAAGGATCAATTAAAGTGTAACTGAACCTGTTGCTGAATACGGCATATTGATCAAAGTTAAATAGAAAAATACATGGGATATCCGTTGCCAGGATATTCTGGATTTCATACATGATTTGCGATCTCCGTAACCTTCTTGTGGCATCTGTGTTGCGATATTCTTCAAACAACTCGTCAATTTGGCTGTTTCTGTAGCTCATGACATTGTGTCCACCCGGATAAATATTATCAGATATAAACAGATGACTGACGTCATAAACAGGATTAATGACCCATTCCATTAATGCCAGGTCAAAGTCTTTTTCAAAGTATAAACGTCTCTCATACCTTTCGGATATTTCAAATTGAGCATTCACATCTATGCCAATAGCTTTCATCTGCTCAATAAAATCCTGTATGACGTTACTCATGCCGGTGACAAGTTGCTGCTTAACCAGAAGATTGAGCCTGATGGGATTTCCGTCATGATCAAGTGCTCTTCCTTGTCTGTCAGTGTTGAAGCCAGCCCGTCTCAATAGTTCTTTAGCTCTGTCAACATCATATTCCATTACCTGCAGAGATGGATTGTAGTTGGGCGATGATGATGTAAACGGGCCTGCCAGAACGCTTCCTCTACCGTTAAACCATTGATTGAGAGAGCGTCGGCGGTCAAAACCATGCACCAATACCCTTCTCAGATCTCTGTTCTGA
>CAZHUP010000539.1:0-1653 GCA_964535495.1 uncultured Rhodohalobacter sp.
AGGCATAAAGCTCACTGATGGTGCGCATCACTTCATGCCGGTCCGCACCGATCTCCTCAATCAGGATATTGCCCAACCGACGCCTGACGGACTGTGGTTCTTTGGACTGAATCTCTATGGCACGGTCCAGCTGCTGCGTATTGATTACCCCCTTATTCACGAGGAGATCCCCAACGCGTCGTCCAACATTAAATTTAACAGCCGTGCTCATATCTCTTTTTCAATTAAGAATTAAATGGGTTGGGGCATCAATTCGGTGAAATCAGTGCTGCTTCAGAAGAAACAATCGTAATGAATACAAGAACGATCAGGATGGTCAAATTGATACCAAGGTTTATTACGTCAATGGCCGCATCCATTTTGTAGGTTGTCTGAACCTCATAGTAGTCGGCAAGCTGCCTGGCGTTATCTTTAAGTGCACCCGATTCGGCACCCAGACGGAATCGGCTCAATGCTGTTTCCGGAAAGACTTTAGTCGCCTCCATGGATTCAATCAATCCGGCACCATCTTCCAGCATCATGCGAATAGAAATATCCTTGACTTGCTTTTCGATGTGTGAATTCCGACACGCCTCAGATGCGACACGAATTACTTCGATATTCTGTCCGGCGCCACTGTAAAGGGTATAAAACACTCGTGCGAAGATTTCAATACTGGTTTTGTGCATGAGATCCCCCATCACGGGAATGTGTATCAGGTTCTTATCAAACCATAATCGCCCTTGGGGAGTTCGTATATACATCACAAACCCTACAATGGGCAAAACAAATGCAAGCGTAATGATAATCCAGTTCGATTGAAGCCAGTTACTTACATCCAATGTTGCTGCCGTCATCGGTGGAAGGCGGATATCAAACTCCAGAAACATCTCTGCCATAGCTGGAAAAATGTAACCCACATAAAACAGCAGTACAGCAATCACAGAAAGGAAAGCAATTGCAGGCATCAACAATGCCCTGCGCATGTTTTTCTTGAATTGCGCATCCCGCTCCATAAACTTGGCGGTACTTTCAAAAACCTGGGCCATGTTACCACTGGTGGATGCCACACTAAGCATGTAACATGCAAATTTACCAAAAACAGCTTCATGTTTCTGGTACACTTCATGACCTTCCTTACCGTCTCTTAAATCCTTTTGGATTTCCTTTATGATCTCACGCAGCCTTTTATTCTGCGTATCTTCGTATAGTAGTGTCAGTATTTGATCATATGGCAGTTTCTGCTTTAATAAGTCGGATGAAAGCCGTATAAACGTTACTATTTCGTTATTTGGAACTCCCCCTTTAAAATCAAACCATTTCTTGCGGACCCATTCGACCTTGTACCCCATCTTGATGAGTGCCCGCTCAAGCTCTTCCTTGTTATAGGCCTCTTTTTCTCCCTGGATGGGTGTTTTTCCATTTCGACGGATTTTGAAAAGAAAAATAGATTTTTGATCCAGGGAGCGGATAGATAACCTGCGGGATTTGGCCATATCCTCGACCTTTGCTTTGGCAACCTTTTTATTGGGCGCCTGAAACTCGCTTTTGACGAGTTTTCCCTGAGCATTCACTCCTTGGAATCGAAAATCGGGCATGGTTTAAAGTTGTCTTTTACTTGACAGATTAGAAAATGAAACGGTTTTGAAAAATCATCTGGGGGCTAGCCCCCAG
>CAZHUP010000540.1:0-1649 GCA_964535495.1 uncultured Rhodohalobacter sp.
GAATTCAGACGTCCTGAAATCAGAGAGGTCATCCACGGAAATTATCGGTTGGTTTATGAATTAAAAACCAATCAAATTGATATGCTGACCATCTGGCATACAAGACACATGATACCAGACGATCCGCACAAGGTTGGTTAACCAGCGGCTCAACCGGACGGGTTCCGGATTTCGGGTCATGGAGAGTTTTTAGTCCCGCCGCTTATTTGCCAATCCGTTATATGATCACAAGAAATCTCCTCTGTGAGGAACGGCGAGCCCGTCCCGAATAAAAAACTCTTCACTGATTCGATTTAAAAACGCACTGCCTCGCTATTCATTTTCTGATCTCTATGTTCCTTCTCCTCGGCCGGTGCAATTTTAAACAGCCAGAATATCCCGGACACTACAAGCAATCCGGAAAAGAGAGCCATCGTCTCCCTGAGCGAGAGAATATCAAACTCCAGTATAAGTGCTGCAACCGTTACCGATACAGACTGTGCCAGCGTAAACAGCAGCCACTCCAAACTAAATACGCGCCCCCTGTATTGATCCGGTGCCCGCCTCTGCACAAGAACCGTACTCATCACCCAGTTCGAGCCCGATGCCATATGAGCCAGCATCACAAACAGTCCCATCCAAATCAGATGTTCAGAATAGCTGACAAAAGCGTACATCAATCCGGCAATGATCATAAAAAAGCCCATTCCCTTCACCCAGGTGTTTTCGCTTTTCAGAACTCTTCTGCCCACAACCGGGCCAATTCCGGTTCCGACTCCTCTTGCTGCATAAAGAATTCCAAGGCCGATACTGCCCATCATTAAAACATCCTCAGCGACAATAATCAGCATATAGACCAGGGCACCCACACACATCGTAAATGTGCCTTTTGCCAGGGTTGGTCTCAATACATTTTTATTGGTTCGCAAATACTTGATGCCGTCCTGTATTCCATGAAGAGGGTTTCTGGTGCGGTGTTTCTCCTCGGCAGACATCATCTTCTGCGGGATATCTGCTTTGTAAATAAACCAGGATGAAAAGATGTAGGTAAGGCCGTTAATCACAAATACCAGATCTGTTCCCAGCCACTCGGTTGCAAAACCTCCAATTGCCATTCCCGATGTAAAAATAATGCTCCAGGATGCGGCGGAGAGAATATTGGCATTCACCAGTTCAGCGGGTGAGGTAACGTTAGGAATGGAAGAGGTTTTAGCCGGCTCAAAAACAGCTGAAAAAGCCATCTGAATGGCGATCAACAGGTAAGCAAGCCAGAGAAGTGACTCTGACGTGATTAAGATAAAGCCCAATACAATAATGCCCCGAATAATATCGCACCAGATCATCAGCTGCCGGCGGTTAAAGCGGTCAGTGATATATCCCGCAATTGGAGAAAAAGAGGCCAGACTGAGCATTTTCACCACGATAATCAGACCCAGCAGAAGCTCCGAGCCGCTATATCGCTGAATAATGGCATAGACTGCCAGAATACCGAACCAGTCTCCAAAATTGGATATAATCTGAGCAAGCCACAGCCGTCTGTAGTTATGATTCTGACTTACTAAATCCAGATATGGCTTTAACTTACTTTTCAATAGAAGCTACTTTACACCTGTGCTTCCAAATCCGCCTTCTCCGCGATTGGTTTCAGGAAGGGTTTCAGATTCTTCGAT
>CAZHUP010000541.1:0-1646 GCA_964535495.1 uncultured Rhodohalobacter sp.
GTCAAACAATGTTCCAAAGAAATTAGCGGTTTAAATCCGGTGTCAATTCCGGCCTGTAATTATACTATCGGCTTAGGCCTAAAAGTCCTTTAAACATTCCGGCAATTTTAATCTTTTTGCAAAAATTTGGGCCATTGCACCTTCGCAAGGCGTTGACACCGCTACGTGAATCGAAGCTCCTGCTTCGATATGCACTTTGATCAGGTAAGTTCTATGATCCAGTCCCGGCAAATGCCGGGGGACCTGCACCTACACCTTACACCCTGTATCCTGCAACCTAAGCCTTGAACCCAGTACCCTGACGGTGTATTTCCGGCCCCGGCGGATGCCGGGGTGCCTTGAACCCTGTACCCTGAACCTTGAACCTTGCACTATGCCCCAACCATTGATTTTGCACCACTCCCCGCCTCGGGGCGCCGGAATCAACGCCTCATCAATATCCCTGACAAAACAGATGTATTAATTGACATAAACTCATTGTCCACTTTATATCAGCATGCCAAGCTGTGCTGAAGTCATAAATTCTACTTCGGGCCATCTTTTTGTGATTTGTGTAAGAAGTTCATTCAATAACCGAAGGCTGGTATCCCTGTTTTTTAGATCAATAAAGCCCACATAATTAATTCTATGACTACAAATGATTGCCGGTTTTTTCATCTTAAACGCTATAGATATATTTCGCAGACACTCTCCTACCGGATCATCGATTTTCATCCTGAAGAGAGATGGCTCAAATAACGTATTTCTTATAAGATATCGCTGCCCAAATTTGTTTTCCTCTCCAAATGTGTACGTGTGACGAACATTCCTCCCATTCAGGCCGGGCTCCATCATCACTCTGTTCCCCTGGTAATATCTTACACCATTTCTGCGTGCAGCCTCATCAAAATCCGGGCTCCACCAGTAATTAGGAGGTATAAATGAATCAGATTTGTATCCAAACAATGTTTCAAAAAGCGTTAGACCCTCAACAAATATTGATTTCTTGAGCTCTTTGTCCGCCTGGTTGAAATACTTCAATGCAATTACAAAATCATTTCTACCCGCCTTCTTACTTTTAGGAACAGATCCCGGCATATTATGCATAAAGCCAAAATGTGCATCCCGGTCATGCTTTTGAAGTGCATCCATAAAAAGTGCGCTATTCAAATGCTCTCTGCCATGCGACTGCGGAAAAAACAGACCGCTTTCTAATCCCTGCATCCACAAATCGAAACATTTTGAGTGCTCCGGGTATTTATTCAGCGTTTCAGTAGCGAGCTCGTAATGGTATTCTTTAAAATTGGACTCTCTTATTTTATCAAAGTCCGGGTTTGCTGTAAGAACGTTTGCTGTGAATACAGGGTTTTTGCCATTTGAATCTTTAAATTTACTCAGCAATTCAAAAAGTAGTTCCAGATCTGATTCACTGGCAAGACTATCGTAACGTTCATACGGATTTTGATCTACAGGATATCCGGCTTTTAAACACTTCTCATACACCTCTTTGGACGGCATCCGAATGCTTCCCCAGTCGTCCGATTCGATGACGATAATTTTCCGATCGGTCCTCCAGCCTCTTAAATTTTTATAGTAGGGGGCTATCCATTTTCTGAGTGTTGCTTTTGCCTGCAAAATCTATTTTTCCTGTCTCGCTTCTAATTTTA
>CAZHUP010000542.1:0-1641 GCA_964535495.1 uncultured Rhodohalobacter sp.
ACATGTTACAGCAGCTGCGGCTGATCTTTTGATTATTAGAGGGGAGCTGGATGAGACGGCTTATGTCCTGGATTATGTGGAAAATTGGCCGGAATGGGCTTCCGAAGTACAGATTCATCATCTCTTTAACCATACATCGGGTCTGCCCGATATTTACGGTTTGATGAGTATAGCCGGCATGGATATCAACGATGTGATGGATCTGGAAGATTATATGGAAGTGATCAAAAAGGGAGAGGAGTTGATGTTTGAACCGGGGACTGATTTCTCTTACTCAAACAGTGGATACACTACGCTGGCTTTTCTGGTTCAGGAAATCAGTGAAATTAGTTTCCCTGAATTTGTGAAGAGGGAGTTTTTCGAACCTTTCGGTATGAACTCCACACATTTTCATGACGATCGAACCCGAATCGTGCCCAACCGTGCTATAAGTCATACAGTTTCGAACGGAGAGTTTCGCCGATCCTACCCCGGTAACTTTCAGGGAGTGGGGCCAGGAGGGCTCTATTCAACACTTCAAGACTGGGAAAAGTGGGAGCAGTTCTGGTATGGAAACCTAAGTTGGGAAGGTGGAATTACGCTGGAAGAGTCTGTGGAGCTGAAACAGAGAATGGTGGCTCCCACATTTGCGGATGGAGAAGAGATCGACTACCGAAAAGGATTGAGGGTAAACCTGAGAAAAGGAAGTGAAATGGTGAGTCACGGAGGATCATTTCGCGGTTTTAAAACCAACTATACACGATACCCTGCAAATGGCTATTCAATGGTTACCCTGTGTAATCGCGTTGATGCAGATCCCGGGGACCTGAATAATCAGATAGCTGATGTTCTGCTTCAGGACAGTTTTAATGAATACTTGTCAGAATATGAAGGGGTTTATATAAATGACGAGTTACCTGCTGAATATGTATTAAAAGTGGAAGAGGGAAACCTGCTCTTGGAGCGAAGACTAAGCCCCAACGGTAAAATGGATGAAGAGGAGAGAGACAAGTGGAAAGCGGGTTCGTGGGATTTTGAATTTTTCAGAAACGATTCAGATAGAGTATCCGGATTTTATGTAACCACCGGCAGAGCGGAACATGTGGATTTTACTCAAGTAGAAGATTAAAAGATTGCAGGAAACTTGAGCAAGAACCGCGTGCCCGGTTTATTATTATCAAATGCCGGTTCACCATTTATCTGCTGGCTCAGCATAAGAATCATTTGAATTCCCAACGAATTACTCTTTTTCAGGTTGAAATCTTTCGGAATGCCGACTCCGTCATCTTCAATCTTGAAGTGAATATGAGCCTCCTTTTGATAGATATGTACATTGATTTTTCCACTCTCTTTTCCCTTAAATGCGTGTTTAAAGATATTGGTAACCAGTTCGTTTACAATTAGCGCGAACGGGATGGCGTGCTTCATATCCAAATAGACAGCATCAAGATCTAATTGTACGTCAATGCTCTTACCGTCCAGAAACACCTCTCTGATGGAGTGAATGAGTTTTTCTAGTGTGATCGAAAAATCTATCTCTGAAAAATGTTTTTCATGATAGATGATGTCGTGAATTTTAGCGACCGTCTGTATCCTAAACATACTGTCGGTCAGTTTCTCTTTCACAATTTCATCATCAGTTTCAAGGACTTGAATATTCAG
>CAZHUP010000543.1:0-1640 GCA_964535495.1 uncultured Rhodohalobacter sp.
CCCCGGGTGCTTTCCCCAGCAGTTCAAGTGCATTGTTTCCGGAAGCATTAACGCTGGCCGATACATTGTATACCATCTTGTCGGGATGAATTTCTATCAGGGCCCTGTCGGCAGTAACCACAACTTCACCAAGCTGGTTTACGGCCGGAGAAAGGTAAATAGGTTCAAGTTCTATCACCTGGCCAGGTTCAACATTTATAAGATTTGAGATGTAGATCTGGAATTCAATATTCCGGATCTGCACAAAATAGTTTCCTGAAGTAATATTCTCCAGCACAAATGATCCGTCTTCCTGGCTAAATGCACCTTTCACAAGCACCGAATCTTTATTAAGCAACACTACGGTTGAATACATGGCCGGTTCATTGTCAGGATTAAAGACATATCCGCTTATTTGCGTCTGGTTCTGCTGGGCCATCAGCATATTGCTTAAGAATGGAAAAATAATAAGGAGAATGATTGTGTATTTCAAATTATTCATAGTTCAATATTTATTTAAGTGGTTAGTCTTGTTTCCTGAAAATCATATACCAGTTGATAAAGTGGATTTTTGATTCGGGCGTTTGCAGTTCTTCCTTGTCCTCTTTGGTGAGAATGGGTATCATTACATCATCGCCCGGTTGCCAGTTGGCGGGCATTACGATATTATCGCGGCTTTGTTGTGCCTGTAGTGCTTTCAGAGTTCTAACTATTTCGTCTGTGCTGCGGCCAACTTCGCTGGGGTAAAAGTGAAATGCCCTGATCTCGTTGTCGGGATCCACGAAAAATACCCCCCTGATGCTCTGCCCGCTTCCGGTTTTGGAGTCGATCATGCCATAGCTGTGAGAGATCACCGCAGCACTATCCACCACAAAAGGGAAGTCAATTTTTACCGGGTTGCGGCCTTTGTAAGGGATGGATTCCAGCTCTGCTTTCCAGCTTTTATGCGAAGCCATCCTGTCAACGGAAATTACAAGCAGTTGCGCCCCCAGCTCCCTGAACTCATCCTGCCGGTAAGCAAGCTCTAGAATTTCAGATGAGCAAACGGGGGTAAAATCGCGCGGGTGGGCAAAAAGTATTTTCCAGTCTTTGCCAAAATCACCAGGAAATGAAACCAGTCCATTGGTGGATGGTGCTTTGAAAGCAGGCGCCGGAGTGCCGATCAGGGGTATCCGCTGATCTCTGTCTCTTTGTGCATAAGTATTAAAGCAAAAAAGGGTTAGCACAACTGAGATGACAATGATTCTCTTTATTTTCATAATAATTGGATTTTTCGAATAATTTTTGAACATTCTTTAATCTTTTGTTTTATCGCTGTGTTTTTTTCGTCTTCACTTTCATCTCATATTATATATATAAGCCTGAAACGAACAAAAATCTATCATGGAAAGCTTGAAATTTATGTTAAACAATGTATTGTTCTATTTTTAAGTTTTTTCTATCTCTCGTTAAACCCTACATATCAAAGTATCCGGAGTGTCCGGGCACAATTCCTTGTTCAAAGTTCTGCTGGAATGGATGTCTTTCAAAGCGAGCTAGAATGAATGGGCTGGTTGTAATTGTTCCCAATATAAACGCCGGCCTTTCTATTCTGAAGCTGTTTCGTATCCTTTTGGGCGGCTGAGGTCTTCTACCCAGGTGAAGGCATATGACCATACTTT
>CAZHUP010000544.1:0-1638 GCA_964535495.1 uncultured Rhodohalobacter sp.
CTGGTTGTGAATAAAAACTTCACGGATGCAGATATGAAAAAAATAGATACGTATTGGTCAGATTATTTTGGGGATAAAGCGAAGGTAGAAATCGACATTGTGGATGAGATTAATCCCCGAAAGTCCGGGAAAAGAAGTTTTTTGGTTAGGGAAGAACATATCCCTTTACCTTTTTAGAATAGTTCAAGGTAATTAGCATTTATGAAAATATTCATCGACATCGGTCATCCTGCTCACGTACACTATTTTAAAAATTTTGCGGACAGTTTTATAAAAGAGGGTCACGATCTTTTCTTTACCGTGAGGGATAAGGAAGCGTCTTTGGCATTAATGAAGGATCTGAAATTTAAGTATGCGGAGAGGGGCCGGGGCGGCGGTAATATAATTACAAAACTGCTAAAGCTGCCCGCAACAGACATTGCTATCTACAGGCACGCCCGAAAATTTAAACCGGATCTGTTCATGTCGTTTGCTTCACCTTACGCGGCACATGTCTCAAGAATTATGCGCAAGCCTCATATCTCTTTTGATGATACAGAACATGCAGTCTGGGCCCATCGGCTATACCGCCCATTTACGGATGTTGTGCTATCACCATCTTATTACCTGACAGAGAAAGAGGAGAACCAGATTTTCTTTGAAAGCTACATGGAGTTGTGCTATCTGCACCCCGAGTATTATGCTGCTAATAACACGGTTTTAAATGACCTTAAAATCAGCCCCGAAGAACAATTTGCAGTGATCAGGTTTGTATCCTGGAATGCCAATCACGATATAGGCCAAAAAGGGTTTTCTGTCGAAGACAAAATAAAGATGGTTGAAAAACTTTCAGCCCGGTGCAAAGTTTTCATCTCATCAGAAGGGGAGCTTCCGGAAGAGTTGGAGCAGTACAGGTTAAAAATCAACCCTTCTCATTTTCATGATGTACTGTCTCATGCCAGCCTCTATGTGGGTGAGGGCTCTACAACGGCAACCGAAGCTGCGATCTTGGGAACACCGGCAATCTATGTAAATAGTTTAAAGGTTGGAAATTGCGCTGAACTTGAAGAGAAGTACGGTCTGGTATTTCAGTTAAGAGAGATAGATGAGATCATCAATCAGTCAATCGAAATACTGAGTGACCCTGAATCGCCAGCCAAGTTTGAGCAGCGAAGAGAGAAATTACTTCAGGATAAAATCAATCCCACCAAATTCATGATCTGGTTTGTTAAAAACTGGCCGGAAAGTAGACAAATCATGCAGAAGAACCCGGGTTATCAGGAAAGGTTTAGGTAGGCTTTTTGGTGAAGGTGCGACTGGGAGAGTGAGAGTGGGTGATGGAGTGAGGGAGTGAGTGGGTGAGGGAGAGACGGGGAACTCAAAACTAATCACTCAACACTAAAAACTGGTTTGGCAGAATGTTAAGAATGTTGTAAAAGCAGGGATTGTGAGGTTTATGGACTGAAGACCGAAGACCGGGGACGGGGGACCGGGGTTTTGAGATTGAGAGATGGAGTGACGGAGAGAGGGGGTGACGGAGACGGGGGAAAGCGCCATCATCGCGGCGCAAATAGTTCATTGTACTGGGTAGGAAACTTAAGCGCCGCGCCCCTCTAAAACAGCGCTACTGTCATTTCGACCGGAGTCCCGGCGTATTTT
>CAZHUP010000545.1:0-1630 GCA_964535495.1 uncultured Rhodohalobacter sp.
GGCGATGAACCCAAAGAGTATGACGTAACGCACTTCGGTATTAGCCAACCGGTTTTCCTTGAGCCCCGCCACTCTACAATACTGATTTATCAAGGGCAGGATTCGTTCCGCGAGTTGGCTGCGAAGTTGCAATCGCGCTAAGGGCGAATATTGCGTATCTGAAACCGTCAAATTTCCAGGCTGTTTGTTTTTCAGGGAATACACGGCGAGGAGAGGGCATTGCCGGATAGCCGGATGAGTTCCATAATCTCGCCGGCAATCCAAAATACAGAATAGTGCTAAACGAAATAAAGTCATTGATGCAAACTACTATAGAGAAAGGCAAATTCAAAGGTAAATTACTGATACAAAAATAGTTGCTGAATTACTCTGTACCAGCATATGTTGAATAATTAAAAAAAACAGAAAAAATGAAGATACTGTTAATAGGTTTAATAACACCTTTTATGCTTTTTACGAATTTATCAGTTGTTGCGCAAGTAAATCCTGGCTCCGAAGCTTCTGAAAAAGCTTATGATTATTTCTCTGAACCACCTCCCTGGGCCGGGTTTTGGTTTAATTTAAGCAATGATCCTCACGATGTTAGAGCCATGGGAATCGATTTTGCCGGCATATCAGGCCGTCAATTCTGGAGCAATCTGGAACCACAAAAAGGAGTTTATGACTTTTCCGCAATCAAAAGAAACCTTGAGGCCGCTGAAGCAACTGATTCCTATTGGTATTTCGTGTTGTGGACAGGGCCACATTCCCCGGAATGGTTGTACGATAATGGGGTACCACTGGTACACACCCATGAAAATAGATATCCATATTACCTTAATGAAGATTACCAAAAGTATATCATAGCTTTATTTGATACGTTGGCAGCTTCAATAGCCGGTTACGGGCCTGATCTTGCAGAAAGGCTTGCTTTTGTGCAGCCAGGATTTGGCTTTACCGGCGATCGGCAGCTTTATAAAGCCATCCCTGATGATCCCCAATATATCATCTCGAAAGAAGAATATGTGGACTTTATGCAAAAAATGACCATTGCATTTACTTCGGCTTTTGAGCGCCATGAAAGTACATCTGATGTGATGTTTTTATGGAACATTGACGACTATGATGGATCTGATCCCGGCGAGTTGGTGGGAAGGGGAGAAGGGAAACAGGGAGAAATGCTTTACGGTGCCTGGATGAAAGAAAATTACAATTGTCAGTTACGCAAGCAGCAATTTACCATTGCCATTGGCTATATGACCCCCAATGAAAAGGATCAGGACAATGAACAACGCGATCATTTCTTTGGGAATACAGGCCGCTGGGGAGGAAATCCGGAGTTTGTAAGAGGAGAATTTAATGACACCAGATGGGCCGACATACCCAGGGCGAAGCTCAATCAAATCCTGAATTACTACTGGACATCCATTGCGAGCGTTGACCGTGGACTTGACGGATGGGAGCTGAAAGAATTGCATGATGACTATAAAGAAGCGGCTGAATTTTCTCATCGCTATTCCTTCTATAAAAGAGCCGAAACCAGCCCGGTTGCATTTATTGCTTTGCGCGACGTACTTGATTATTCTGATACATCACGGTTTCCTGAAAGTGAATATGGTGAAGCATCAAGAACAAATCAAACCCGGATAGA
>CAZHUP010000546.1:0-1625 GCA_964535495.1 uncultured Rhodohalobacter sp.
AGCACCTCTTTCGCTTGTGATTTAGCTGTGTTATGCACTAAAAACATTAAAAATATTATCAGAATCCATTTTTTCATCAGTCAGTCCTGTTGTTAATTACTTTTTTAACCCTTTAAACCGGGGTTTGTTTTAAAAATTTCATTTGTTTATAACAAGTTCCCACTCTCTCGGGAGGAAGATCAGGACTCATTAAATAACCATTTGATTGCATTTTGAAGTCAGGAACGCAAAATTAACCCTCCTCAAATACAGAACACACTTCAACATTTTACATATTTGTTGTACGCTATGTCCGGTGCGCTCTGTGTTCAAAATATTAGCATCTCCTGAGGGGAAAGTTTTGACTTTTACTTGAAAAATCAGCTCAACTAAATCTTAGCAATATTTTTAGTAAGCTAGTAAGCTTACCCAAGCTTCATCTTTATCTTTATCTTTTCTTTTAAACTTGTCTTTACAAAAACTGTAAAAAGCCATTTAACTTCAGTTAAATTTCTCACTAACAGTACAGCTTCACGATATAACTGAAAATTTTTACTAAAGCTGGAATTCTCGTGACTGTGATATAGATTGTAATTAAACAATTCAAGAGTACTTTTCAAATACATGTGCCTTGTAAAATCATCCCTGTTTTGTTCATATAGCTCTTTGTAACAATTATATACTGCACGGCTGTTTACAACACCCTGTTTCATACTGTTAATTCCACCGGGATGCACTCTGTAAATTCCAAAGATCTCTTTAAAGTAGTAGGCTTTATAGCCTTTAATCAGATGATAAAATAAGTGGATATCTCTGTAGTGCTGATACACTGAAGGATCAAAGCTCTTTAAAACATCACTGCGAATAAGAGCTGTCAACAGTTTTGTGAGCCAGGTCTGCTTCATCTCTTCCAAAGTAAAAGGAAATCCCACTTCAGATTCACCCTCAAACGAGTAAAGATAAGTTTCGTCTATTCTGTTCTCAGATTCTATATAACTTCTGAACCCTCCAACACAAACTGAATAGTCAGGATTTGATTCTAAAAAATTAACCTGTTTCTGAAGTTTCAATGGATCTGTCCAGTAATCGTCTCCTTCACAGAAAGCAATATATTTACCTTTTGCCCGCCTCAGATTTATAACCTCCGGCTGCTTACCTTTGGAATATTGATTTTCTGTTTGCAGAATTAAAGAAAAAAGATGAGGCCACTCTTCAGCATAGTCTTTAATAATTTCTGCTGTTTTATCTTCAGATGCGTCATCATGAATCAGAATCTCAACTTTAAACGTTGTTTTTTGATTTAAAAAATTTTCAATCGTATCTCTGATAAATTCTTCATGATTATAGGTAATACAGCCAATGCTCACCTTTGGCTGTATGTTATCAGGCCATGTTTGATCCCTTATTGCAATAGGCTCTTTTGAAGATGTCATGCAAGTATTATACACATTTTGTGCTCTCAATCAATACCCTGATGTTTAGTTAATTAATTTATACTGATCAAGCATCTGTTTTATTTCATCAACTGAATTAAACATCATTACATCAAGAATTGACAAAGAACTGACAAACTTAGAGCTGAATTGCCTGTAAATAATTACTTCAGGAATCAGAAATTTCAGATCCATTCCCTCATTTCGAAAATC
>CAZHUP010000547.1:0-1622 GCA_964535495.1 uncultured Rhodohalobacter sp.
TCGCCCCAACCTTTTGGATGAATGGGATAAAGAGCGGATCTGGAGAATTTTCAGACTATCGGAACACTACTTTAAAGCTGTAGATCGATATGAACCTCTGTTTGAAAAATCATTAAGAGATCTGGATGGTTTTAAACGCGGTGAATTTGATGCTGCCAGGATTGATGCAATTTTGGAGATTTACCAGCAACAAATTGAAGCAATTGCAAAGGGCACGACTGAATTTTGTAAGGAGTCAATAAACCGGCTGAATGTTGAAACTCTGTACTTCAAGAGTACAGATTTGACAGATCCCATTATTCTTAGTTACCTGCGATCTGATTTTGTTAACAAAGTACTCGTATTTGAAGAAGCAGGAGAATTGAGAAGTAATCAGCATGAGATCACACTCTTTGGAGTTTCCAGGACTAATCTGAATCGTCTGGAAGGAAAGCTGGGGAAATTTCTTCGTTTCGCTACAATCGATGAGGCTATTGAGCACGCAAGACGAATCGCTGAAATCAAAGGAGTGTATCGATTTAAAAAGAGAGTACTGAATTTGGATGCCTTGATTGATGAGATGCTGATTGTGAAAGAGCAGAACATCGTGAATCCGCTAAAGGCTAAGCAAACAACGGACGAACTGGTGGATGAAGCTGTGAGTGGTTACGAAATTTTATCTAATCCGGTTTATCTGTTAGATGAAAATGGCTTCAGGAATGCGGTTCGGAATAAGATTAAAAGAAAACTGCATCGATAGACAACATCATTTCAAGACAAGAATGATGGAATTAAAAGTCCCCCTTCGAAGGGGGCAGAGGTCGTAAGAGCCGAGGGGGATGATCCTCAGATCGTTGATATGACTCAGATATTTATCATTTGAGTAATAATTCACTAACTATCATCCCCCATTGCCCCCTTCAAAGGGGGACACTCTTAAAATAACTTGACGTCAAATAGAAAAACTGTTCCGGATTGAGTAAAACAGATTACAGCTGTAAGCCATCCTAATGCTGATTAAACAGATAAAAATTGGCTCAAAAAATTTGTTTTATTCTGGCCCTGAAAATAGCCCATCTTCATAAAACAGTTATGTGCAATTTGGTTTCAAATCCGTGAATTCTGTTCACAAGTGTCTTTTCTTTGGTCTGTTCACTAACGAACAAACAACTAAACCAAAGGATAAAAAATGAACATTAATAAGAAAAACGATGACGTCCTCACCATGCTGCGAGACCTGGATATCATCCGCGAATATGCAAGAAGAATACAGCATATTGAGGAGAAATTAGATCTGGCTCTTAGTGCAATCAAAGACAAACCAAACAACTCAAAATATCTAACGGCTCAGCAGATTGAATCAGAGTTCGGAATCGATCAGCGTACGATTCTCAACCGAAGTAATCTGAGTCAGAGAGACAATAGATTCATTCCAAGCCTTCGGCTACAGGGGAGACGTAAATATTTCGAACGTAAAGTGATCGAGAGAATTCTAACACCATCCGGCAGACGATAGGCTCAAGTTCAGCTCTGATAGCTCGTGGAGGGGTACTGGTAATACTTTAAAACCATCCACAATCAGACAATCACAGATATTAATGAAACCATCAGAAAGTAAACCGATACACCATGAAGCGGATCTC
>CAZHUP010000548.1:0-1622 GCA_964535495.1 uncultured Rhodohalobacter sp.
TTCTCTCCATCTCTCTGTCACTCCTTCTCTCCCTCATCATCCTCCCTACCCAAACTCATGCCCAGTTCTCGGCACCAGAATTAAGCTTCGAAACAACCGGCATCGTCAGCTCCTCCAGCACCACCCCGTTTTGGCTCCAAAGCAACCGGCACGGGATGTTCTCCAGCGAAGGCAGCCAGTTTCTTACAAGGCTACAGGCCCACAGCACGAATAACCAATTAACGAATAACCTAATTCTCTCTTATGGTGCTGACTTTATCGCCCGTCCGGGAGTCCAATCTACCGTATCCTTCAACCAGGGATATCTGCGGCTGGATGGATATGGGCTATTTCTGCAGGCGGGGCGGTTTCATAACACATCCCCTATTCATGATGAGAAATTGGGGATGGGATCTTTGGGGGTGAGTACCAATGCCACGCCGATTCCACAGATTCGGGCCGGGCTGGCGGACTGGACCTCGATTCCGTTTACAAGGGATTTTGTGCAAATAAGGGGTCATATGGCTCATGGGTGGCTGGGCAGCAGACGACTTGTAGAAAATGTTTTGTACCATGAAAAAATTGGGCATGCACGTTTTGGAGGGGACTTTCCATTGAACTTGTATGGCGGAATTGCACACTATGCCAAATGGGGAGGTACTCATCCGGAATTAGGTGATATTCCCTCAACCTTAGAAGATTTTTTCCGTGTAGCGATTGCAGTTGGTGGAAATGAAAATGCCCCCCCTGGTGAAAGAGACTACATGTTGGGAGATCATCTTGGAGCTTGGGATTTTGGAGCTTTCATTGAACTTGACAATTATCAAATCAAGTTATACAGACAATTCCCATTAGAAACGAAGGATAATTTAAAATTTAAAAGTCCTCAGGATGCTTTGACAGGCATTTCCCTATCAATTGATGAAAAACTCCGTACTCCAATCACTAAGATTGTTTACGAATTTATGTACACAAAATGGCAGGATGGCCCGCGTGAGGAAAACATACTTGAAGATGGTACCCGGTGTAGTGAATTTCCGGAAAGATGCCGAGATTTATTTCAGGGATCAGAAAACTATTACAATCATTACTTATACGAAACCGGATGGGTTTATAATTTGAGAACAATTGGGAATCCATTATTCACAGTCAGAGATAATAATCGTGGAGTAGATAATAACAGGATTGTTGCACATCATATTGGAGTACAACTACTGCTGTCAAATATCGATATTAAACTAAAAGCGACTTATAGTAGAAATTATGGAAATTGGGGTAGTCCTAATAACACTCCAAATCGCGGTGAGCCTTTTGATCCAGCTAAAAATCAATTCTCTTCTTTAATAAGTTTTGAATTTCCCGTAACATTAAAAAACACACCTTTATCATTACTTCTTCAAGCTTCTTATGATAATGGTACGCTCGTAGGTAATCAGTTAGGTTTACTCATCGGTCTGAGAATCTGAATTCATATCATGATTATTATAGAAAACATATGGTTTCAACTTAATTTTAAGTTGTTCTCCGAGTACCAATCCTTAATTCCTTCTTCTAAACTATATTTCAACTCAAAATCTGATTCAAATAATTTTTGACCTGATACATTTGTTGAAATCATAACTTTTTTTACTCGATCCGGGTGA
>CAZHUP010000549.1:0-1619 GCA_964535495.1 uncultured Rhodohalobacter sp.
AACAGCTGAGATTAGTCCTTCTCAAAGTACTGAGGATGTTTGGCCTAATATTATTCCTCAGGAAACGAATATTGAACTTTCAATCGATTCAGTCAAAGCAATTAAAACGGTGGAGTTTGAAAATACTGACCTGCTCTCTCCCGGCTTATTAAAAGCACATAAAAATGTTGGTATATTTTATGATTTTTATCGGAATCAAATTTATAGAATTAATTTAGATGAGAGATCCCTGCCTGTAGAGATTGGTTTTGGAAATGGAGCTGGACCTGGAGAGTTTAGGTCGATTTTAAGTATTGCTATATCCGATGAAAACGATATTCTTGCAGTTGATCCAAGGCTCCAAAGAATTTCAAAATTTGACAAAAACGGAGACATAACGGAATCATTTAGGCTAGAAGAGGGTGTGCCAAGTAAAGTATCTTTTATGCGTGATTATTTCGTTGTTAAATTTCAATCAGTATCTAACAATCAGAATTTATTTGGGATCTACGACACAGAAAAGAGATTAGTTAGAGATTTTCATCCTACTGAACAACTTGACATTCCTTCTCCACTATTCTACGAGGGAAGAATTGCTTCTGATAATGAAAGAATTGTTTACGGTTCGTTAAATTATGGGGTTATTATGATATATGATTTTAATAATCAGAAAAAGATAATAAGATCAAAAATACAACCTATCGACGGACTTAAATTGAATAAAGAACAGACATCTGTTGGTACAATGATTTCACCAGCGCGGGAATCAAGAACGAGCACATTGGATATTGAAATATTTAATGAAGAAATTGTTGTTTTACAGGCATATAATTACAAATTGAGATCCGACAGGTTAGACTTTTACGATATACATACCGGTGACTATCTAAGAACAACTTATCTTGACAAAGAAGTCATAAACATTGCAGTGAGAGATGATGAAGATATTATGTATGCTGTTGAAGAAGATCTGGAAAATGGCTTAAGAACTATTCGTAAATACAAATTTTAAAAGTTACGTATTCAATTTTCCGCTCTCCCCTCCATGCGGAACGCTTTTTGACGTAGGGAGGGGAGACTGAGAGGGGTGGGTCAAACGGAACGCTTTGGAGTCAATCTTCTCCCGGGCCATACCTGGACCCGTTTTTTCGGGGAGAAGTTTTTCAGCTCTGACTTATTTATAACCAAACACCCAACAAATAATATCTCAGGCTATGATTTTTTTTTAAAATCCCTGTAAGGGAACTGCAATTTTTGGATCATACCAATAAAATTATAATGTATGAAACTTCCGGGATACGAATCAGCTGAGATTGATCTTCAAAAATTGAGAGACTACTGCCTGAATCCTGATCATCCGGTTGGAAAACACAAAGCAAGGGTGTTCAGAAAAAAATTGGGAATCACCAAAAAAGACTCTGATATACTTCGCCAAATAATCTTACAAGCTATAGAATCATCAAAAGCTACCGAAGCAGGAACCGATTCTTACGGTAGTCGTTATCGATGCGATTTTGAAATAGTAATGAATAATCATAGGGAAACGATCGTTACAATTTGGATAATCAGAAGTAATGAAAATCATCCCTCCCTTGTTACTTGCTATCTAAAAACCTAATTTCAACCATGAATAAGCTCAA
>CAZHUP010000550.1:0-1617 GCA_964535495.1 uncultured Rhodohalobacter sp.
TTAGGGGAGACTTTTGCTTGATCATATAAAAAGAACTTATAATCGAACTGAGGTTCAGACTCAAATTCACAGATATAAAAAAACCTCATCCGATTCTATCGGATGAGGTTTTTATTTTACCAAAGGATTTTAATTACTCGTTTTCCTTACCGGAAAAAGCGTTGTATACCATAAGAAGATCTTCGGCAACTTCTTCTTTTGTCCGTCCTTCGATTCTATGACGGGGAATCATCGCTTTAATCTCTCCATCAACAAAAAATGCAAATGCCGGAGATGATGGAGGATATTCACTGAAATATTCTCTGGCTCGCGCTGTTGCTTCTTTATCCTGCCCTGCAAATACAGTTACCAGATGATCAGGTTTGTAATCAGTCTTTTCCAAAGAGAGACCGACTGCAGGTCTTGCATTGCCGGCTGCACAACCACACACCGAGTTAATAACCATCAGCATGGTTCCTTGATTATATTCCTTCATAACACGGTCAACGTCTTCAGTCGTTTTTAGTTCTTCTACACCTAAATCCGTAAGTTCTTCGCGCATCCACGAAGTATCAGGACCTACTCCAAATCCAAATTGCATATCTGTTTGATTTTTAAATGCTAAATTTTATTTGTCCAAATATAACGATATTTCTCTACAATATTTTAACCCGCAAAGCGATTACATATTGCTGTCGCTACATATGATCTTCAATTCTACTCAACTAAAAATTATGACGTTCCGTTTTCATAACCTTTTATTTATTCCAATGTTTCTATTCGTTATATCGTGTGGAAGCACCAATCAATTTAATGCCGCTCAATTAGAAGCACCGATCTCGGTTGATGGGAATTTGTCAGATTGGAATACAAACCAAACCCTGTTCGATGATCGCGATCATGCCAACTACTATTCTGCTTACGATGATGAATTTCTCTACCTCTTCATCGATATAAGAAGCGGATTCAAAGATACTTCGGTACGGCGATCAGGTTTTACGGTGTATCTGAGTGATGATGAAGAGACTCGTAAAAGTGTTGGTATAAGTTTTCCTCCCGGCACTTTCAATCTGCTTAGAGAGTTCCCAGGTGCCTTCAGCACGTTTACACGGGAAACTGACTGGATGAGCAAAACTGAAAACCGTGAACTCATTGAAAGGTTAAACGAGGAGCTATTTGATCGCGTAATGATCATTCAGCGCTCTAACGGTGGTGATCCCTCCTATGGCTTTGTTGATATATCTCAATTAGAAGTTGACGGAATGGAAATTGCAATTAACACAGACAGTCGCACTATCGGTATTGAAATGAAAGTTCCACGAGACGGTTCATCAATTTACGGATTCAGAGGCGACAGAGTGTGGCTAGGATTTGCTGTTGAACCTCCTGAATTCAGGTACCAGGTAAGCTCAGACTATTCAGCTGCCTCTTCAGGACAAAGAGATCGTTATGGAAACCGCCAGCGTACGCGAAGCAACCCAAATGCCACTATGGCCCGAAACCTGGGACAAATGGAGAGATGGCATCTTATAAGGTTTGATGATTGATAGCTATTTGATTTCATTCCTTGACAAAAACGAGCATGGAATCCCTTGATTACTTTATTTATCAAAACTTTTTATGGTTCAACAAAAAAGG
>CAZHUP010000551.1:0-1616 GCA_964535495.1 uncultured Rhodohalobacter sp.
TGTCTTCATCGTAAGCTTCAATACGGCTTTCCGCTTCTTTTTTCCAGAGTTCATCAATTTCAGGATCAGGATTATCAAGGCATTTAATAAGCTGTTCAGTCAGCTCTGATTTCCTATCTTTCATAAATTACAATCTGCCCGGATTTGACTTTTTTGAAATCTTTATCAGCAGTCAGAAAAGGTATTTCATAAACCAAACCGGTTGCCAGTATTATCGCGTCCGGGAGCTTCAACTTATTCGTTCTTCGTAGTTGAATCGCTTTATTTTTAACCTTTTCATTCACTCCTCTAACTGTACAAAAGCTTATAAATTTCTGAACATCTTCCAGATCTTTTTTTTTAAATCCACTGTATCCCATCAACTCAATTTCGGTAATAATTGAGATATAAAGGTTACTGTCTTCTAATAACGGACCCAGTTTTTCATCGCCGGACAGATAATAAAGAATAATATTTGTATCCAATAAAAGCTTAGTTCCACTCATCACGCCACTGCTTTTGTAACACTACAGGATCTTTATCAAGTTTTATTGAACCACATAATTTCTTTATGCCTTTATTTTTATCCTTTTTATGAAGCTTTTTTACTTTTCTGAGAATTTCATCGGCAGAACTACCTTTTTTTATAACTGTTACCATAGCCAGATCCTCAATTGTGAGTTTAACATTCGCTTATAAAATAGCATTTTCATTGTTAGAATGTACAGGTTTCAGTGTGTCAGTAGTGATATCGGATTCATTACCGGTAGTCTTTAAAATCATGAAGTGGTTCATCAAAATCTTCACTCATTTCAATCAAGCCCTTTGCCAGTCCGGCTTTTCGTTTTTTCTTTACTTCTTTATCCGACACT
Source organism: uncultured Rhodohalobacter sp. (assembly GCA_964535495.1). GTDB lineage: Bacteria > Bacteroidota > Rhodothermia > Balneolales > Balneolaceae > Rhodohalobacter. The sequence continues at coordinate 852 of CAZHUP010000551.1, forward strand.
TTTGTTTTTAAAAAATCAACAAAATCGTGGGCCTCTTTTTTAAATTCCTCCGGCAACTCTGCAAGTTTTGCATATAATTCAAGATCATTCATCATATTCAGATTTTAAATAAGTGAAATTCAAATTATTCGTTCAACTTGCTAACCAACGAATTATAATCAATTTTCATCTGATTTACTCTGTGGTATAAAACCGCAGAGTCGCGGTGTACGCAGTGTTTAATTTACTCTGTGCGACACTGTGCATTCCTCTGCGCAACTCTGTGGTAAAAAAACCGCAGAGTTACGCGGAGTTAATTACTCGTTTAATTCCTTGTTTTAGGCTTGTTACGTTAAAGTTCAGTATCAGTCCTATTTCTTTGTTCAGCAGCTTCATGTATGTCAATGTTTGTGCTAAGTGTAAATCGTTTATTCCATCGGTGGCTTTAATCTCGACAACCACTTCATTTTCAACAAAAAGGTCCACACGGTAACCGCACTCCAGTTTTACTTCTTTGTATACAAGCGGCAACGGTTTTTGAGTTTCTACATTGATTCCATCTTCACGCAATTCATAAGCCAGGCAATGCTCGTAAGCTGATTCAAGCAATCCCGGCCCGAGTTCGCTATGAATTCTGTAAGCAGCATTCAGGATGTTATGTGTTATTTGGTTGATATTATTCATTAAATATTCCTCTGTGGTTAAACTAACCGCAGTGTTTCGCAGTGTTACGCAGTGTTTAATAGTACTCTGTGCTACTCTGTGGATTCCTCTGTGTTACTCTGT
>CAZHUP010000552.1:0-1614 GCA_964535495.1 uncultured Rhodohalobacter sp.
CTCTTTGATAAGTGGGGTTTCTCTGTTTGGGAACGGTTTACTCATGTGCCGTTTCTGGGTGGTGATTCAGGCCTTGAAACGATTCGAATAGAGGGTTTAAGTCACCTTTGAAATTTTATTAATTCACGAACTTACTAAAATTAAAGCGGGTATCACAGGTAATCGTTTGTAGCTAAATGGACTCTGATTACTCATTGCGTCAAACATGTGAATTGAAACATTTTATTTCACCAATTTCACATAATTTGAAAGAGTGTGAATCCTCCAATTTGGATTGAAACATAAAAGGAATCAGTTCAATCTTTTTCATAAACCCTGTTGAATAACTATCATTGGTCTGCTCATTTATAAAAATCTACCTAAAAGGATATAGAAACCACTTTTCTTCTCCTGTTCATCTAACATTCATCACTGTAAAACACTGCATTCATGGACCCACTTGCTCATACGCTTTTTGGCGCTGCGATGGCCGAAGCCGGTCTGAAACGAAAAACTGCGCTGGCAACGGCTACGTTATTAATTGGGGCGAACATCCCTGATATCGATGTTCTGGCCATGCTGATCAGTTCCGATTATGCCCTCTGGTTTCGCAGGGGATGGACACACGGTATTCTGGCTCTGTTGATCTGGCCCTTTCTGCTTACCGGCCTGATGCTTAGTATCGATCGCTTCATTCAAAAGAGAATGCAGCGGCGGAATCGCATGCGTCAGGGTCCTCCCATGCGCCCCTTAATGCTGCTGGGCATCGCATTTCTCGGAGTCTGGAGCCATCCTTTGCTGGACTGGCTGAACACCTATGGTGTCCGCCTGTTTATGCCGTTCAACGATACATGGTTCTACGGCGATACTCTCTTTATCATTGATCCGTGGTTCTGGCTTCTTGCCGGAGCCGGCGTGGTGCTGGCGAGAACAAAATCGTGGGTCGGTATCAGCGGATGGATTCTGCTCGGTACGGCTGTTGCGGCACTGATTACCACCGCAGATATGGTTCCACTCGTTCTGAAGATCATATGGGTGACGGGACTCGCCGCGATTGTTATTGTCCGCTGGACGGGTCGGCATCGGGGAGCTACTCAGCCCATTGCATTCACACTTCTGGCGCTTCTGTTGCTCTACATCGCTTTCATGATAGCCGGATCAAAATTGACCGCCTCGCACGCCCGCGCACAGCTAAACGAAAATGGAGCCGACATCAGGGAGGTGATGGCAAATCCGCTACCGGCACGGTCTCTTCTCCGAACCGGCATTGCAGCTTCGGACACCCACTATTTCATGTTTAGAATGAACTGGCTGCGACCGGAAAGTTTTGAACAAATCGGTGATCCGATACCCATTGAGGAGCCGGACTCAATTGTGGAGGCAGCCTTGAACTCGCCCGATATTCAGGGCCTCCGCAACTGGGTACGTTTTCCGTATTACGAGGTGCGCCAACTGGACGATGGCTGGAAAGTGATTATCCGCGATCTGCGCTATGTGCAACCAGATCAGGAAATAGCTGTGGGCATTGGCATGGCTGTTGTAGAACTGGATGAGGAGTTAGTAGTGCGAAGTGTACAATAGAGATCAACATAATTGCGAAAGGTATTTTTTCCTTTGACTGTAAAAATAGTTTGA
>CAZHUP010000553.1:0-1614 GCA_964535495.1 uncultured Rhodohalobacter sp.
GATCTTACTTTTTTAGAAAAGTGATTTCTGAAGGTGCTCGGATGTTCTTTTACAACCAACCTGGTATCCTCCGGCAATGACATAGACAGTGCCCTTATAGCAAGCCATTGCTGAACATATTTTCTTCCCTCAGGAAGTGTGGTTCTCTCTGGCTGGAAATGTAAGAAATAAACAATGTACCTTTCAGGATACTGAAAATCACCGGCAATTTTTTTGTAAAGATCCAGAGCTTCACGTTTTTCCAAGGCTGATCGACTTTTTGATATCATAGCTCTTGGAGAACTTTGAGATAAAATTGTTCTAATTTCTCCGGTCAGACTTCCTTCCTTTTTTTTAAATTTCTCGAGTGGTATCCGTTCATATTCCGGTATAGCATCATCGTATGATGACCTAAGACTGCTAATGTATTCCTCAACTTTATCAGGAGTCCTGTTATCATAATGATCTGAACTCAGCTCAACAGGAGTTTGATCTTCAAGACCTTTGACCACCCATCTCTTCCATTTGAGTGGTGATTCAGGTGTTATGTACACATCTATTCCTAACAACTCAGCAGTCTTAACCAATATCCAGGTCACAGAATGTGGAGTTTCTGGCACAATTACTCTATCAGGATCGGTCTCAGAAAGTATTGCAATTGAGTTCCACACTGCAATTTCAAGCATCACAGATTGGTTGAATGCTGAATCATACCCTGAAAATAATCCCTGAGTATAAATTCTTTCTAAAAGAAATGTGCTTCGGATATCCTGCAAAAAGGCATCCAATACCTCATCGTAACGTTCATGGTAATGCCCTTTTTTAAGATTTTTGTCTACATTTACGAGTTCCTCTTTAATCCAGGTTCTGAGTTTGGTTTTCTCAGGGTTCCATTCAGTACCATATGATTTATTATTGGCTAAAACACCAACTATTTCAATACTCTCTGATTTTTCCACAATCTCCAGAAAGTCACTCCAGAAAAGGCGACCCGGGCAAATAAATACTTTCATTTTATTTAGTACTCTTGTGTTTTAGAAATTTTTTACTAAACGTATTTTCTGTAATTATAACACTTATATTTCGAACTCTTCTATTAGATATAATTAAAGATTACTATGTTTGTTTAAACTTTATCTATCTAAATTTTAAAAGACAGCGTGAATACAACTCCCTGAGCCGTTCCCAGTGAATTCCATATCATATCTTCTAAAAGCGGCTCTCCCTTTCCAAATAATCCATCGTATATAAGTTCCTTGCTCAATCCAAGTGCAAGAGTAATTACTGCTGATTTCCAAATTGAATCAGTAATTATGTATGACCCCAAATAGACCATCGAACTTACAGTGTAGTGCAGTTTCAGATAGTCTTCCAGGTTGTCATTAGTTGCCACCAAAATTACCGGTGACAATGTGGCCAGCTGTGCAGCTTCTTTAAATTGCGCCTGCGCAGTGGCATTCAGTGCAAAGATCAAAGCTATTGTGAGGAGAACTGGTTTCATCTATTTGGGTTTATCGTTGAATCGTAAGATTTTTGATTCTCACCATATTTCCAAATCAATTCCACAGTTCAACAGTTCTACGGTTCTACCCACAACGCTGACAGGAACTTCGCTTCGCTCCGTACGCTGTCAGG
>CAZHUP010000554.1:0-1611 GCA_964535495.1 uncultured Rhodohalobacter sp.
TTGGCCCACTGATTATTGGACAGGATTCAATTATTGATGGCTGGGCTGAGTTTACTGCACAGGCGTCACGGCGGGTTGAAGGAGTTGACCCGATACCGAAGGAAAAAATATTGACGGTGCTGACAAAAGCCGTACAGGTACCGCGGGATATTACCCAGGTGAAAAAAATCCTGAGAGGCACCGACAGCGACAAGATCCGTTGTATCTGGACAGGCGTTCGTTTGTCCAACAAATATCATATTGATCATGCCGTTCCGTTTAGCCTCTGGCAGAATAACAACCTGTGGAATCTGGTACCGGTAAAGTCTTCGATTAACCTGAGTAAAAGTGACCGGATACCCTCCCCGAAACTAATCAATGAAAGCTCAGACCGGATTAAAGAAGTCTGGAAGCTTTATTCCGGGAAATTCGGTAAACAGTTTGAACAGGAGATTTTTGAAGGGCTCGGCACCGGGCTTGATAACAATATGGACGATGCGATTCATGCATTGATGAATAAAAGTGAATATCTGATCGAAAAGCGTGGATTTCAGAAATTTGAACCGAAATAAAACAAACGCCATCAGATGAGTGCATCCGTCTTTTCAAACATACCAGAATCCGACTGGCTTCACAGCAGCCGGCACTTTTTCATTGTGCCGGACAAATACCCGGTAAGCAGCGGCCACCTGCTGATTATTTCCAAAGAGTACCGACGCGATTTTTTTGTACTGACCGGTGAAGAGAAAAAAGAACTGACTCAACTGATTACAACTGCAAAATCACTGATTGAAAACGAGCATAATCCAACCGGCTACAACATTGGCATAAATTGCGGTGCCTCTGCAGGCCAGACAGTCTTTCATTTCCATTGCCACGTGATACCGAGGTATGAAGGTGATGTTGAAAATCCGCGTGGTGGGATTCGGAATGTGATTCCGGGGATGGGGGATTATTGATATGGCAGATGTACACGAACCGGAAACCCGAAGTTACAATATGAGCCAGATTTCAGGAAAGGATACCAAGCCTGAAATGATGGTCAGAAAGTTTTTGCACGCCAATGGATTTCGTTACCGGTTGCATGTTAAAGATTTGCCCGGTAAACCGGACCTGGTGTTACCCAAGCATAAAACTGTTATATTTGTGCACGGTTGCTTCTGGCATGCACATGAGGGGTGTAAGTACTTTAAAATTCCAAAGACCCGTACTGATTGGTGGAAAGAGAAACTAATGGGAAACAGGGAGCGCGATAAAAAACATATCCGACAGCTTGAAGATTCAGGCTGGAATATAATTGTAATATGGGAGTGTGAATTGAAGCCAGATAATGCTGAAAGCACACTTTCTGATTTGATCAATATATTGGCGAAATAAATGAGTATTCCTGTTATTGACATATTTGCTGGTCCGGGAGGTCTTGGTGAGGGGTTTAGTTCTGTTTTTGATGATAATGGAAATAGAGTTTTTAAAACTGTTCTATCTATTGAAATGGAACCATTTGCACATCAGACTCTAACGCTTCGCAGTTTTTATCGACAATTTAAACACGGAGAAGCTCCAGAAGAGTATTATCAAGTATTGAGAGGTGAGATATCAACAGAAGAACTTTATAATCTCAAAAAATTCAGG
>CAZHUP010000555.1:0-1597 GCA_964535495.1 uncultured Rhodohalobacter sp.
TTATTAGGACCTTTTGGATTTTTATTATCCTCTTCTTGGTCATTTCCGTTAACTTTTCTTTGCTTAGGTTAGCACCGGAATATCCACCACCTACAGAAGAAGAACGGGAAATTTATTATGAAAGACAAGTTCGTGATGGGCTAATGACCCGCCGTCTTGAACGTGATCCTGATACAATTCAGGGAATTAAGGACCGCGTTATCGAATTGCCCCGAAATGCTTTTTATTTTGATGAGGGGGAACAGCTTAGAATTTATGAACCTGTCCCAATTCCACGACAGTATGTTCAGTGGATGGGCAATATTTTAACGGAATGGAACTGGGGTGTATCGCAGAGTGTTCAAGCCAACGTCCCGGTATTTGATGTTTTGGTTAGTCGAATACCCGTGACGGTGATGTTGAATCTCATTGCGCTGTTTTTTTACATTCCGATAGGATTTAGTTTAGGCATCATCGCCGCCTTAAGAAAAGACCATTTAACGGATAATTTAATCTCTTTAGGTGTCATGATTTTTATCTCAATTCCAAGTTTTGTTGTTATGTCTATTTTTGTTTTGGTCTTTGGTTATCAACTTGATTGGTTGCCAACCCAATATCCCGCAGCCGATATCCAAGGATGGATTCGTGTCGAAGCGCTCGTACTTCCAGTATTAGGTCTGTCATTTGGAGCTGTAGCTGGATTGACGCGTACCACAAGAGCCGAGTTGTCAGAGGTTTTAACCTCAGAATTCTTATTACTCGCTAGAACGAAAGGTTTGACGCGAACTCAATCCGTGATAAAACATGCTATGCGTAACTCTATGGTACCACTTGTTCCAGGGATTATCGCATCGTTTGTTGGCTTATTAAGTGGGTCTGTTATTATCGAAAGGATTTACAGTATTCCAGGTACGGGACGAATTTTTGTTAGTGCCATGATGCAAGATGATTACAACCTAGTACTTGGGGTTACTGCTTTTTATACTATCGTCAGCTTATTTGCTGTTCTGTTGGTTGACTTATCCTACGGTGTTGTCGATCCACGTATCAGAATGGGGGCTAGAAAATGAGTGCTAAATCTAAATTGCGGAAACGTCCACCGAAAGAACAACAAGATCAATTTACTTCGGATGTTGAAGTTTCTAAAGAAGAATTTAATTTTGTTCAAAAAGATGAAAAAATCTTTGATAAGAAATTTGAAACCAAACCGATTGGTTATTTTAGAGATGCCATGACACGGTTTGCAAAAAACCGTACAAACCTATATGCAACCATCATCTTATTCTTCCTTATCATGATGTCTATTCTTGTGCCAACGTTTACCTCAAAACGTTATACTGGTCAAGAATATGAGTTGCGGTTCTTACCACCAAGAGTCCCTGTCTTGGAAACCTTTGGGTTTTTGGATGGCACACAGCATGTACGCGACCAAGCGGTTGATCGCTCGACCATTGATCCAGAAACGGGTGTAGGGATTCCACACGCGGATCAGTATGATCCAGATTATATTATAATGGATACCGTTGAAAATTATACCATTTCTTGTACCGCTCGACGTGAGAATTGTTATGGCGGCTTGAATCTCTTACAATTACAAGGGGATTATGTTGCTACGATA
>CAZHUP010000556.1:0-1596 GCA_964535495.1 uncultured Rhodohalobacter sp.
CAGGAACCAGATTCTCCAGGATGTACACGTAACCGTCGGTGCTCGAAACATGGATCGAGTTATCCTGATTGATTAACACGGGAGCCAGGATGGCACCACCGGTGCGCAGCTGCCGCAACAGGTCGCCGCTTTGGCTTAACACCAAAATCCTCCCGTCATCTGCACCGATTACCACCAATCCATCCTGCGTCAGGGCTGCCGTTCCATTCACCGGAGAATCGGAATCATAGCTCCAGACCAAAGAACCCTCTTCGGATATGGCATAAACCTTGCCATCACCTGAGCCGAAAACAATTACCCCGTCTGAACGGATTACGGGGGAGGAAGATATGGGCCCTTCGGTTTCATAACTCCATAGCAGATTGCCCGATCCATCCACGTTATACAGCCGGCCATCCTCCGAAGGAAACACAACTTCACCACCCATCGTTAAAGCAGGTGACCCGGTTACAGCTCCTTCGGTTTCATAGGTCCAGAGTAGCTCGCCACTATTATCGACGGCATACAGCTTTCTGTCATTGCTGCCAAAATAAACGTTACCATCATTGTCGACAGATGCCGAAGACAAAATCTGTTCACCCGTCTGTATGCTCCAGACTACATTTCCATCATCCTTTGAAACAGCAATGAACCTTCCAGTACTGATTCCAACATACACCAGGTCATCATCACCAATAGATGGGGAGGAGAGAATTGTACCGCCTAATGCCCTGTCCCAGCGAGGTATTCCGTCCTTGTCGAAAGAGTATAATCGTGTATCCGTCGAACCAACAAAAGAATTTCCATTTTGATCGACAGAGACTGTGGATTGAATTTCACCACCTGTTTCTAACATCCATAAAATATCTCCATTGCGATTAAAGCAATAAACCCGATCATCCATTGAGCTTGTAAAAAAAATATCATTTGAGTACTTGCTTACTCCGGAAATGATTTTACCCGATGAATAGAGGAAATTTTCGGTGATATAAAAAGACCTGGGATCGCTAAACGGACCTGGTCCATAATCGTTTTGACCTTTTACCCTCCACAAGTACATGGTCTGATTATTCAGGTTATCAATAGTTACTGAATCTCTCGATGTAGTTTTAGAGGTTTCCACGGATGAGAAGTTTTCATCGGTAGTAACTTCTATAGTAAATGTTTTGGGGTATAGTGGAGTTTTCTCTTTCCAATGCAATGATACTACTCCTGATGTTACAATCTGATGGTTATTCGGCAAAGTAATTATGGGTTCACTTGGAGCTGGCAGAGGTATCGCCTCTCTATTTTCCCACGAAATGGCAGGGTATGCCTCCGTTAGAAACCAATTACTTTGAAAATTAAATCCGTGCATATTGTATAAAGATTCAACGCCAGTCATTTCTTGAGTAGTAAGTCCTACTATGCCATTCTTATCGCCTAGACCCACCGCATTACTTACGCCAGATGACTCGGCATCCCAATAACAATTCTCAATTTGAGAATTATTTACACCAATTAACCCTCCAAAATAACCCGCCGCGGATCCTTCACCGACAGAATATGATTGTAATATTTTTGAATGGGTATCTGTTGCACCAGCCAATCCTCCTACAGCATCTAACCCAAAACTAT
>CAZHUP010000557.1:0-1595 GCA_964535495.1 uncultured Rhodohalobacter sp.
CCTTAAAAACATAATCAAATAACCATTATTATCATGATAATTACTCAAAGGTTTATTCAGTTTTTTACTGTTTTTATTCTTGTGATTACAGCAGGAATGGGCTGCTCAGACAATTCAAGCAGTGCTGATTTTCCTGATAATGGTTCAAACTTTGACAGCGGTGAGGCAAATGTTGACGTTACCGGATCGATCAGTGATGAACATACCGGTGCTGCATTTTTTGTGCATAATCCTCATTCATTCACCATTCACCTGGGAGGCCATGATGATGACGATTTTGACGTTGACATTACCATTGTTGACCTGGAGAACGGGGTAAGCTTTCCCTCAACAGGTACATTTTCCATCGGCAACCTGGATAGCGATGATTATCGAGCGGATTATGTAAACCGGCGACTTGGCGGAAGCTTTTTTGGGGATCATCATTACACCTCAGATCTGGCAGGTGGTGATGGATTACTGATTCTTGAAATGGTAACAGGCAATCTCATATCAGGCAGTTTTAAATTTGTGGCTTCGATTGGAGTTGACGCTGACGGAGAACCTTTGGATGTGGTTACTGTGAGCGGAGAGTTTAGTGCGGTACTGGATGAATGAGAGATTGCTAAACAAAAGCTGAATACAATTTTAAATTTTCCAGGAACAGTCACTGTCAGTCAGACAATAATCCGGACAATACATCAAACAACAGGTAATTTATTTTTCAGAAAAAATAAAATTGTTTGATCCAAAACAAAGATTTTATTCGTCTTTTAGTTTAGAGTTTTTGAATGTTTTTGTAATCGCAGTCATCGAACTGGAGTATGTCCGAACGGACCTGAATTTTCTATCACTTATAGTTTGATTTTGTGCTTTCCGTTTTGATGAATTGGACTATTTTGCCAGAAAAGCATCAAAAACTAACGGCTTTTTTGGATTAATAGATGATTGGCTTTCTCGAGATTGAAGACAAATTCCGCACAGTGTCTTTCAAATGGAGTTTTGATTTTTAAACCCTTAACCAAAACCGTAGTTATTATGACTAATGTATTTCAAATACAAAAATACGTATCAATTTTCATCATTGGATTACTATTCAGCATTACAGCATGTTCTGATAATTCCGCCGGACCGGATGGCAATGGGCTGGGCGAATTGACACTCACGGTTTCTGGAGATGTTGAAGCACAGAGAACCGGGCAGGCAGATTTCAGTGAACTTCAAGCTTCAAATTTACACACCTGGAGTATTGAATTTCATGACTTTAGCCCTCAAACTTTCAGTTTATCTTTAAATCATCTATCTCAGGAAGAGATAGACCGCCCCGGCACAGATACCTACGAAATTGGTATTGGACAGGGAGCACTGCCCTGGGAGGATCCCCGGCCTATGTCGTTTTATGGTGAATATGTTCATATTGTGGATCAGGATTTTACAAACGCAACATATTACAATACCGGATTTTGTGAGGATGAATATCCCAGCGGCGGCACACTGACGATCAGCTCCTCTTCTTCCGATCAAATCACCGGCTCGTTTCAATTTACTGCTCATAATATTGATTTCGACGATTCCGGAAATTGCATAAACAATGGCACAATAATAGTGGAAGGCGA
>CAZHUP010000558.1:0-1592 GCA_964535495.1 uncultured Rhodohalobacter sp.
TTTATTGGTATATCTTTTCTCAGATTCAACAATCTGATTAAGTTCTCTAACTGATCGATCAACATTTTCCCGGTATATCGTTATTGGCTGCGCCATTCTTGATATCATGTTTATCGATCTATTATTAATGTCAGAAAGCATATTCCTTGCTGTTGCATTTCGAACTCTGTTGATACTAGATGCCAGCCTGTTGAGCTGATTGCCAGCTGTTTCGAGTCTGTCATAAACCGGTTCAAATACGGTTTTCTTACTATCCAGATAGCTGGCAGAAGATGAGGCCTGATCAACAAGTTGAACTGCGCTCTCACGAGAATTTGTATTTAAAAAACTGTTTGCGCGTTGTCTGAGCGAGTGTATATTGGCCACCAAGTCTTCAATTTCAGAATCAAGAGCGACAATTTGGTCTGCGACTTCACCTACCAGTATAACCGTTTGATATGAAACCGGATCAATTTGCCGTAATAATGTTAAACCTGTAACACCTGGCATTATGTTTCTATCGAGGGTTTGAATACCTGACCTTACCGGCTCTGCATACTCCCCCAAATTTCTCGTTAAAGGATGTAAGTGTTCATAAAGCAATTGTACGCTTCCGGTGCTTTGAGTGAACTGGGACGAAAAACTTGCAAGAAAATGATGTTGCTCCTTCTGTTTGTCAGAAAGCAACAAAAGTTTTTCTTTTAATGATGTAACTGTCTTCAGATCTTCGTTTAAAATCTCCCGATAAGTGCTGTAAAAATTTTGGTTCAAAATTAGTAATTGCTCCGGCTGTAAATTTGATGGCTCCCGTTGGTTTAATTGATCCTTTAAGTTTTTTACCCTGCTTTCCATTGCGTTTATTTCAGTGAGAGAAGTCTCGATAAGTGATAATCCACTATTTACATTTATTCTCGAGGGCAGTGTGTTAAAAAGCTTATCAATTTCTCTTTGAATTTCCGTAACTGCCAGATGCTCTCTTTTGAGTGTTTCATCCTGTTCAGCAAGGGCGTGATACTTGGTGTCGAAATCTGAAATGGTTTCTGCCACACTGCCTGATTTTCTACCAGCCCTGTTTGACCAGACTGTTTTAGCAAGAAAAGTGTTTTGATAATCACGAAGTAATATACCTAAATGCTCCCGTTCATTTTTGCTATCAATAAATGTTTCAATCATACCATAATGCACACTACCGCCCTGTGATGACAGGCCAGATAACTGAGCACTGAGGTATTCTTCTTTTTCATTTACTGCCTGCTCAATACTGATAAAATTAAATATGCTGATAGCAAACCAAATAATGACTGTAAAAGATGTAACTGCATATATCCATTTATAAATGTGTTTTGAATCACTTTTCATTTTGACGAAAGTTTCACATTGAATTGAATGTAATTCAATATTTAATAATTGTTTATCTCCAAATCTTTTGTAAGATTATTATTAACCCATTACAAGTTAGATGTATTAAAAATACCATTCAGTGTTAAAATGAGACCTAAGCTGCTCATTAAATCCTTGCAGATTAATTGAACTGCATAAAATAATATTTCGGATTGCCTCATCCACTTTAAATACTAACTCTAATCATTTTCAACCAAAATACTCCTAATAAC
>CAZHUP010000559.1:0-1590 GCA_964535495.1 uncultured Rhodohalobacter sp.
CTGATGAGCGGTGAGGAGATTACCGAATCGGCACTCAGCAGCGCAAAAGAGCTGATTGAGCGCAGCGGGATGAGGAATTGATGTTTTTTTGTGAAGTGTGAAGTGTGAAAAGTAAAACTGGAAACGTGAAAAATTGATCTGAGGGATTGAAGAATACGCTGAGTCTCGCAGATATTCTGCGTAAATTTGCGGTTAACTCAGCGAAAATCCGCGAGAAATGAAGCTGAATTCATACGGTTTGGAATCTCATTCCTTTTTCATTTATCACTGTGACAGTTTTCTTTTTCCTGATCATTGTTTTTCTTGTGTACTTCAAGTTTGTGCCTGTCAATTAACCCCAAGGATATGATGAAATATTTCAGAGTTCTCTTCTTTGTGTTCAGTATAGTTCTGATCGCAAGTGCTTACAACCCCGTAATAGCACAGGATCGGACAGGCGAAACCGTTCGGATTACAACGACGGATGGGAATATTTTACTCGGAGTTATCGAGCAGGAAGATGATACTCAAATTGTTTTACGAGTGGAAGGAATAGGTGAGGTTACGGTTCAAAAAACAAATATCAGAACTTTACAAGTAATTGATGCCGATCGAATCAGAGATGGTGAGTATTGGTTCGAAAATCCACAGGGTACACGTTACTTTTTTGCACCCAATGCCATTGGATTAAAAAAGGGAAGCGGTTACTATCAAAATGCCTGGATTCTATTTAATAATGTGAACTATGGTGTTTCGGATAACTTTTCAATTGGGGCCGGAACTATACCGATATTTTTGTTTGGAGCCACATCAGTGCCAATCTGGATATTACCAAAAGTTTCAATTCCTGTTTCTAAAGATAATCTCCAAATTGGAGCAGGTGCGCTAATAGGAGGTGTAATAGGTGAAGATTCCGGGGGATTTGGGCTTTTATACGGTAACACAACGATAGGTGATCGGGATAAAAACCTAACAATAGGTTTGGGGTACGCTTACGCGGGAGATACGTGGTCAAGTACTCCATTGATCAATATAAGTGGTCTCTACAGATCGAGCATGAATATACAATGGCTAGCTGAGATATACTTTTTACCGGGAATTGAAGAGAGTGGAGTAGGTATTTTTGGTGCAAGATGGGCACCGGAAAGGTTTGCCGTAGATTTTGGTCTGGCCACTCCGCTGGCTAATTTTGATTTCATTGGCATACCGTGGCTCGGTGTAACCATTCCCTTCGGTAATAAATAAAACTTATGATAAAATACATACTGTTTCTGTTTTTCTTGTTTTGGAGCAATCAAGCCTTTGCTCAGGTTCAGGTTTTAATAGTCTATCACTCCGAATCGGGGAATACTGAGATGATGGCTCAATCTGTGGAAAAGGGTGCTTTGTCCATAGAGGGAGTTCAAGTTATTTTGAAGCCCGTGGATAAGGTTTCAGAGGAAGATCTGATACAAGCCGATGCAATTATTGTAGGAAGCCCGGTGTACAATGCGAATGTCTCACCTGAAATTTCTTCATTTATCGCATCCTGGCCGTTTGAAGGTCAGCCGCTGAAGGATAAAATCGGAGCGGCTTTTGTGACCGCCGGGGGGATCTCAGCGGGAGAGGAGA
>CAZHUP010000560.1:0-1589 GCA_964535495.1 uncultured Rhodohalobacter sp.
TACAATCCTCTAGTCGCCAACCGAATGAGCGTTCAGAAGTTGTTCTCACCGAAGGATTTAAAACAGAAATCCAAAGGGGTCAGAATCCGGTTGAGCCTGTTAATGTGGAACCGGTAAATCATCTTCTCTGGACAAGCGGTGGTATCCACTTTGATAATGAGCCATTCCACGACGTAGTACGGGATTTGGAGCGGCGATTTAATGTGAATATTACTATCAGTAACAAGACTCTGCTCGATGTGCCATATACCGGAACCTTTCAATATGCAGAACTGAACGAAATTCTTTCAGTAATCGCCGCTTCGATTGAGGTGGGATATAGCCGGGATGGCACGGAGGTTAAGTTTTTTTGAAGAAGATTGATTTGATAAAAACAGGAGTAATGAAACTGCTGTAAAGTTATTTAAGAATAATTGATAACAATAAAAAAGGTGATGGTATGAGAATAGGAATACGACGACTACTATTAAATACGCGTGCTTTGGGAATACTTGTGCTTCTGATGAGTTTAATTCCCGTAATGCCAAAAGCTGTACAGGCTCAGAACGCTGAAGAAAACAGGAGAACTGCGGTACATGCAATGACATTTACTCAATTGCAGGACAAATTTTACAAAACAGAGATTGATAAGGAGATCTCTGTCGATGTATATGAAATGACGTTAGAACAAGCGCTTCGTGTAATCGCTCTTGAGACCGGCCTGAGGCTGTCGTATAGGGGGGACACCATGGTGGATAAAATCATTTCTATTCAAAAGGAGAATATCTCCGTAAGTGATGCGCTCTCTTTAATATTGGAAAGCACGGGGCTCGACTATAAATTTTCGCAGGATGGGTATCTGTTGATAACTGAAAAAAGAAATTCTTTTGATGAAATATTGCAGCAAACCATTACAGGCAGTGTTGTCGATTCAGAAACTGGGGAAGCGCTTCCAGGTGTGAACGTGACTGCCCAGGCAGAAAGTATGGACTCTCCAACAGGTACATCCACCAATATGGATGGAGAATATGAAATTGAAGTACCCGATGATGTTGAGACTTTGGTCTTCAGCTATATTGGATATCAACGTCTAGAAGTATCAATCAATGGAAGAACAGAAATTAATGTAGAGATGAGTCAAGACTTTCAAATGTTCGATGATGTTGTGGTTGTAGGCTATGGTACAACAAGAAAAGAAAGTTTAACCGGTTCAGTAAGTCAGATATCAAGAAGGGATTTAGAGAATGCTCCAACTTCAAGAGTTGATCAAAATTTACAGGGTCGGGCACCAGGTGTTCAGGTCACTTCCGTTAGTGGTGAACCCGGAGCACCTGCTTCAATTCGAATCAGAGGTGGTAATTCAATTCAAGGGGATAACGAGCCATTATGGGTTATTGATGGAACTATTGTTGGTCAGAATTTTAATTTAAATACGATCAACAGTAATGATATAGAGTCAATTGATATATTGAAGGATGCTTCTGCTGTATCGATATATGGAACAAGAGGTGCTAATGGTGTAATCTTGGTTACTACTAAAAGTGGAAGAGGTTTGGGGGAAGGTACGTCAGAAGTAACATTTAACACTTATAGTGGAATTCAAACCATAC
>CAZHUP010000561.1:0-1586 GCA_964535495.1 uncultured Rhodohalobacter sp.
AAATATCTAACAATACACCGTTTAAAATCTTGTATCTGCAAAAAATTTAACCGACTTTTCCTTTCGGAGTAAGCTCATGTAAAAAAATGAATAGTTTGGATTCTAAATTTAGCAAGCAAAATTACCTAACCGAGTATGAGCTTGGTTGGCTGGATAAAAAATCTATTTGAGAACTAAGATTGCCTTGCATGAAATGGTTGTTGGGATGGACCGGAATGGAGATCTTGTTATATTAATACTGTAAGCATCGTCTGGCTATTGCTCAACAGTTTGGGCTAAAGAGCATGTAGGCTATGCTTTCGCTGATGCACCCAAAAGCAGTTGATAAACTACCCGAAAAGAGATCTGCTTTTACAGGGGGTGTTGAGAATTTTTGCCGTTTAATTAAAATTATAAAAAAGTAATCCATCATATAGAATGAGATCGTCCTTGAAGCTGTTTAAAATGAGACTTAACAGAATATTGAGTTTATGGCTTTTATCTCCTTTAAAGCTGTTTCTGTACCGAAGAAAATATAATCATGTGGCTGATGTTGAGAAAAACATTCGTATTAAAATTAGTAGTATTCAGTATTGGTACAGGGGAAATCGCTTTGGAGAAATAACCTTTCCCGGGGAGATACGGGGCGGAGACTGGGAGAATAAATTAAAACCGAAAGATAAGGTGCTCAGAAATAGTAATAAATATCATGGGATTCGTCAGAGATTTGTTGATGGAATGAGCTGGAGAGAAACTGACCTTTTTAAAGCCTATGAACAAAAGATTAAGACCTATGAACAAAAGATTAAGAAAGGCAAAAAAATAAAAAATCATGAGAAATATTATCACCGGGTCTACGATCAGATCTATGAAAGTATTCTGAAGAAGGGTGTATTACCTGCAGATGAAAATCATCCGAATATTGCGCCAATCTACATTATCATCTATAAAAACGGTGAAATTATATATACTGTAGACGGCAATCACAGACTGTATATGTGTTTGGCAGCAGGGATTGAAGAGATACCGGTACGAGTATGGATGCGTCATAAACAGTGGCAGAAGATTCGTGAACATATTTTAAGCCGGAAAGGCAGGAACGTAGATGAAGAATACCAAAGTTATTTAGATCATCCGGATATTGTCAGTGAACTGTAGGTGTGGCTGCTGTGGAGAAGTTATAAAACTATTAACGATATATGATTTCCATTTTTACTGAAATCTCTTATCCATTAATATCAAATGACAGATGTTCATACAGCAGATCATGAGCAAGCTCAGTCAACTCTGCGGCTCTGCTGGAAAGGGTAAAAAACCGGCTGATCTACTCCAGGAACCACCGCCTATACATGGCGGAGATACTTGGAATCGAATAGATATTGGTACAAGTGTGGATGCGGCACAAACAGTGGCAGAAAATAAGAGAACAAATTTTAGACCCTGGTTGGTTTATGTAGAAAAGAACTTTTCCAAATATATTCTACATCCTGTTATTAGGACTGAACTGAAATAAACGATTGAAATGAGAACATACCTAAAAAATCTGACCGAGAGTAATCTTTTAAAACATATTCTTTTCAGAAATCAAGTGAACAGTAATTTATGGT
>CAZHUP010000562.1:0-1584 GCA_964535495.1 uncultured Rhodohalobacter sp.
ACCTGATCGCCCAGCGATGCCGTTTGAATCCGCTTTGATAGCTCAAATACCGCCTCGAGCGTAAGAGCTTTTACTTTAGCAATGCCCGGAATTACTTTCAGCGCCTGCCAGTCCTGCCGCGACAAATTTCGAAGCCCATCAAATCGATCCAGCAGCGCCCGGGACGTATCGATCACGTTCATCCCTTTCGTGCCGGTTCGCAGCAGAATGGCTAAAAGTTCTGCATCGGAAAGAGAGTCGGCCCCGTACTTTAAAAGCTTTTCCCTGGGTTGCTCATCCGGCTGCATATCGCGCACAGCCCGTCCAAAATATCTCCCGGTATCAAACTCTTCTGTTTTCATAATCTCTTTTTATCTGTAAGAGGGAAAAACAGAGAATTCCTTACAGAAAAAATTCAGAAATGTTGAATACTGAACGCCGAATATCAAATGATGAAGCAGAAAGTTGATGCCTAGTGATTATTGTTAGGGTCTAAAATCATACTATGTTAACGAGTTAGGGGTAAGAAATTAGCTTATGAGTCTTTTTCAACCACCCCTAAATTCGCTTCGCGTTCAAAAAATGAGCCCTCCTTGAAAATGAGGGGACTTCTAATGTTACCAAATTCAATGATTTTTTATCGAACTCACGCTATATCATGAACGGACAATACTTCGGTATTCGATATTCTTCGGTTCGATATTCATAATTCCTCATCCTTCTGATATTCAAGAATATCTCCCGGCTGGCAGTCGAGTGCTTCGCAGATCGCCTCGAGTGTGGAAAAACGAATCGCCCTGGCTTTCCCCGTCTTCAGAATGGAGAGATTCGACATAGTGATATCCACCTTCTCAGAAAGCTCAGTCAGCGACATCTTTCGCTTGGCCAGCATTACGTCCAGATTTACGATGATGGCCATGGTTATACCGTTAGTTTTTGTTCTTCGTGCATGATGGCCGCCTGGTTCATTATCTCAGCCAGTACAAAGCAGATCAATCCGGCAAACAGAAGTGTGAAATCGAACGGCGGCAGCGTTACCATTATCTCCTCCGTCATCATATGGGATTCATAATAGAGTTTTACTCCCCACTCAAATAGAAATATCAATGGAGCGGCCAATACCAGAAGAAAACCTACGATACGAATATCTGATCCGTTTTGAACCGTAAATGTATCTGTTTTGTGCATGGCATTTAATACACGCTTCAGAACCGAAAATCCGTAAAGGGCCAGCCCAAAAATTCCAATGCGGATTATCATTAGAATAGATCCTGCCAGTAACTCTCCCTGAAGCGGTGTAAAATTCATCTTTACGCTTCCGGCCGAAAACAGAAACGCCTGCTCATCCGCTAACACCTCTTTTAGATGATTAACCAAAAATGAGGAGTCAAGGTACACATCGAACATTGCCCCAATTTCCCCGCCTGAGTAGATGAAAATGCCAAGCATCAAAAATTGCATAACGATAGTTATCAGTAATACCGCCCAAATCAATTGTGCTATAAAACGTAAAAAAGAGATGACGGACCAGCTTCCGAAAATTTTCATATCGTGAGTTTTTGTTCTTCGTAAATTTTACGTCCCTCTTCAATAATGTAACCAAAC
>CAZHUP010000563.1:0-1584 GCA_964535495.1 uncultured Rhodohalobacter sp.
TGGCAAAACGGAGAGATCACCAGCCTGAATGCAAATGTTGGGCTGTTTTTCTCTATTGATGAGTAATCAATTCCAGCTGACAGATTACCTGAAGAAAGTCCGAAACTATTACACTCCGTCTCTCTTTCTCTCCATCACTCCCTCTCCATTTCTCCCTCTCTCTTTCACTAAAAACGCCATTTTGACAGAAATCCCGCACCTCAAACCACCCGCCATTTCCACCCCGTTCAACGCCTTACCAACTCCACACCCAGACCAAAATTTCTCGGAGTTGGTACGGACTTGGTATGGAGATGGTCCGGACTTGATACGGATCGATCAGGCGATTTCTGAGTAGCTTCCGAACTCTTTCCGACTGCCATATTGACTTATACTTGAGCCAGTGAACACCAGAGATTCCCGGGGCCTTGGCAATTCACGAATAGGGGAGAGGCTGTTGCACTGTTTAAAAACTTCCAAATCCACTATTCACCTAATTTTCCAAACACCAAATCAACAATTCACCTAAACTCCCACAAACCTCTTATGCCGCCAATCTGTTTTCAAAATTGCTATTAAACCAATCTTCTCATTTATTGAGCAGATCCAATCATCAATTGCTGGCAACCAATTTAAATACAATAATCATCGGATGACTTTTAAAAGATGGATCAAAAAGACAGGGCTTTCTGAATCTTCGGCCAAAAAATATTCCAGTGCTGTGTTTGGTTCTATTTCGCAGTGGGCTAAAGAAGCGGATTTAGTAGACTCCTCACTTCTTGAAATCTCTGATCCGAACGAGTTTGAAGAGCTTTCTGAAAAGATTACTCAACTCTCTATTTTCCGTGAGCGCAATGAGAAGGGTAATAATATGTACAGCAGTGCTTTAAATAAATATTTAGAGTTCTTAGAAGATGCCTCTGACGAGATAGAAGAAGACATCGAGAATATTATAACCGACAGTTCTTATACTGAAACGGACAAAGTTTTACTCATCAAATCCAGAATCGGACATGGTGATTTCAGGAAAAGGTTGCTGAGCTACTGGAAAGGTTGTGCGGGTACGGGTTATAAAATTCCGGCTATGTTAATTGCTTCCCATATAAAACCATGGAGAGATTCCAACAACCAAGAGAGGTTGGATTCTTACAACGGTCTTTTACTTACTCCAAATCTTGACAAGGCGTTTGATGCCGGATTTATTTCATTTGATTCGATGGGGAAAATCCTGATCTCAAATTTTTTAGAAAGTCCAAAAACGCTGGGGATAGAGGTGGATATGAATATTAGATTTGAAAACTATCACCTAAAATACTTGGAGTACCACAGGGGTGTGGTGTTTTTAGATATTTGAAAATTTAGTCGACTAATTCATTGATTGCCTTTTCAATTTCAGATACACAACTAACAAGGTCATTTTTAATTTCATGTTGCCAGTATCGAAGTACTGTCCAACCATCTTCTTTTAGTTCTTTGTTTACTTTTTTGTCTCTTTGAATATTACCTTCGATTTTTTTGATCCAATAATCTCTATTGGATTTAATTTTTTTCTTTTTTTCTGACCAATTGTAACCGTGCCAAAATTCACCATCTACAAATACAGCT
>CAZHUP010000564.1:0-1581 GCA_964535495.1 uncultured Rhodohalobacter sp.
TTTCAACCCCTGCCAGAATCAGGGCAGTATGGAGAGCGGAGGTCCCGTTCACCGTAGCTACTGCATGTTTAGCACCGGTGATTTGGCACATCATATTTTCAAATTTGTCGACATAGGCTCCTACAGAGGATACAAATGTTGAATCAATTGCATCTGTGACGTACTTCTTTTCATTGCCCTGAAAGCAGGGCTTATGTAAAGGTATGAAATCATTACTTTTAAATTGTTTTCTAATAAAAAAAACTACATTGTTCAGGAAATCTGGCATAATCTATATGTTATATATATCAGATTTGTAATGTCTAAGATTCTTTTTGTTTTGAAACCACTCTATCGTTTCAGAAACCCCATTATGAAGCGTGTAATTTGGGGACCACCCAGTATTATTTTTTAGTTTTACATTGGAGCCATACAATCGAAATACTTCGCTTTTTTCAGGTCGCAATCTTTTTTTGTCTTGAATAATTTTTGCGCTGGGATTTATCTGATTGATGATTTCTTCCGCCAGATTACCAATACTGATTTCATTTTGCGTTGCTATATTTACTTCCTGCCCAATAAGTTGGTCACATTTTAAGACCTCAAGAAATCCTCTTGCGGTATCTTTAACATATACAAGGTCTCGGGTAGGCGTTAGATCACCCAATTTAATCCTTTCTTTGCCCTTCAACAGCTGAGTGATAATTGTTGGGATAACTGCCCGAGCAGATTGCCTGGGGCCGTAGGTGTTAAATGGCCGTACAATCGTAACTGGCAAATCGAAACTTCTATAAAATGATTCTGCAATATAATCAGCTCCAATCTTCGTTGCAGAATATGGGGATTGCCCCTGTCGTGGATGATCTTCAGTAATCGGGACAAATTGTGCTGTTCCGTACACCTCCGATGTGGATGTAACCAATACTCGCTCTAATCCTAACTCTCTTGCAGCCTGCAATATATTTAAAGTACCCTTAATATTTGTATCCACGTAGCTGTCGGGGGAATGATAGCTAAATGGTATTGCTATCAGTGCTGCAAGATGGAATACTATATCTACATCTTTTAAAGCTGTTTTCACACCGTTGGGATCACGGATATCACCAGTAAAGATTTCAATTTGGCTTTTTATTTCATTTGGCAACGAATCGATCCATCCCCATGAATTGAAAGAATTGTAAAAGCAGAAGGCCTTTACCTTATACCCTTCATTGACCAATAATTCAGTTAGATGGCTCCCGATAAATCCATCTGCACCTGTAACCAATACTTTTTTCATAGCCATTACATTTTTTATATCAATCTGAATCACTAGTTAGTAGGACAATTGATAAATAAAGGAATTGGAAAGTATGATCAGAACCAAATTATAAATCTAAAATATTTTTGATTGTGAGCCTCGTAAAATATGGTTCAAAATATAAACGTCGTGCATTTCTTTCCAAATCAATTTTTATTCTGAGCGGCTAATGTTGCCCCAAAAAGCAGGGCGGAACCATTTGATAGGTGACAGATTCCGATTAATTGTGATGGACTTTGTAAAGCGCCCCCCTTCCATATGTCGTGCGTTTGCGGCATAGGGAAGGGGCCGGGGGATGGGTC
>CAZHUP010000565.1:0-1577 GCA_964535495.1 uncultured Rhodohalobacter sp.
AACTTTTCTATATCTCCATGAGCTTTACATTTCAGAATCAAAACACCTGGGATGAAGATGTGTTTTATGTACCTGAAATTTCAGAAGAGGCTATGATAGATCGGTTTCGAAATATTTGGCAAATACGAAGGGAAATGGAAAACAGACGAAGCCCGGATAAAGCGTTTAAAACTCCTCAAACAAATCAGCGTGTAGTTGTTAACTATGCTCAGTTTGGTTTTGCAGGTGCCGGAACTCCTCACGTCTATCAGAGCCTGAATGGTGAAATTGAGCTGAGCAAGGTTTCCTGCAGAAATATTTCAGGTGCTTTTTCGGTAAACCTCCTCGGATTGCCAACAGATATCTATCAAATGGAAGAGCTGCCGGATGAGTTAAATACGTTGAAGCTCCGTATCCGGGGTGAATTTACTGCAAATCACGGAGATTATAATGATCTTAAAAAACTTGCTGCCGATATGGAAAGCGGTATTTTCATCATGCTCTGACGTTATTACCAAAACACGTTGTTTGAAGCGATACAGAAATGTTGCCGTATTGAATTCTAATCCATTCTATATAGCCGTTTATGTTGTAATTTGCAGTTAATTTTATGATAATCTGTTCAACCAGCTGTAAAGAATACCATGGTACCTATCGAAAAAATTGAGCTTGAATATCTGAAGCGCAGTGAAAGTAAAAAACTGCGTGAATTGATGCTCAAATGCTATCCGAATATCACGGATCCCGCCTGGAGTGAAAAGGAAATTCAAAAACTAATTGAGATTTTTCCTAAAGGCCAGGTTATTATAAAAGCAGACGGAAAACTTGTAGGATGCGCTCTGTCAATTTTAATTGATTATTCCCTGTTTGAAAATCATCAAAATTACCTGGATATAACAGGAAACGACACGTTTAATACTCATAAACCCGGTGGAGATACACTCTACGGTCTTGATATTATTGTTCATCCCGATTACCGGAAAATGCGTCTGGGTCGCCGACTTTATGATTACAGAAAAGAACTTTGCGAAGAGTTAAACCTTAAAAGCATTGTGCTAGGCGGACGACTTCCGAATTATCATAAATACCAGGATGAAATCAGCGCAAAGGAGTATATAGAAAAAGTAAAAAACAAAGAGATTCATGATCCGGTACTGAACTTTCAGCTCTCCAATGATTTTCATGTCAGGAGGGTCATAAAAAACTATTTGCCGGAAGATGAGGCTTCGCAATCGTATGCGGTGCTTCTGGAATGGTCGAACATGTATTATTCCAAACCAACGAAAACGTATTCACCTGATAAATCTGTTGTAAGACTCGGGCTGGTACAATGGCAAATGCGGCCTTATAAAAGTTTTGATGAGCTTACCGAACAGATCGAATATTTTGTAGATGCCGTTTCAGGGTACCGCGCCGACTTTGCCATGTTTCCCGAATACATCAATGCCCCGCTAATGGCTGAGTATAATCACATGTCTGAACCGGATGCAATTCGGGAACTTGCTGGTTATACGGAACGAATGCGCGATACATTTGCGGAATTTGCCATCACCTACAACACCAATATTATAACAGGGAGTATGCCTGAATTTAAGGAT
>CAZHUP010000566.1:0-1576 GCA_964535495.1 uncultured Rhodohalobacter sp.
TTTCCAACCACCCCTTTGTCCCCTCCTTCGTAAGGAGGGGATTTCTAGAATTCATTTCTTTCCAAATAATACATAAAAAAAAGGCCGTTAATTTTTAATTCAACGGCCTTTCAAAATGTGATTCTTAATCTCTGACTATTTGTTTACATACGAAGCGTACATCCAGACCAGTTTTTCCTGCTCGCTGATGTAGTCGCTCATCAGAGCATTGGTTCCTTCATCTTCGGCTTCGCCAGAAAGCTCAAGTATTTCGCGCTGTATTTTTAATATCACTTTAAAGGCATCCAGAATCTCATTTACAGCAGCCTTCCCATCCGATACTTTATCACTTTCTGATATTTCAGACACTTCCACATATTTTGAGTACTTATGATTTGGAGTATAACCCAGCGTTAGTACTCGCTCAGCAACTTCATCAATTTTTAATTTCAAATCATCATAAAGCTCTTCAAATTTTTCGTGCAGTACGAAAAAGGAGTCCCCTTTAATATTCCAGTGGTATCCTCTCGTATTTTGATAAAAAACTGAGTAATTGGCCAAAAGTATATTCAGCTTATCAGCTAATTTATTTGTCTTATCACTATCCAGTCCTATTCTGTTTTCTGTACTCATATCTCTGTGTTTTTTTATGTTTATGTTCTCATTGATGTCTATTTAAAATAGATAAAATAGAGCCCAAATTCCCTATTTGTTATCGATATGGGGCATCAACAATATCGAACATAGAAGAAGGATATCACCCTTCATCACTGATTCTGAAAGATTCCATCCGGAGTTTTGATTTCAATCACTTTCGTATTTCATATCTCAAAAAGGATCAATTCACCAGTTGTCAATATTGATTATTCCCATATTCTTGTATATTCGCTTAGAGACGAGACCAGTAATTTAAAATTTACGATCAATATGAGAGGATTAATCACATTTCTAATTATCACATTAACGTCATTGTTATTTGCATCCACAGCTGATGCACAAATTTTTAACAGACTGAAAGAACGCGCAAAGAACGCTGCTGAGAACAAGGTTGAAGAGAAAATCGGTAATGAGATTGAAAAAGCTGCAGAGCGTGCCGTAGAAAAAAGCTGGAAAGCCATTTTTGGTGATGAATTTGGTTCTGAAGGTGATGGAATAAATATTTCATTTGCTATGAACAGCAATGCAGTTACTGAAGATGCTTACCATTTTGATGTTATCACAACCATGGAAGTTGAAACCGTTCAGAGGAACGGCAGCTCTGATGGGCCTATGATTATGAAAATGCATTTCAATCACGCTGAAGCTTATTCCGGCACTCAATTCTCAGGTGAGCAAATAGAGATGTCTGAAGATGATATATTTATGATTTATGATCTCAAAAACGAGTCGATGGTGATGCTGATGGAAAATGAAGATGGTAAATTTTCGTTTGCCTACGACTGGAAACAGGCTCGGATGCTTGCAGAAGATTTTGAAGAGATGTCAGCGGATTCCGACTATGATGATGAGGATATGGAAGAGTGGGTGAACTTTGAAGAGATTGGCACCAAAACCATCGCCGGACTGGAGTGCCGGGGGTACAGATCAGAAAATGAAG
>CAZHUP010000567.1:0-1575 GCA_964535495.1 uncultured Rhodohalobacter sp.
CTTCAGGAAGAGGAAAACCACAGAAAAGCCGTTGATGTGCTTGAAAAGCTTTTGCGTGTGGAAAAGGGTGATCCATCTGTTTATGAACATCTTGCCGTAAATTATGAGGCATTAGGCAATTACCGACTGGCTGCTGAAAATTACCGGAAGGCAAGAGAAACACTTGAATCACTGGCCGAGATGACGGATCATTACTTTGAGCAAGGAACACATCTCGAAGAGGACCTTCAGGCTATGCATCTTTACGCTTATTTTGAAGGCGATGCATTTATCAACCTGTTAAGACCCCGCGAGGCGCTTGCAGCTCTCGACGTAGCCATGCAGCTCGCGACTACCGAAGAAGACAGCGCTATTGTGCAATCAGAAATTGATTTTATTAACTGGGATAATGGTAATATTGCCGGCAGTTTCGCGCGCGATTCACTCGCAGCACTTGCCCGAAACGAGCAGTACGTGCAGGCTGAATCCGGTTTTCTTGCACTGATGCCAAATCTCCAAACCCAATCTGCACGAGATCATATCGACTGGCGTCTGGCGATAGTACAATATGAAATGGGCAAAAAGGAAGAGGCAGCCGACAGGCTGATGAATCTGGTGCAGCGATCTGAAAAACAGCCGGACGGAAGCCCGGCTGATCCTGATTACCAGCGTTATTTTGATGATTACAGTACTATTACATTTAATATAGGACATAGAAAACGGAGCGATCGTGACCGGCGAACAGCGCTGATTTATTTTAAACAAGCGGCAGAAATTCCGGGACAAATTCAAACCAGGGCCAATTTATTTATTGCTGACATGCTTAGAACCAATATTCCGGAAGCTATAAGCCATGCCCGCCTTGCTGAGGAAAATGTTCAATTGCTGAATAATGCCGAGACAAAAGAATTATATGAACTTCTGTCCGATTTACACCGCAGGAGCGGCCAGATGGACCAGGCGAGGCATTACCTGGAATTGAGCAGACAATTCTAAACCAACGATGGATTATGAAAACTTATCTTCAACGCATTTTTTATTTAACACTGATCATAGCGGTTTTATCTGTTACAAAATTATCCGGGCAGGATTTATCTGTTAGCGCGGAAGTAACACAGATATTCCGGCCTGTTGCAGTTATTGAAGATCCAGCCTCCATTGAATTGATTTTGGACGCATATCTTTTAATCGTTGATGCATCTGAGGTTGAAAAGATCGAGATTATTGACATTACCAATAATGGTTTTGGAAACGATGATTTCCTGGTTGTTTACCCTTCTCTCGAAGTTTTTGAACTCATTGATACACCACCTGAGGTTGAAGAAATTATGCGTGGTTGGAGTTTTGATGAACAACGCCATGACGGACTCAACCTGGACGCCGATCATTTTTATCCGCATCATGCGGATACTCTTGAATCCTGGGAGATTGAAGAAACTGATATGGTACTGGTTCAAAGCTCATTGATATCAGACATCCTGCTGTCTCTGAATAGAAATTATAATGAGCTTCCATTTAGTTTACGTCTTGAACGGGATGAGGATGGTTTCACATTCCAGATGTGGAATTTTAACGAGGATGCTTTCCGTTTTACAC
>CAZHUP010000568.1:0-1574 GCA_964535495.1 uncultured Rhodohalobacter sp.
AGGTTATCTGTTGCAAGACAACCAAATCTAACCTTTAGACAGCACCTTTTCTATTTTTACACAAGTATAGGGACATCACCATTCCTGTAGAACCAACTTTAGTTTAACTCTATCTTTTTAGTATGAAAAAAATACTCTTTTTTTGGAAAAAATTAGGAGAAACCTTCTGGTTTGTTCCTGTACTGATTATAAGTTTTTCAATTCTGTTGGCCTTTTGCTCAGTATATTTGGATAGTTTAATTACTATTCCTCGAGAAGGATGGAGCCGATTCTTTTTAGTGAACAGCTCAGATTCTGCACGCAGCATATTAACGACCATCTCCAGTGCAATGATGGG
The DNA here is from genome assembly GCA_964535495.1 of uncultured Rhodohalobacter sp. GTDB lineage: Bacteria > Bacteroidota > Rhodothermia > Balneolales > Balneolaceae > Rhodohalobacter. The sequence continues at coordinate 338 of CAZHUP010000568.1, forward strand.
TGTGGCCGGAACTGTTTTTTCCATCACACTGGTAGCGTTGACACTTGCATCTTCACAATTCGGTCCGAGGCTCATTAAAAACTTCATGTATGTACGGCTCAACCAGGTAGTGCTGGGCCTATATTTCAACCTATCTCTATTGCCTTCTGGTTTTAAATTCAGTTACAGACAGTAACATATATACATTTATTCCTTCCATCTCCATACTTATAGCAATTTTGGCTGCCGTAGTAAATATTATTTTACTCATCATTTTTATCCACCAAATCGCCATGAGCATTCAGGCAGATAAAGTGGTCTCTGATATTTCAAAATCGATCTCTAAACAAGTAGAAACACTCTTCCCGGAAAAAATGGGGGAGGAGATAGAGAATGAAGAATACGTTAATGTAACTGCTGCCATCTCAAAGTATCCAGAACAGAATTCAATAAAATCACCAAAAAGCGGCTATATTCAGTATGTAGATAATGAAGCTTTGATGAAAATCATAACCAGGCATGATGCGCTTCTTGAGTTGGACTGCAGACCCGGAAATCACTTAGTGGAAGGTGCAGCAATAGGGAAGATCTTTTCAAATGGCGAGTGGAAAAAGAACGAAATTGAAAAGATTGTTAGCCAATATGTAATTGGGAATACGAAAACATCCCAGCAAGACCTTGAATTCTCTATCCAGCAGATGGTCGAAATAGCGGCACGGGCGCTTTCTCCCGGGGTAAATGACCCGTATACCGCAATAACATGCGTTGATAATCTTACATCAATAATGTGCTATTTAGCGCAAGCAAAATTCCCTTCAAAATATCGGTTTGATGAAGATGGGAACCTCAGAATTATTGCTGATACATTAGACTTTGAGGGCATTTTAGATACCGCTTTCAACCAAATCCGGCAGTTTTCAGAAGATAGTCCTGCTGTAATTATCAGGATGATGGAAGCATTGACGACCATACATGATTTCACAAGTAAAGAAAGCCATAAAAAAGCAGTAATCAGACATGCTGAGATGGTTTTAAGCAGTGGTAAGCAGAACATTGAAGAAGAAAATGACATTGAAGGTCTTACTGAAAGAGCTGTAAAGATTTTAAACAAATAAAGAACCACTGACAAATATCGAGTAGGCGCCCCCCTTAACCTTATTTTCAGGCCAACTGCTTATATTATAATCAGAAATACCTTACATAAACGCGTTTACCGGTTAAATTAAGCAGCTAACGCATGTTTAATGTGATTTATAGG
>CAZHUP010000569.1:0-1574 GCA_964535495.1 uncultured Rhodohalobacter sp.
GAGCTTGGCCGCAAGGATCACACCACCGCCATCCACTCAGTAGAAAAAATCGAGCGTGAGCTCTCTTTTGACCCCGCGGTAAAAGACGTTGTTGAGTCAATTAAGGAGCGGTTGTATGCGTAAAAACTGTGCAAAACCTGTGAATGCACTGCGTATAACACAGTGGTTTATACCGCTGACTATACACACACTACTCGCTTCACAAAATCATAGTGGGATAACTCACGATTCCCTACACAGAAAAAGCACAGCAACTACACATAGTTTGCACACATTAGTTCGCCAATTTAACAGACGAGCGAGTGTGTTTATACACAGTATGCACATAGCTTATATGTTCGGAAATGAGTTATATAAAAGAATTTTAATTAATAATGATATGTGGATGAAGTGGAGGTTAAACATATGAAACTACAAGTAACACAGGAGAATCTATCGAAGGCATTAGCGACAGTTGGTCGAGTGGCCACTACCAGGGGTACATTACCAGTATTAGCTAATATACTGATCAAGACCACCGACAATAGGTTGTCATTGTCGGCGACCAATCTTGATATTGCGATAACTCAATACGTTGGATCAAAGATTAGTCAATCGGGTGCCATCACAGTACCGGCTCGGTTAATTCAAGATTTCGTCAGCACTTTGCCAAGCGATGTGATTGATTTAAAACTCGAGGATTATAAATTACATATCAAGTCGGGATCATATACCTCAACCATCAACGGTATTACTGCGGAAGACTTCCCTGTTATGCCGGCGATTACTAAAAAAACGACCTGGACACTCCAAAATAGTGTGTGCAAAGAAGCACTTCAGCAAGTAGTGGTAGCGGCATCTAACGATGATGCTCGCCCAGTCCTCACTGGTGTGTTTGTCCATAGCTTTGAAGGTAATCTTTATATGGTAGCAACTGATAGTTACCGCCTGGCTGAGAAAAAAATCGGCACCAGTAAAGACGATGTCTCACTGCTTATACCAGCGAGTGCTATGCAGGATTTACTGCGGATCGTATCTGATAACGATAGTGATGTCGAGGTGTCACATGATGATCAGCAGGTGTTGTTCCAGGTCGGTGATGTCGAGCTGGTGACCCGACTAATTGACGGCAATTATCCTGATTATCGTAAACTAATACCAGCCTCTTTTAATGCAAGTATTCGACTCGACAAGCAAGAATTCACTAACTTAGTAAAAATTGCTAGTCTGTTCGCCCGTGAAAGCGCCGGTAGTATCGTGTTAGCTGTCGATGAATCTGAGGGCGAGCTGCAGGTGCGCTCGGTGGCATCACAGCTTGGTGAAAATACCTCCAAGGCCAAGGCAAAAATCAAGGGTGACGGTAGTATCACGCTAAATTCACGCTATCTACTCGATGTATTGTCGGTGTTACGTGGTGGTGAGGCAGAATTTTTATTTAATGGTAAGCTCGAGCCAGCACTGATCCGTGATCCAAACAGTAAGGACTATCAGCACGTCATAATGCCCCTGAAATCGTAGATTTCAGAAATTAGTAATCAGGAAATAGTAAATAGTAAAGTGAGCCCTTATACTTTATTGATATGACGCAAAATATA
>CAZHUP010000570.1:0-1573 GCA_964535495.1 uncultured Rhodohalobacter sp.
GCAGAACGAAGAGATGGAGATATAGATGCCGGGTGGATTTCAGGTCAGGTGAATGTATGTTACAGAGATGATGAACTGTGGATATGTGATTAATTCTACTGCTTTCTTTCTGATTAAAGATACGTTCTGTTATATTGGCAACTTATTGCTTTATCAAGATGATTTACTACTATTGGATAATAGAAACTTATTGAAGTTGTATGGATGTATTTGAAATTCACAGGGAAATAATCGGGGAATATGAATCTTTTGTGGAATCTTTCATCAACATAAAAGATGAAGGAATTCGAAATAAGATTGATTCTGAATTAAGGGGTGGAAAACTTTGGCCGGAGCCACTGATTCAATTCAATCCATCTTATAAGTCTGGTGAATCTGTTGATAGTCTTTGCAAAAGAGGTGTTCTGCATACCAGAATGAATGAGATATTCAAGGGATTTAACCTGTATCAACACCAGGTCAGAGCTTTAGAACTTGGGACCCAGGATAATGACTTTGTTGTTACTTCAGGGACCGGATCAGGTAAGTCGCTCACCTACTTAGGTACAATATTCAATCATGTACTAAATAATCCTGCCGAGAAAGGTGTTAAAGCAATCATTATCTACCCTATGAATGCTTTGATTAATTCGCAGTACAATGAGATTGAAAAATTTGAAGATAATTATTTAAAAGATTCAGTAAATGAGTTTCCTATTACTTATGAAAAGTACACTGGTCAGGAAGGAGAAGAAGTAAGATCGCGCATAATTGAAGAGCAGCCGGATATCATCCTGACAAATTATATGATGATGGAACTAATCATGACGCGCCTTAGAGAAAAAAGCTTGAGAGAAAGCTTTCAAAAAACATTGAAATACCTGGTTTTTGATGAATTACATACCTATCGGGGACGCCAGGGATCAGATGTTGCTATGCAAATCAGGAGAATTAGAAGTGCCAGTAAAAAGAATCTCATCTGTATTGGTACATCAGCAACAATGGCGACAAGTGATACCTTGTTAGAACAGCGACAGGATGTTGCAAAAGTAGCGAGAACTATTTTTGGCAAGAAGTTCGAGGAACAACAGATTATTGATGAAGAATTTGAACTTGGTTTCAAAAAACTGGATGAGGCAGAAAAGAAGTCAAAGTTAATTCAGGTTCTCGAATCTGATTTTAATCCTGAAAACGGAGAAGATGTATTAAAGAAGAATGCTTTAGGAGCCTGGCTTGAATTGGAAATTGGATTACAGGAGAAGGAGGGGAAATTTGTCAGAAGAAAGCCTCAAACGCTGACCAGTATTTCTGAGCAACTTTCATCTATTACTGGAAAAAAAGTTGATGACTGTTCTGAGAAGATTAAAGAGTTTTTGAAATGGGCTGAAAGTATAAATGTTCAAAACACTAAGAATGGAATCAGGCGAACGTACTTACCTTACAAGCTTCATCAGTTTATTTCTCAAACCGGGTCTGTACATGTAACTCTCAAACCACCACATGAGAGAAATCCTTATTCTGATATTCTTTTGGATGCTGGATACTACACAGTTGAAGATGGAGAATCTGTACCTCTTTTTCCTGTTGTATTTAG
>CAZHUP010000571.1:0-1569 GCA_964535495.1 uncultured Rhodohalobacter sp.
CTGGAAAACGTGTGGTTTTGCCTTTTTATGATCAATCAGACGGGTATTTGGGATGCAATCAACTTGAATAACGAAGATCTCTGCTCCCAAAAGATTGAGGAGATACACCAGGTGCTTTACCGCAACTTTTCTGATGATGACAGGAGCGCTTATGATGAGATTATTCGTACCGTCATTCACTGTTTGGACCAGATTCAAAAGGTGCTCATTGACAGACCATCAGGAAGAACATCTTCTGCCGGCCGCCTGATCCGGTCAATTAAAGCCCATTATGAGGGTGGCTCAGACGTTATTTCCACGGCGCAGACGGGATCAAGCGAATCGATAGTCGTCCGGGAAGTTCCCGAATCATCTGTGCTGGATCAATATATAGCGGTTGATCAGCTTAAAGAGAAACTGGGGGTATCTCCCAAATCGCTGAATCACTATCTCAGTACGAGTAAGACTCCAATTCATAAATTTTCCAACAAAACAAGACTGATGCATGTCACTGATTTTAACGCCATGATGGACCATTTTAAAACGACAATTTAAATTGTGGTATACATTCGTTTGGTATCGGGTATTAGGTATCAGGTACCGGGCGTCACCTAAGAAAGATTAATCCATTTAATATATTTTTGTAATACATGGAGATAGCAATCACACCATTTATCGCTAAAACTGATCAGAAATGAAATACAGATTAAATATTTGTTGCACTAAAAAGTCGATCGGTGAAATAAGAAATTTGATTTTTGGATCTTCTCTGCCAGTGCCACTGTTTTTTTTGGTCCCTAAACCATTCAGGGCTTTCTTGGCCCCACGCATGGGTCTCGCGTGGAAGAGAGGTGGCAATTCCAAAATCTAAAGCTGACCGAAGGGTGAAAAACTTTAAATCAAATAAACAGTTCAAAATAATCTACCCCATCAAAGCAACTTAAATGAGAATTTTACAAAACCAGTGATTTTGTCAAAGTTCAAGGCCAGAGTGGAATTGGAACCGGAGCGTATTTACTATACGTGAGGATTTCAATTTCGCGATAACGCCGAAATTTGACGAAAGCGCGGTTTTACAGAACCCTATTAAATTTCAATTAATGACTCCATCAAGACTCAGCCTCAACGTCATCCCTCTCAACATTCCTGAACAGTCGAAACAGTTCAGCTTTTTTGAGCATAAACCTGAATCACTGAACACAGTACCGCTAAATCCATGGGAAATGCCTGTCAATCTGAGTGATATCCATAAAGAACCGCTCTACACCGACTTTTCAACTCATGGTTCTGCTGACACCACCGTTGCTGTTGATTTTGACCAGAGCCCGCTATTTGCAGGGCATTATTTGAATCATCTCATCTATCACTGGTTCGATGGAAAAGCACGGCTGAGAGACCGGAACTTCGTCCGTAACAATGTTCTCTATTTCAGCCTGAAGGATAAATCCACTGATGGCATTGCGGTTTTTGACAGATACTGCCTGAGAGGTTCGTATGGAAGGCTGACCAATGGATTTGAGCTGACGGTGATGTACAGGGGCACCATGAAAGTCTCCCTGAAGCCGGTTTATGATTACGGCGGCCCTACTA
>CAZHUP010000572.1:0-1567 GCA_964535495.1 uncultured Rhodohalobacter sp.
AACCGAAAACTCCTTGGGTTCCATAAAACGGATATCCTTGCCACTGCCAGCCCAATCTCTCTTTATTACTATTTCTCCATTGTAGCTTCGGATCAACCTCTCAAACTCCTCCTCACTGATTGGTTTTCTATCTGCTGTAAAATAGCAACCTGAAACCCTGACTCCCACCGGCCTGATTGTCATACCGGGAAAGAGTCTGTGGTCAAAAGTTTTTAACATACTGAGATTTGCAGTTACAGGATCATTCCATGACGGAAGCAATATATACCTGTAATAGTCCTCCCCGATCCAGCCTTCAAGAAACTCCTTTCTGATTTCCGCATATAAAGCAAGCCAATGCCAGTATTCAGAGTTGCCAAAAAAGCTTTCAGCATAGTTTTTTATTTCCCTCTTTATCTTCCGGCCAACAAACCTTGATCCATTGATGCTAACAATTTCACGTCTGAGTTTATCGGCATAATTGCGGGAATTTGCATAATTACGCCAGCGAATAAACCTTCCATATCCTCTGCGAACTAAATTACCCACAAATTTCATTATTCCGCCCGTATCTATTTTTATTCAGTGCTATGATAATATTTATGATCTTTAATCAATATAGAATTACAAGTTATAAAAACTATTGAAACTCCAAACTATTAAGTCAAAGTTATTTATGTTGAGACTGGCTGCAAACTCTTATAACTACTACTGCCTTACCTTGTAGGGATCCAGAAAATTTGCTGCAATAGATAACCTCACAGTAAATTCATACATCGTCACTAATGCAATCATCATTTTTAATCTGAAGTGATCATTAAAATTTCCGCTTTTTGCTTTTTTCCTAAGAAAATCACGACCCCCAAAAAATGATACGATCAGGGTCAGGCGAATCAGCCTGATTTTTTTTCCTTTTGCCGCAAGGCCCGCATGAATCGTTTTCCAACAGACTATCCGGCGGCGGCGATTCAGCACATCACGTACAGATTTACGTGCAGGATGACGCACCATAGCACTTTCGCTATAAGCCATTTTAAACCCTTTCTCTGTACACCGCCCGGTAAATTCCATATCCCCCATCGACTTAATCTCCGGGTCAAAACCACCTGCTTCCTCAAAAGCCGATCTCTTAATAAAAAAATTGGCGGTCACTGAAACCCCTTTCTCAGTATTGGATTTCTGTTTAAAAAGATGATTTTTCTCATATATATATGCCAGGGATGATCCTCTGTTCGTTTTAAAGATTTCTATATTGCCCCCAATCATATCGCAACCTGTGTCCGAAAAACACTCCAATGCATATTGAAGCCATCCCGGATCAGGAATACAATCGGCGTCAATGAATGCCAAAATCATTCCGCGTGCAACAGATGCTCCCCGGTTTCTTGCTGCATATGAACCGGGTAACGGTTCGTGAGAGAGTATAACATTGGAATTCCACTCTTCTTTTTTCTGCATTGAATCAGCTGCACCATTATTCACCACGATCACTTCAAACCGATCCTGTGGCAGAGTTTGTTTTTTTAAAGCATTCAGGCAAACTTCAATTCCCTCGGGATCATTATAAACGGGAATAATTACTGATATC
>CAZHUP010000573.1:0-1566 GCA_964535495.1 uncultured Rhodohalobacter sp.
TTGTTCATTTCATTCGCGTATAAAACCGTGTCATTAAAATATGATAGTGATCTGTTAATTATCCAAGGATTATATACCTTTTCAAGTAAATCCGAATGTTCTCCATTTTGATCCAGCATCAAATCTTGTTTGCTGTTATTGATTTCGTTTAAAAAAGAAAATGGTGTTAACTTAGTTTCTGCTTTTTTCTTTGTCATTTTGATTCACATTCCCATTACCAAATATATGATCCCAACCTTGTCGATACTTGCGATCGTCGGAACCCTTCCGTCGACGATCGCCTTTACCACCATGCCACTTTTTTCCCATTATATCACACTTCTGGGTCATTTAACAAACGAACAATGTGTTGCATACGCATTACATCCATAGCAATATCATGACGAGGATCATGTGCAATGAACTGGTCATCGAGACCCGGAACCATAAACTTATTATGAATATTTGCTCCGAATGATAAACCCTCGATCATCGAACGAGTGTCTCGTATTAACCACCAACCATACAACGATTTACTATTGAGATTTTCGAGAATAGAATCCATAAAAATAGGATCAAAATTATTACCTCGAGTATACACTTTATCTATCTGCGACGAATCGCCAATAAGATTCTCGAAAAATGGTATGATGTCGGCAAGAGGTCTATCAACATCAGAAGGTTCAAGTAGTTGTTGGGCGTCTTTGGGTTGATTCTTCCACCATTCAATGACCGACTTTTGAATTCCGCGGCCATACATTTCCACTTGTTCTCGAAGAGAAAACTTAATAAACTCTGATGAATCGACCAATTCCTGATATACATATGGATTATCTGACAAATAACGATTTTCATTAAATCGCAGTGCAGCAGTACATACCACTACACCCGTTGGTTTTTGACTCAATGTTTCAAAATCATAGATGATGCAATCTTTAGACATTCTTGGTTTCCTTTTTATATAACTGATTAGCTAGGTCAACGATCGTATACCCGTCGGTCGACCATTCTCTACCGATTAGGTGTGACATACCAATTGACTTGATGTATTCTTTTGCCCGTCGACAACCTTCTACCGAGTGTTCAAACTTGTTGTGGTCTTTACTCATTTTCTTTTTTCCTCTTCAACCACCAACTCGCGTAGGATAGGACGATTTTTCAATCCTTCCTCAGTTATACGAAGTCTAGGAATTGGATGGTGTGACAGAGCAGAAACCGCGCCTCTCACAACCTCAGTAAGTTGTTCCAAAGTTTTGATTTTGTCAAAGTCCACAATATATACTGTTTGTGGTGGCTCTTGCTCTTTTTTCTTCTTAAATAGTCCAAACATATCTACTTCCACTCTGCTGTGACCATAATCTCTGTCATACATGCCACGACATTCAACTCATGGTCAGCAACAAAGGCATTCCAATACTGATACTGAGCAAGAATAAGGACGATCTGTGGCACGGATTCAGGCTTCACATGATCCGACATCGTATCATAGATCTTACGAAAGATGGCAGCTGGCTCAGTGTCGATATTATCGGCAACCCACTTTCGCATCTTACCGAAATCCTTTTCCTTCAAATACGTCATCAGGTT
>CAZHUP010000574.1:0-997 GCA_964535495.1 uncultured Rhodohalobacter sp.
ATTAGTCGCCTGGATGAATTAATCATGAGGCACTGATGCATGAGCCTACAACGTCAACAAAGACTGGCTGATTGGTGTTTGGATAGTCGAAGTGAGTGGCCTTATTTGCAGCGAAATTACACGGAAAATGGGCATTAGCTCTCAATTATAATAAGTTTCGTGAACACGCCTCTTCTTGTGGTTGCGTCTTAGCTCTTGTGGCAATTCAATTATAGGCCTTTGCGGTGGAATTTTTGGTGCATGTCGCGTAGGTGAGGGTCGGTGACGTGCGTGTAAATTTGCGTGGTAGCGATGTTGCTGTGGCCAAGCATGGCTTGCACGCTACGGATGTCGGCGCCATTCATCAATAAGTCTGTTGCAAACGAGTGACGTAGCGTATGTGGACTGACTTGCTTGGTGATACCCGCTAACTTGGCGTAGTGGCTCACCATGCGCTGCACACTACGTGCGGTTAGTCGTAAGTAGTCACCGCTCGTGTCGATCTGTTTGTGGCCACCATAGCGGATGAATAATGCTTGGCTACTATCGCTGCGTTTATCGAGGTAGCGCTGCACCCACTCTGCGGCTTCGTCGCTGATGAAGATTGGCCGATCTTTTTGGCCTTTACCGCGCACAGTAAATTCTTTGCGCTTTAGGTTGATGTGGTCGCGGTCGAGATTGACCAGCTCGGATACGCGAAGCCCTGACGAGAACAAGAGTTCCAGGATGGCACGGTCTCTCAGGCCTGCGGTTTTTGTTGTGTCAACGCTATCAAAGAGTTGTTGTACCTCATCATAAGCCAGATGCGTTACTTGCTTTCGTGTTGTCTTGGCGAGTTCAATTTTGTCTGCACTTAACGCGTCAATGTCTCGCTTCGCGCAGAAGCGGAGGAAGCTGCGTAGTGCTATCAGGTGATAATTCTGGGTGTTTTTCTGAATCTCATCAGCTGTGTTGGTGCCGAGTCGATTAAGCCAGAGCCGCCATTTGCGCACCAGCTCTGGCGTGATGTCTACTATCT
>CAZHUP010000574.1:1007-1564 GCA_964535495.1 uncultured Rhodohalobacter sp.
CAAAATCAATCAGTCGCGTCAAGTAGTGATCATAATTACGAATCGTCTTCTGTGATTTATTTTGCTCAATTTCTAGATACTCTAAAAAGTCGGTTTTGGCTTTTTCAAACTGCATACGTATATTGTACGACATATCGCTAGGTAGTCACGAAAAACAACCTTACCAAAATGCACGGCCGTGCATTTTGGTAAGGATTTAGGGTTATATTTTTCACTATAGCAATAAAAGATAAGACCATTGCGTTACTATAATAAGTTTTTGAATCGGCGCTTCAAGGCTTTTTCTGAGTCTATATTAATCACCTCCAAGTAGCTCACGTAGCGTTGAATTTGTAGCTTCTGAGTGATCAGCGCTATTTCGTCTCGAGAAGGGAATGGGTGCACCCATGCGCTATATTGCAATCTTTTGTAGCCAAGGGAGATTAATTTTTTGCTAAATGTTCTTCGCTCTTCTTTTTTCTCTTCGGGGATGTCAAATATAACCAAGCGCCAACGACCGTCCCATGTGTGTGGTCGCGCAATAGAGACGGTTTTGTAGTCGATGTCTTGCAGTCTTT
>CAZHUP010000575.1:0-1562 GCA_964535495.1 uncultured Rhodohalobacter sp.
TGTTCGGCATACTGCTTAGCCTGGGCCACACCTTCTGTGAAATACCGGTCTCTCGCCTTGGCCTCTACCACAGCTATTCTGCGGTTGCGGTATTCCAACACATAGTCGGCCGACAGACTCTTTGAACGCTGGCCACCGCCAATAAGGCGGCCAATGGTTATGGGAAACTCCGGACGGATTCTGCACGCCTCACCGTCCCAACCGGCTCCTCGGATGGCAGGTGTAATCAGTTCCTGTCTGGTTTCCGCTTCGTTCATTAATCAAATTCTATTGAGTTTTCTATTGAGCATCTATTGGTTTTCTCGCATGTTTTTCTCAATAGAATGTCGTGACCGCTTATTCACCTTTATTAAGGATTGATAGCAGGGATGAAGAATACGGTTGGATTATTGATTCCTGTATTTTTTGATTCACTAAGCCCATTAATTGGTATGATCTTGCATCATCTTCACTACTTCTTTTGCAAGTATTTCTGCCTGATCTTCAGTCACTATTTCTACTCGTATTTTATTTTCAGGAATATTGTACTCTTTCACCAAATATTCTTCAGCAAGAGGTAACATTCTTCTGTGCTTTTCTGAATATGACACCATCAATGTCAAGTGCAGAGCTTCCCCGGACCGCCGTAATCCGGATAGCCTTCCTGACCATTTTTGAATTTTATTTTTTACGGTATCTCTTTTTTTCACAACAAACGATAAAGGTTCATAACAGTGCCAAATATCGTTCTTCCAGGCTTTACTGAATGAAATAACGTCATCTGGGTGATCGGATATCTTAATCTTGTGTTCTTTAAGGTTGTTGATGATTTCATATTTTTCAAAATATTGCTTGTACCTCTCCCTCCAAACATCTTCATCCAGAAGTGTATCTCTTCGGGAATCATTGATATGCTTTTCAACCATAGACTGAAAATGATCTTCCAGAGCAGAGTCCAGATGCACATCAATTCCAAACTGTGGTGGTGACAACCGAATGGCAGTGTCATCATTCGGTATAATACTGCCGGTAACGTATTCGATTTTCTGTGAGGGTTGAAATAGATCGGTTAATCGTTTCGATTGCAGTTCTAATTGATCTTCAAAATCCCGGAGCACTTTTTGCACCCATTTGCCATTGGCATCCGCAAACATGGATGTTATGCGCTGGTATTTACGGGTTATCTTACTCTTTAGAAAGTGGTTTTCCGGGCTGTAAACTACCACGCCCACATTTACATATTCACCCGTGAAGTGGTCGTGTATATATCGTATGATTTGATATTGATAGCTTTTCATTGCAGCAGTGTTTTTGAAATGGTTTGAGCGAATACACCTTTATTCTCGAGTATTGATGTAAGGTGATTTCTTACATCAGTCAGGGCTTCATTCTTCCACTCATCAGGGATGAGAGAAAACGCCTTCTCCCAGAAGGCTGCATCGAAACAGGTAAGTTTTTCCACCTGCTCCGAAAAATCAAGTTCTTTGTTGCGCAAGGCACTGTAAAAATGGTGCCCGCGATATGTTTCCGTGTCTGTATCATCAAAAATCCAGGGAGTTTTGTTTCGCAACATCGGTAATATA
>CAZHUP010000576.1:0-1559 GCA_964535495.1 uncultured Rhodohalobacter sp.
GGTTTATGCACCCTATCTGGGAAATTTTCTGGCAGCTTCCACACGCAACCATTGATAGTTTTCGGGTGAAAGTCTGGATAGGCAGCCTGGATTTTATTGAGCAGTTCTGACCATCGCAATCCTTCCGGGTGCTGTTCTAGCAGCTCAAGTGCTTTTGCGTTTATCTGACCGGTGATCGTAGACGGATTTAAATATTTTTCTGGCATATATACAGTATAGCTGAGCTTTGCTTTGATGCCCCTGTTGGTCGCCAGCATTAATGATAAAAAGTCGCCCGTACACTTTATCTTACAGACAGGCTATAGATGGAGTGTATAGTTCTAGGTACTGGCCAATGCTAGTAAGTGAACTAACAGATTACTACAGAGAAGATCAGACTATTCCTACTCGAGGAATATTTTGCATATTAACAACTTAGCCACTCAGGGTCTGCAACTTCACATTAAGGATAATTTAGCATGACAAAACAATCCAATAAGCAAAGGGATAACAAGCTCGGTCGTCAAGAAAAACGAATCGCTGATCTTAAATATTCCCTGACTTACTACAAGGACATCACCGAGACCATACGGGAGCCTTTTATTATCTTAAATAGCGATCTCCAGGTCGTTAGTGCAAACCCAGCTTTTTATCGTAAATTCAAAGTCCTCAAAAAAGACACTGAAGGCAAGCTTGTTTATAAGCTAGGCAATAATCAGTGGGACACGCCAGAGCTTCGAGACTGCCTAGAGAATATCCTCCCCGAAAGTGAAAAGCTAAACGACTACGAGATTACATTTGACTTCCCTGATCTCGGACGTAGAACGATGTTATTGAATGCTCGCCGAGTTGATGCAAAACAGCTGATTTTTCTAGCAGTAGAAGATGTTACAGAGCAAAGAGCGCTAGAACAAAACTCAGAAATAATAACCGAAAATTTGATACAGCAAAGAGACAGACTTCAGGGTTTGAGCGATGCTAAAGATGAGTTTATCTCACTTGCTTCTCACCAGCTCCGTACTCCCGCCACCGTGGTGAAGCAATACATAAAACTACTGACGGAGGGTTATGTCGGAGAGATTCCAGAGGCTCAGGAAAAAATGCTAACCATCGCCAACAGCAACAATGAGCGGCAGCTGGAAATCATTGAAGATCTACTTCGAGTAGCAAGAGTTGACGATGGCAAAGTATATTTACGCAAGTCATCCCGCGACATATCCAGAGAGGTCGAGGCGGTCGTAGATAAATTAGCAGTAGTTTTTGATGAGCGTGGTCAGAGTATTGTGTTCAAGCGGCCCAAGCAGCCGATGATTACCTCGATTGATCGAAAACTTATGTCGATGGTACTAGAAAATATCCTAGACAATGCCGGTAAATATTCGCCAAAAGACAGCGCAGTAACCATCAATATCGAGCAAAAGGACGGCTATATCAACATAGCAGTCAAAGACAAAGGCGTCGGAATTCGGAAAAAGGACCAAGCAAAACTATTCAAAAAGTTTTCTCGAATACACAACCCCTCATCTGAATCAGTCAAAGGTACTGGGCTAGGGCTCTACTGGGCCAAAAAAATTCTTGAT
>CAZHUP010000577.1:0-1557 GCA_964535495.1 uncultured Rhodohalobacter sp.
TCTAGTTCGCAAAACGCATGATACCCGAAAGTATTGAAAAAAAACAGAGAAGAAACGACTATTAGCAATTTATAATGCTCAAAATGACTTATGAGTCGTTAGCTGATTCTCCCTTTGATTAATGCCTCTATATTAAATACGTTTTATATGAATGCAAATTATGCTGTTTAAGAGAACAAAAAAAGTCTGACACGAATTTATTATTAATTTGAATCTGCCTTTTTTTAGATCATTCAAAGATAAAGGTAGTAAATATTTATGGATATCAGCTTATCGCTCGACAATCCACGACGAAAGAAACTCGGTAATTAAAGAGACTGTATATTAATTCAATTAAAGTGAACATTCACATCGACAACTCATTTAAACTACTTAAGAGCTTCTGCAGCTACTCTTAGTTGATTACATAGAGTAAGTAAATTTCTATCAAGTCTGAAGTTAACATTACAGATAAGAGATTAGTTAATTTTAATTAATTGTTTAAATACTCCGCACTCCTTAATATCTCATCAACAACATTATTGATGTTCAAGATTTTGTAACCATGATGGGGTTCAGCAAAATACCTTATCAAATTGAATATATACACTATTACATCTTAGAGGAAAAAATTATGAATAAAGAATTGTTATTTGGCTTTGGATTTCTGTTAACACTTGCACTACTATTTATGCCATCCTGCGATAGCGTAACTACTCAATCCAGTGTTGACCAATCCTTAGAAACTGTGGAGGAAGTATCCGTTATTGAAGGTGCCAGTAATGCTACTATCACTGTAAACCGGACTCAGGATGCTTACTTCGCTCTAAGTTTTTCAAACATTAATACAAACAGTATAATTAGTAACGGTGATGGTGAGGGCTGGTGCATCGACTGGCAAAAACCGATCGATTCAGATGGAGGGGTTTATTCAGATATTCAGCTCTACTCTACGTACAACGTTAAAGGCTGGCAACCGATTAATTACCTATTTAATATCATAGACCAACTCAAAGCAGATGAGCCAAAAATTACGTATAGAGAGGTTCAGGTTGCAATCTGGTCGATGAGAGGAAATCCAGTTTTTGACCTCGATACTGTTGAAGTAACAGATCTGCCTTCCAGAATGCAAAGTGACGGTGAATATAATTTCGACCGGGAAATAGTAGATTATATTCTGAAAGTTGTTGAGGATGGCCACAGTGATTTTGTCCCAACTGAAGGCTCCCGCTTTGCAGTCATAGCAGAAACACCGGTGGATGTGCAGACAGTGATTACTGTTGTTGAGAAATAGGAATATTATTGACTACTAATAAAGACGAGGAGTTTATATAATTTTAGACTCCTCGGTCAAATCATTATTCTGATGGAAGCTACATTCGTCGCCGGTCTTTAACAGTCCTTTTATAGTACATGCTTGATATTGTTGCAGTAAATAATGTGCTTATAGGCAAAAAGTAATATCCGGCCAGATTATATACACATTATCAGGATTAAATCTGGCAGAAAGAAACAGCCGTTCAAATGCTACATTACAGATCATTTGAGGACCTGAATCGTACTGTCGTACGTAATCTT
>CAZHUP010000578.1:0-1544 GCA_964535495.1 uncultured Rhodohalobacter sp.
AATCGATGATTAACCCAGAATGGAAGAATAGATTCATTATTATCTAATCGGAGCAGTGAAAGCGCATACGCAAATTCAATCGGTTTTTCTCGTATTAGATGCTCAAGGTCTACAGAGCTGCATATTTTGTTTTCGAGCAGGCTGTAAACCAATTCCGGACTTGCTTTCTCATGTGTTAAAAATGAACTTAGTTTTAAAAAACTATGATATTCATCTTTTCCTGAAAGAAGTGTAGTCAGGAGCGTTTTAAAAGATTCGTCCATTTTTTTAAAGGCGACAAGCTCATCGAGAAGTAGCACCTTCGTTAATTTACAATCTGATAAGGGATTATTTGCGTCTGTATCATTTACTAACTTATACCCCTTAATCAAATGATGATACGGGTTCTCAGCAAAGATTAATGGGGACCAGAGTAACGTATCAATGAACTCTTTACCTTCAAATATTTGATCTCCCAGAATTTTTTTTAATTCAGGTATATCGTGCTCTAAAATATTGTGGCCACAGATGATATTAGCTTCCTGAATCCATTTTTCTAATCGTGCAGTATGACTTTCATGAAGCTCTCGTCCACCAAAAAGAGCTCCAAAGTCTTTGATTCTGCTTTTACGATCCGTCTCGATATCTATGAATAAAATATCTTTCACTTAGCCGTTTACTAAAAAAATTACTTCTACTGTTGATAATTGGGAGACATAACTATCAGAGTATAATCATAAAAAGAAGTTACTTATAACAGTAAAGGAAAGAATTACATGATTATAATTTAAACGATCGTATGAGATATGATACATCAATGTAAGCTTCCCCATTTTTCACACCGCTTAAAAGGAAACACCCTTAAAAGAACTGAATTCCCATCCCGAATTACAAATGTGTTTCCCTCTACGGTTCCAATTCCGGCGATCATTTTCTGCAATTCAAGTTTGTCTGAATAGTCAGTTGTGATCGATTCCAGCACCCGCTCATCTCCAAAATGGTTATAGCTGTACGTTTCAGTTTACTGAACCAGTTTGATCCTGAATGCCTGATATCCCCTGTTGGATAGCTCAACGAATCGTATACCCACTCGCTCTTCCCACGCTTCAAGGTTCATAAAGTGATCTTTAGGGTTTTTTTGAACTCGTTCAACAAAACAGGTACAAGCTTATCTTTATAATCGGGATTTATGTTAACTGGGTAGTACCAAAGAAGCGAGTCATTGTTCTTTGAATAATCCAACAGCATCTCTTCCACAGACTGATACTTCTTGTCAAGATTTGAACCTACCACATAATGTGTTTTAGATTTTCCGGTTACGGCGTAAAAATCAAGGGTCCCTCCTTCAGATCCAATTTCAAGTATCTTTATTTCATTCTTCATTTTTTCATTCGTTTTGTTTGTTAAAATCCAATCCCATTCACCTTCAATTCAACATTCAAACTTCCCCCATTACAAAGCTCCGCCAAACTCATCGGTTTATCGGTGTTTACGTCCACACCTAAATGGACGGCCAGTTCGCTTGCCTGTTCACTCGTCAGCTCACGGAATTGGCAGATGCCCTT
>CAZHUP010000579.1:0-1542 GCA_964535495.1 uncultured Rhodohalobacter sp.
TATGAAGCCCAGGTAAAAGTGCCGGGTAAATTTAATTTCTACGGAGATTTCAGAATTGGTCAGGCGGTAGGAATCATTGGCGGGTTTAACGAAAAGCTTGGTTGGTCAACCACAAATAACAATCCGGATCTGGATGAAGTTTACGCTTTTACTGCAGACCCTGAACGGGCTGATCACTATCTGCTTGATGGGGCCTCAGTTCCATTGAAAAAGGAGACTGTAACCGTTGAGTTTAAGTACGGTGACGCAATTGGGACGGAAACCCGGGATTTTTGGACAACACCATACGGACCGGTAATTCACAGAGAAGCCGGGAAAATTTATATCATCAAATCGGCCGAGGATGGAGGTTTCAGAACGGGTGAACAGTTTTTTAAGATGATGAAAGCTCAAAACCTGGATGAGTGGAAAGAGGCGATGCAGATGCGCGCACGAATTTCATCGAATTTGACCTATGCGGATGCAGATGGGAATATTTTCTACGTCTGGAATGCGAGTATGCCCGATCGGCCCCATGAAGCCGGTGGTGACACTACGGCATTTCACGTAACGAGCTCTGATGAAATGTGGCAGGAATACACTTCCTGGGAGATGCTGCCACAGCTCGAAAATCCTGAAGGCGGATACCTGCGAAATGAAAATGATACATTTCACTTCACCAATCTGAATGAGGTTCTGCCTCCTGAAGATTATCCGTCATTCTATCCGGAACCGCAGCTCAGGCTTCGAAGTCAACATTCACATGAGTTAGTTCATAACGACAAGAAATTTTCTCTTGAAGAGATTGTGGAGTTAAAACACAGCGAAAGAATGCTGATGGCCGATCGGGTGAAAGCTGATCTGATAGCCGCTGTAAAACAATCTAACCCGGAGGGTGAAGTTGCCCAGGCTCTTCAGCTGATGGAAGAGTGGGACAATACCGTTGCCCGTGACAGCCGAGGCGGAGTGCTGTTTAAAACATGGTGGAGCCGTTATGCATCAACAGCGGATAGCCAGCGAGTGAACAGTTCTCCAGAATCAGTGGGATATTCTGCTACTCCGGAAAAACTGTTTACACAGCCCTGGTCTTATGATGAACCCACTACAACACCTTACGGGCTGGCAGACTTTGAGAGGGCAGCCGAAGCGTTTGAGTGGGCGATAGAGGAGTCCAAAGATCGTTATGGTCACTGGAACTTACCCTGGGGTGAAGTTCATCGCGCAGTAATTGGTGATCTGGACCTGCCGGTTGGCGGTTGTACCGGCCTGCTTGGCTGTTACAGAGTGATCTGGTTTACCGATCATCGAAATGATGAACAAAAACTTGAAGTGCGTGGCGGAGACGGCTGGGTATTTGCCGTTGAATTTGGTGAAATCCCAAGAGCCTATACCATACTGGCATATGGTCAAAGCATAAAGGAAGATTCACCGCACTACAATGATCAGCTATTGATCTTTACCAATAACGAAATGACTCCGGTTGCCTTCACAGATGAAGATGTTGAAAAGCAGCTGATTAGAGAGTATCGGCCCGGTGTGAAATAAATAATCTCCGTCAGACCG
>CAZHUP010000580.1:0-1533 GCA_964535495.1 uncultured Rhodohalobacter sp.
TTTACTCACTCTAATGCTCACAAAAACAGGACAGAAATATGACTAATTGGATACGGGTTGTTTTAATTACTTTGGGGCTCTTTTTGTTGCACGCTACTGCAGTTGCACAATTGAGCGGAACCTTTAATGTTGGCGATGGGGAAGCGTACGAAACGCTGAAAGCCGCATTCGATGATTTGATGGCCGAGGGAGTAGACGGAAATGTTACATTTTTGATTACTTCGGATTTGACGGAGGCTGAAAATGTGTTTTTGGGAATCAATCCCGACCCGTATTCCATTACTATAAAACCCGCAGAGGAAACTACACCGGTTGTGACGTTTACAGCGTCTGCTTCGAACGATAATATTAACGGAGCATTGGTAATTGGTGCTGCGGGTGATGACGATGATTTGTTGACGGAAACTAGGAATATTGTCATAGACGGATCCAATACGGTTGGAGGCACATCACGTGATCTTACATTCAGAATTGATTCAGGAGCTAATAGTTCTAACTATTTCAGAATAGCTGGTGCTGTAAAGGATTCTGAAATCAAAAATGCTGTTTTTGAGACTTTGAATGACAGCTTTGATACCTGGTTTATCAGTGCAATGGAGCCGGGTGAGACATTATTCTTTCCGGAAAATCTTGAAATTGTGAATAATAAGATAGTGAACAACCCAACCAGATCAACTGGTCGGGCAGTTAACATTTGGGGGCAGTTAAATCCATCTGAAGGAGCTAAAAACACAATTATCAGAGGTAATGACATAGAAGCCAGAAGGTACGGCATTTGGCTCAGAGAAGATGCTGAATCAACCACTATTGAAAATAACAACATTAAGATTACTGAGACAGGTAATGTATTTGCATATGGGATATTGGTTGACGATGTGGTAAATCCATCCGATGTAATAACGATTAGTGATAATACGATTGAAGGTTCAAGTGCTAGAACTATGGTTGGTATTCGTGGGAGTTCTACCGCAGTTTACGAAATAGAAAATAATACAATTGAAAACCTAACTTCTGATGACGGTATAAGTCGTGGGGTTTGGGTGGACTCTGAAGGATCGTATAGTATAAAAGATAACCAACTTACCGGATTTACCGGGTCTGACGAAGTCAGAATGATCGAGGTTAGAGATAATACCGGTGATATAGTCATTGAAAATAATTCGTTTCTGAATAGCACCAACAGCAGTGATCTTTCTGCAATTTTGGCAAATTCAACTTCAGATTATTCTATAAAAGGAAATACTTTTGAGAACTTGTCATCTGAGGGCACTCTTTTTGGAATCAATATTACGAATTCCGGTAGTTTTGAAATTTTGGACAATCTTTTTACTGATTTCAATGGAGATAGCGGTGTGGAAATGATCAGTTTTGAGAATAACATCGTCGGTGACCATACGGCCACGATTGCAAACAACTTTTTGACCGGTTTTGCGTCAGGAGGCAGCGACGGTCAGGATCTGTTTGGAATTATCGTTCGTTCTCCTGATGGTTCAGATACAGTTGATGTAAAGCTTTATCATAACACAATTAGGA
>CAZHUP010000581.1:0-1530 GCA_964535495.1 uncultured Rhodohalobacter sp.
GGCGAATGTGGCCGTGGTGACCCAGGCGGTGGCGGAATCATGGCCGGATTTCCTGGATCTGGATCAAGTCACTGACCTCCACGACGCAGGGTGGGCTGTGGCCAGTCATAGTGTATCACACGCCCGTCTCGACACGATCTCCATGGCGGAGGTCCACCGGGAGCTCTCGGAGAGCCGAAGCTGGATCGAAGCCCAGGGTTTCCGGGGGAGCGGGGTCTTCGTCGTTCCCTACCACGAGTGGAACGAGTCCGTTCAGGATGCCGTGGCGGAGCATTACGTCCTGGCCCGGGGCCGAGGTCTGTGGAAGGGCGCCGTGGAGACGGAGACCGAGTGGATTCCGGAGGACCGGATGGATCTGGCTGGCCTGGATGTGGACTGGTACGGACTGGAGTCGGAAGAAGAGCTGGACTGGCTCCGAGAAACGCTGGGGCGGGCCGTCGAGGAGGGTAGGTACTTCGAACTCTACTTTCACCGGGTGGAGGAGGACCAGGTCGAGGCTTTCACCCGGATCGTGGAGGTGGTGGCCGAGTTCAGTGAGCATGTAAGGACCTTCGACCAGCTTCTCCACCAGGTCGAGGGAACGGGGCTCCCCGATCCTTCGTCGAATCTCTGACCGATCAGAAGGCTGTTGAAGAACAGGAGCGACCGCCGTTGGGAGCGCCAGGCCGCTGGCTTCAAGGCTCCGCCTCGCCCAGAGCCGCAAGACCCCGACGCGGCGGCCGCTCCTGTTCTTCGACAGCCTTTTAGAGCGCCTCCTGGATGCGGACCAGCGCGTCGCGGATGTGGATGGCGGTGTTCCGGTCCGGAGCCTGGTCCAGGGCGGCCTCCAGTTCATCGTGGAGGAGGTGGAGCTGGTCGCGGATGAGGGGTCGGATGTCGGACTGGCCCACGTGGAGAGGGGCGTTCAGGGGTGGATCGTCCATGGAGCTGACCCGGAGGTTGCCGGAGGAGGGTGGTCGGAAGGGGGTCACTTCGGCCTGGTGGAGGAGGTGGTGGGCCTGGTCCAGGTAGGCCCGCTGCAGAGTCCTCCGGTAGGTATTGGTTTCCTGGCCGGCCAGGACCTCCCGCCAGACCATCTGGCGCACGTCATCCAGCATCTGGGTCGGCCGGTAGCTTTCGTCGCCGAGGAAGGCTTCGTGTTCGATGAGGCGGGCCAGGCGGGCATGGTTCAGGAGTCGCTGGACGGCCAACTCCTGGTAGGCCCGGATCCGCTCCACGGCCCCGGCGTGCTCCAGGCGCCGAAGGACCTCCAGGTCCAGGGCCCAGGTGGGGGTGGCCAGGACGTACTCGTCCAGGAACGCCATGGCCCGGAGCTGGGCCTCCCGATCGATGGGGGTGTAGACCCAGCCCTCCTCGCCGAACCGCTTGTGGTGGGTCTCCGAGCCCCCGATGTGGGCGGCGGCGTGCTCGGCATAGCGGTTCCACTGGGTGAGGAGCTGGAGGTAGAAGTTCTCCAGCTCGTAGTAGTCGTCCCCTTCCTCCACCACCCAGTCCAGGAGGTTCTCGGCCACCCGCTCCAGGTTGGCCATC
>CAZHUP010000582.1:0-1529 GCA_964535495.1 uncultured Rhodohalobacter sp.
CGGAGTTGATATTTTATTTGTTATAAAGCGTGTCTTTTTGGATTATTTGACATCCATTATTGATTGGAAGAAGTGAGTCATCCAGTTTCAGGTACATCCGCCAATATGATAAGTCTGCGGCATCAGGCGTGAACGCTGATAATTCCAAAGTTGTATCCGGGTTGATAGTGAGTGACCCAGGGTCATGATTATTGCAATTATCTTGATCTTCAAAACCAAGCAATTGAATGCTAAAATCTTCACTTTTTCCATCCAATGATACCACAGGTTTATTCTCATCTACGAAGGACCATGTTAAACTATTTGTGATACTATTTAGTGTTTCATGGGATTGTTTTAATGTTTCAGCAGTTGATTGCAATACATCGAACTCCTCTTTCAGTCTATTTAAACTATCACTGAATTTCTCTTTCAAACTATTCAAACTACCACTGAGTTCATTTATTTGTAATTCAAAATCTGTCTGTGTATAAAGTCGTTTGTCAAGTTGTACTAGCATGGATACTGGCAACGAAAGTTCTGAATTATATTCAGATATTTCTTCCCCGGCATCTACCCCGTAATCTCGGTAATCTAATTGAAGTGTAGCGGTATATAATACAGTATCTCCCACTTGTTCTTCTTCGATACCAGTAATACTTAGCCTGAGGTAGGGTTGATCAATAGGATTGGTATTGCCAACGCTATTTTGCTCATTGATATGCTGCTGCTTGGACTTCGAGACGGTTGTGCTATCAGTAGTCAACTGAACAGAAGAATCTACGTCTCTTTCAAAATTCATTTCTGGCTTAACCAAAAGGGTGATTATTCCCAACAACAGCATTGTCAATACAATGATACCCGCCAGTGCCGTTTTTCTGACCATGGAATTTTTGCCACTCATGTCAGTGGAAATATCATTTTGTTGACTTATTAATTGCCGGGCCCTTTTTCCAAATTTGCTTTTCCATGAATGAGGGAAGCATACCGCGATGCTAATATTGTCATTTGAACCTTTATCATATGCTTCATCAACAACAATTCTGGCAAAATCTTCAACGCTGGTTGCCAGTTCCAGATATTCTGTTGGGTATGTCAGTTCAAGTGAACCATGCAAGCCGTCGGAGCAAAGCATCACAGCTTTTTCATCGATTTTGTAGCATAGTTTATGAGCGGGATAGATATCCGCTTTGCACGGTTCCGACCCGTCAAGGCACCGGGTTATTGCGTTGGAGCCGACGTTTGTCTTTGTGACATCAAAACCGCGGGAAGATGCTTCTTCAATTGCCGAATGATCCCGAGTAATTTTGGTGAATGCGTTATGTGATATAAGATAGGCTCTGCTGTCACCTATGTTCCCTACAATAAGCTTTTCATCAATAATAATTGCGCATACAAGCGTAGTCCCCATTCCAGAGGCGCCGCTATCTCGTTCTGATTCGCTTTTGATGCTTTGATTTGCAGCAAGTATTGTTTTTCTGAGTTCTTTTTTGAGAGTCTTCAGCGAATCCCTGTTCCAGGAATGGATGAGTTCATCCCAGAATTTCATG
>CAZHUP010000583.1:0-1526 GCA_964535495.1 uncultured Rhodohalobacter sp.
AGATATCCCGGATTTCATCCTCGGTTCGATTGCGATAAACCGCAAGAAATCCATCCTCTGTTTTTACCAAATCGGTAGGACAGCAATCACAAACGGCGTCATCGATCAATCTGCTGCGTAAAATCTCTCCATCGCGGGTAATTTCCGCAGAACGAAGTGTCATCGATTTACTCATATCACCATATTCATCCGCTGCACGACCATCGGTATCCCGTCCGTCCAGCCAAATAGCCAGAATCCGATTTTCGTCAATCGGACGGATAGTAACAAAACCGTGCTCAGTCGCTGTATCGTCAAGATGCGGTGTGATAGGGTCAGTCCATCGCAGAGTCCCTTCCTGTGGAAAAGAAACCTGCACATGGTAAGCGTACGGGCCTCCCACAACCTTCTTCAGCCAGTGTGATGCAATAGGTTCTCCATCAAAACCGATGACTGACGGATAGTCCGCCCAATTGGTAAAAAAGTCTGTTCCAACTTTTACGGTTCCTGGTCTTGTCCACCGCCCTTCATCATAGGTTGAGTATTGAAGAGCATACATATCCTCCTCAATTCCCATCAGCCAGCTCATATAAATTTTTCCATCCTCATCCTGATGCAGATATGGATAGCGAGAACCGGTTTCGGCCGGGCTTGTCAATGCATATTCATAAACAGGTTGCTGCAACTGATCTCCATTGCATGAGATCATAAATAAAGTCAAAACAAAAGCCGCGCAAAATGGTATTAATAACTTCATGTGAGAATAATTTAAATCAGATCAGAATGATTGGTATTTTTCACGCTTAAAATAACTTCGAAAGGCCTAACATCCTAAATCGGTTCAGGGCTCCGAATCATCTTTTTTGTAGAGTTTCATCCACATCTATGCTTCAACTCGATAACATCACACTTTATTTTGGCGACCGCCCACTTTTTGATGGAGTTTCCGCAACCATCAATCCGGGGGAGCGAATCGGACTCGTGGGTCCCAACGGGGCCGGAAAATCCACTCTGCTCAAAATTATTGCCGGAGAGCAGGAAGCTGATTCGGGCAGTGTTAATTTGAGCAACAGCGCAACGGTTGGTTACCTTCCGCAAGATGGAGTTGATCCCGATCCGGACCTTACAGTTTATGAAGAGGTTGAACAGGCATTCTCAGAGATTTTGTCATTGCGCGAAAAACAGGAACAGCTACAGAGTAAGCTCGACACACTCAAGGCCGAATCGGATGAACATTCGCAAGCACTGGATGAGTTTGGGATAGTACAGCACCAGCTTGAAAATATTGGCAGCTACACCCTCCAGGCCGATATTGAACGTGTGCTTATGGGGCTTGGGTTCAATGAAGATGACTTTTCGCGATCTACTACAGAATTTAGCGGTGGATGGCTGATGCGTATCGCTCTCGCAAAATTACTTCTCAGACAACCTACCTATCTCCTGCTTGATGAGCCGACTAACCACCTCGATATTGAGTCGCTCCAATGGATTGAATCCTTTCTGAAAAATTATGATGGAACAGTCATTATTGTTTCTCACGACAGGGC
>CAZHUP010000584.1:0-1526 GCA_964535495.1 uncultured Rhodohalobacter sp.
ATATACGGCTTGAGTTCAGCCTAAGAAAGGCTGATCAACCTTAACCTCAGCCTCAACCAGTGCCGTTTTTCTGAGGTCTCTGATTTCCCCATATTTGTTAAAGTCCTGTATTTTTAAGTCTATTACTGATTACAAGTCGCTACTAAATGTATGATCTGTAAGTCGTAATCTTCAATTTGAATTTTTTAACTATGCGGGACACATAAGTTCATTCAAAAATCAATCGCAATAGTAAAAAATATCCCCTGACCAACACCAAGAGTGTTCCATTTCATATCGTCCCAGAGAGGGGTTCCCTTGTTTAGTAGCGCATCAATAACCAGCTCTTTTGTAGCTCCAAGTGCAAGGGTTAAGAGAGCAGCCTTCCATTTGGAATCCAGAATCATATAGCTCCCCATATACCCAATTGTACTTATCATAAAGTGATTTTTTTGATAGTTCTCAAGGTCATTGCTATAAACCACAAGCAGTGCAGGAGAGAGTGTTGAAAGCTGCGCGGCTGTTTTGATTTGAGCGTTAGACTCCATAGGCAATGCAGACAATAAGAAAAGAATCAACACAATGAATTTCATAGAGCACACCTCGAACTAGATAGTTTTATGTTCATAATATAAAGAAACAGGGTGTTTTTGGGCATGAAATATTCATTAATTCAGATCCTAATAAATCTTAACTCCCCTTAGCGTACAAGTATCTCCGTTAAATCCTGAATTGCTACTTCGATTCTGAATTTACAGCCCTGCTATTCATCAACTAAACGACTAAATATCACTCTGCCACGATCATACTGCTATCTGTAACTTCTCAGTTTGTAAAAAGTGATAAAGATATAGACTAATCCCAAATTGACCGGATCATCACAGATAATATTGGTAAAAATAATCGATGACACCATAATTCTTCAAAATTGTCACCTTTTTCATAGTATCGGCTATAATAAGTGCTGATTAAATTATTTCTCCCTCTGTATTTATTAATATGATTAAATATATAGAACAGTGTAAGCCAATCCTTGCTTATTCCCGGCAAAAATTGTCGGCTTTCATCAAGACACAATCGAATGAGTAAAAATTCTTCAGATGCATTCAGCATCTTGAATACGTTTTTTGATAAGATTTACATAGTCAACCTGAAAAGAAGTCAAGATCGACGCGATTGTTTTAAACAAAACACTCTCTAGCCTGGAATATGAAATACACTGGGGCTTCGATGGTACACAAACCACACTGGAAGAGCTTGTCGGAAAGGGTCTTTTCTTGCGGAGGGTGCTATCCCCGGTAACGGGGTAAGTCCGACTCCCGGCAGAAGAGGGGCCTTCGGAACCCGTTCGACAGGATTGGTATTGAATTAGGGAGTTGAATTACATGTCGGTCATCGGTCTTCATTAAAAAGACAAATCGTACTGAATGAATTTGTTGTATCGTAATAATCGAGGTGGGAACTTCGATTTCCGTAACCCTTGACTTTCTCATTTTTTCTATTTCAAAACAACCCTATCAACCCGTTTCCAACTCCCTCCCATCCCT
>CAZHUP010000585.1:0-516 GCA_964535495.1 uncultured Rhodohalobacter sp.
GCTGAAACCAATCACGGTACAGCCGCCTAGTCGTTCGTGAACATCCTATCTATAATCTTGTCGTATATCTGCTCTGCTTTTTTGTGATTTTGCTGACTTTGCCTACCGTAATGCTCGAATGATATTCCGCTATTGATCTCAAGCACCTTTAATTGCCCGTCTGCAAGCTGGACGATGTCTACGGCTGCAACTCGGAGATGAAGCGCATGGCTAGCAGCACTCGCCAACTCGCTAAGTCTCTCTCGTGTAGAGTTCTCCTGAGAGATATTAACGGCTCTGGCGCCAAGCCCGAGATTAAACAACTTCAAATCATTAACTACAACAGGGTTTGTTTTTTCATAAATAAGCTCTGGCTCCTTATCCAACGTGACAATACGAAATTCTTTTACAATATCTTCGTGAGGCGAAGCAGCCCAAGCAGACTCGCCGCTACTGTGAATTATTTCAAGGCCTGCTGCTAAGTTCGACGTATAGTGTAGGTGCTTACCGCTACTGCCAGATAATGGCTTAATGACG
>CAZHUP010000585.1:526-1520 GCA_964535495.1 uncultured Rhodohalobacter sp.
TGCGCTGAATAATTTTTGATGCAACGATTGGCTCACGAGCTTCAGAGCGTAATAAATAATGAGCTATCGCTGGTACGCCTGCCGCGTCAAGCACAAGGTAGGTGGCCACCTTGTCGTTGGCTATCTCATTCGCAGCACCACTATTTAGATCAAAGTGATACCCGTAGATCCAGGCGGAGGAATTATCTTTCGTGAGCCGTATTACCCAATCTTCGGAAAACGCTTCGAGCAGTATATCTTTGCGCAAACAAATCGACCTAATAACATCGGGGAGTATTCTGTTCTCAATATATTTTCCAGTTTGCATATATGGCATTATACGTGGTTTGCTCCACTGAGGTATAATGGACTTCGTTGGTATGCCCCGGTAGCTCAGCTGGATAGAGCAAGTGGGTTCTAACCATTAGGTCGGGGGTTCGAATCCCTCCCGGGGTACCACGCAAAAATCTCGTCTTTATGGCGAGGTTTTTGCGTGCTAGATCGCGAAACGATCTGAACCCCCGACGGCGGGTTCGGTCGTCGAGGCTCGCTCACAGAAATTTATTTCGAGAACGTGCCTCGTAAGAACGATGTCATCCCTCCCGGGGTACCAAGCGAGACTCAATTAGTAGACGTCGGAACGGCGTCTACTTTTGTTATAGTTAAGACCATGATCGAAGTGATACACTATCAAAATAAAGCATATGAATCGCCATTCGAAGCCCTTATTTCTGATTCGTTAAACGAAGCCCGTAAGCTGCTACCTAATTTACCAGAAAGCATTCAAATATACTTTTCCGACTACGGAATACTTGAGCATACCGGAATCGGAGGTTACGCATATTCAAGCGATATCATCACAATTTCACTTGACCCAAATTTTGATGATGAAGAAAGGCAAAAAATAAACATACGACCAACGGTGTTCCATGAGTCTTTTCATCTTAGTCAAAGATTCACTGGAGAGGATGGCCCATTTTCAGCAATAGACAATGCGCTCTACGAGGGTATGGCC
>CAZHUP010000586.1:0-1519 GCA_964535495.1 uncultured Rhodohalobacter sp.
GTCACGGATCTCATGGACGCGGAGCCCCAGTCCCGGATGATGCTTCCGGGGCCCACCTACATCCCCTTCCTGACTGCAGTGGCTGTGGCCTCAGGGTTCATCGGGGTCATGTTCGTGAAAGTCATCTTCCTGGTGGCGCTCGTCCCGACCTATCTGGCCCTGGTTGCGTGGAACTGGCCCCGGATGGACCACCAGCTGGAGTCGGAGGGAGGGCGGGAGCACCGGTTGGCCCGGGGCGAGGGGGCGGCGGATGAGAGGACGGAAGGAGAGGTGGAGTCCCGTTCGCCTGGAGATGAGTGGGGGAGACCCCGGGGTCCGGGAGGTGGCGCATGACCGTGGTTCGCACCGCCGAGGGGAACCTCGACGTCTCCGGTTTCTCCGCCCTCGCAAAGGGGAGTACCGCCCCTCTCTGGTGGGGAATGGTGTTCCTGGTGACCATCGAGATGATGGTGTTCGCCACCTTCATCACAGCATACCTGTATCTCCGGTTCATGGCGCCGGAGTGGCCTCCTGCCGGGGCGGGGGTCCCCGACCTCCTCCTCCCCACCCTGAACACCGGGGTCCTTCTGGCCAGCAGTCTGGCGGTGTTCTGGGGGGACAAAGGGATCAAGAAGGGGGATGTGATGCGGCTCCGTATCGGGATCGGGCTGGCGGTATCACTGGCCGTGCTGTTCCTGGTACTGAAGGTGGTGGAGTACTCCGACGTGGGGTACTACTGGGACAGCAACGCCTACGGGTCGGTGGTCTGGACCATCATCGGCTTCCACTCCCTCCACGTCCTGTCGGTGCTTCTCAAGGCGATGGCGGTGCTGGGGCTTTCCTTCCGGGGCTACTGGACCGATGAGCGGCATCTCGGCGTGATGATGAACGGCCTCTACTGGCACTTCGTGGTGGTGATCTGGATCCCCGTCTATGTCGTCCTCTACTGGGTGGTTCGACTATGAGCATGCCCCCGGTGCACCTCGATGGCCCCTCTCCGGAGTCGGCTTCCCGGACTGGCCCCCCGGATCTGCCCCCGGTGCCCCTCCAGTGGCTGGCGTTTCTGGGGGGGCCGGTGGTCTGGTCCGGGGCCTTCTTCGTGAGTTATGCCCTGGTCCCCACCATCTGCCAGCGGGGAGGGCTCTGGATTCTCCAGGTGATCCCCCTCGTCGGGTTCGTCCTGATCCTGGGGGCTGGTGGTCTCGCGTGGCAGAATTGGACCCGGCTGGCCAAGCAAGAGGTAGACGCGGAGAGGAGGGTAGAGCGGGGTCGCTTCATGGCTCTGGCCGGGATGATCCTCAGCGTGGGCTTCGGCCTTCTCGTGGTGGCGCAATTGATCCCCACTTTCGCCGTTCATCCCTGCCGATGACCCCGGCCATCGCTCTCACGGCACTCGGGGCTGGCCCCGGGTTGGGGCTGGCCCCCTCCGAGCTCTGGAGCGCCTGGCACTGGGACCCGTGGATCTACATCCCCCTGTTGATCTCCGGAGGCCTCTACATCATGGGGGTCCAGGCCCTCTGGGGAACGGCGGGGAAGGGAC
>CAZHUP010000587.1:0-1512 GCA_964535495.1 uncultured Rhodohalobacter sp.
GGTGGAGAAGGACAAATGTTTGATAGAGAAGGAAATGAAGTTCTTATTAATGCAGATAAAGGAGAACGTTTTCAAGTATCAGGAACATATTTTGATTTAGATGGTAATCCTGCGTTTTTTGGTAAAGTTCTTGATGCTGATGATAATATTGTAGATGGTTTAGAAAATGTACGAGCTTCTGGTTCTTATGTAGATTCAGTTCTTAGAAGTGCAATGGCAGAAGAATACACAGACATTATTACAATGAATCAACTTCATAGTATGTTGCCCCGCTTACTTAGTGGAGAGTCTAAAGAAGTTCAAATTAGTCCTTCTCAAATGCAACAAATGGGAATTTATGGAGACAATGCTCAATCTTCATTAAAAGATAATCTTACTATTAAAAATAAAGTTAGAAGAGTGGGTAATGAGCGTCAAAATAGTTATATTATTAACTATGGTGATGAACGATTAGTAGCCAATAGTGTAGAAAATCTTATGAGATTGTTATTCAAAATAGAAGCTCATGCGGGTGGACAAATTGACGCTATTTAAGTATCTTATATAAACTCAACAAAGATAAATGACGGAACTCGATCCAACAACAAACTTACCTAAAGGCGCAGATCCAACTAAAAACAAAGATCTTCCTCAACGCAATGCTTTAGAACGATTACAAAGTTTTAATGATCGTCATAGAGCAGCTCCAATAGAAGGAGAACAAGTACAAGGAACATTCGGCAGATATGATCCTTCTATGAGAGTTACATCTGATAGAGATTTTAATGAGATACGTGCTCAAAGTCAAGGAGTATTCGAACTCATAGGTAAATCATTAGCACAATCTGCCGGAATTGCAGGTGGTGGAGCTATTGAAGGTGTTGGATTTCTTGCAGATATGCCTGCGTATATATCCAATATGCTTAGTGGAAGTCAACAAGAGTTTGAAAGAAACTGGCTTTCTCAAGTAGGTAAAGATGTTCAAGAAGGAATTAATGATAGGTTTCAAATCTATCAAACTGAGCAAGCAGAAAGTGGAACAATGAGTAGATTCCTTGATGGAACCTATTGGGCTTCACATGCACCAAGTATAGCTTCTACAGTGTCTCTTATGGTTCCTTCTTTTGCAGCAGCAGGAGCAATTAGAGGATTAGGTTCTTTATTTAATGTTGGTAGAAGAGCTAACCAAGTAGCAACTACTTTAGGCACTGCTCTTGTAAGCAGACATAATTATAATATGCTGGAGTCTTTTGATGTACATGAACGAACGTATGAACATCTTCTTGCCGAGGGATATTCAGAAGATGATGCTAAAATGGAAGCTGGTAGAGCTGCTAGTGATATGTATGCTGTTGGATATGCAAACTTGTGGAAAGATACTCTTGCATGGGGAGCACTACTTAGAAATGTAAATTTCGCAAATAGGGCTGTAGCAGGATCTATTAGTGCAGGTGGAGCTACTACTCAACCTCTTTTGCAACAAATGAGAAATGTACTCATAAAGAATCCAGCACTTTCTGCAAAACAGGCAGT
>CAZHUP010000588.1:0-1510 GCA_964535495.1 uncultured Rhodohalobacter sp.
CGTGAGTTTTTGTTCTTCGTAAATTTTACGTCCCTCTTCAATAATGTAACCAAACAGCACAAGTATCATCCCCACCAAAATAAACTCACTCATATAGCCACTTGAACCGCTAATCGCACTCCCCGATGCTGTCAGTTCATCACGGATCAAATAGGAAATGAAAAAACCTCTGAGGTAGTAGTAAATTCCAATGATCACCACTGTATTACCTGCAAATTTCAGGTATTTGGAATTTTGAGCCGTGAAAAGATCACCTTTGGCAACGGAATGAAAAAATTTAGCCATCAGGAAGAAAACAGCCGCAAGTGCCACACTTTTAAGCAGCTCTGCCATCATTAAGAGATAGATATTAAATCCCAGGGAGACCGGCAGTGTTACATAGAGGGTTTCCACTCGCTGGGAAACCTCAATACTCTCCGACAACATATCTCCTTTTGCTATCGACGAAATTTCTAAAGGCATGCTGCCCACTCCTCCATCGTGGATAAAAACAGCTAATGTGTAGGCTACAACAATTAACATCATCACTGCACCCAAGAGTGATAGAAACGCCAAACTACGAGGCAGTGAGATGCCCTTTTCTGAATTTTGAATCATATCGTCAGCTCCTGTTCTTTTTGAAGTTTTACGCCCTGACCAAAACTCCATGCTATAGCCAGCAACACCAATCCGAAAAACAGCATCATCATGGGTAGACTAAACCCGGAGCTTAACTCCGAAGCGTTGTCAAATTTCAGATCAACAAAGAAATCTTGTTTGATGAATGAACTCAGGAGCCACATTAAAAATGGAGCAGCAATTGCCATCCAGGCGGTAATTTTCAGATAGAATGCATTGTTTCGGGTGAAGAATTCCGGTGTAAGAAGTCCGGCTATAAATTTTCGCAAATACCAGATAAAAACCATTCCATAGAGTAACACAAACAGTAAACTCAGCGCATTTGATCTAGCGTAGTTCACAAACACTTTTTTATCGAGTGGCACTGCCGGCACAGCATATCGAATAGGAACATCATCGGCTGACTCTGTAACTATTGTACTATTTTGGATCAACCCGAAATATCTGCTTTCTGAAGAGCTAAGATCACGATTAATTTTACTTGCTTTCATTGTCAGTGAGTCAGAAAATGAGACCCTGTATACGTTATCTTTGGATGTGAAATAAAAATTCTCTTCGTCAATGTTATTTACTCGATCTACTATTCGCTCAAAAATGTAATTATCCCCTAAAAAACTTTGAGATACCCGGTAGTTCATATTGGTAACACCTTCCAAATCGATATTCGGCGCAATCAATGATGGTAGCTTTATAGTGTAATAGACTCCAAAAAGGAACGAAAAAGCCAAAATGACTAAGACCAGGTTGCAGCTCCAAACAACGATTTTTACGGTAAAAGATGATTTCATTGCATTCCTTTGAGTTTTGTTTCATTCCTAATTACGATAATTATTTATTGATAAACAATAATTATTTGTCTTTTAAAGAAACTCCGGCCGAATGCATGCCTCAT
>CAZHUP010000589.1:0-1508 GCA_964535495.1 uncultured Rhodohalobacter sp.
AGTAGAAATTCCGGCTAATCTTATTCAGTTTTATGTAAACATCACCCAGTTTCATACTGACCCCAAAGAAGCTTTTACCCGCCACAAAGAGCTCGAGATTTTTTTAACAGATCTGATTTTAGAGGAGGATATTTCTGAACGGCATATCACCGCAAATCCAATTAGTATCTCACAAACACGGCGCCAGCAGGAAGGGACAGGATTTGAAACCCGTCAGCAAGTTTCCATCCGGATAGATGATGTTACGCAATTTGAAAACATGCAGCTCACGCTGATCGAAAACGGGTTTACTAACTTTTCTGGCAATTTTAGTTCCACAAATATTTCTGAGGCACAGGATGAAGCACTGGACAAAGCCGTCCGCGAAGCTTACCGAAAAGCCGGTATTCTGGCAAAGGCCTCAGGAAAATCAGTAGGGCAGGTTGTTTCTTTAGAATACGGAACCACATCAGATGTAACTCCAAGAACCCGGGGGCTGCAGGTTGCATTCGAATCTGCAGACAGAACATTGTTGGAGTTTGAACGGATGCTTTCCGTTAGAGAGCAGGTTTTTGTCGTTTTTCAAATCAAAGATTAAACTGTTTCAGAGAATCGGCTCCAACACTTTCCATACATTTTCAGCCACAATTTTGTGTCCCTTTTCTGTAGGATGAATGCCGTCGGGCAGGTTCAGGTCTGGATCGCCGGCAACCCCTTCGAGTATAAACGGCAGAAAGACCACATCATTCATCTCGGCCAGATCGTAATACATCTGGTGAAACGCTTCGGTATAATCCTGACCCATGTTTGGCGGAGCCTGCATTCCGGCTAATATAATGGCCGCATCAGAATAGGTTTCTTCAACTTTGTTGATAATTCCCTGCAGATTCTCTTTTGTGCTTTCGGGATCTATGCCACGAAGGCCATCGTTGCCTCCAAGTTCAAGAACAAAAATATCCACAGGCTGCTGAAGTATCCAGTCAACCCGGCGTAAACCGCCTGCTGATGTTTCTCCGCTCAATCCGGCATTTACAACCCTGTAATTGTGCCCCAAACAATCTATCTTTTGTTCAATTAATGCCGGAAAAGCCTGTTCAATTTCGAGGCCGTACCCTGCCGTAATACTGTCCCCAAAAAACAGTATGGTTTTCTGCTGCTGATCTTGCGCCTGAACACTCATTGTAATGAGTACAAATAAAATACCAACTTTTACCAATTTCATTTCGTCTAATATATTATGCTGTAGATTATCTCGTTTCCAAGGAATGGTTTACAGTAACCAAATTGTTGCCAATATTGTTTCTTACATAATTAACGCAGAATGACCAATAATACAATACTTACCACAGATAACCTCACCAAAACCTTTAAAAGCGGAGATCACTCGCTAACTGTTCTACACGATGTAACATTTTCGATCGAAAAAGGAATCAGTTGTGCCATTGTGGGGCCATCAGGAAGCGGAAAAACCACACTTTTAGGGCTTTGCGCCGGACTCGATAAACCAACTTCAGGCTCAGTAACTCTGA
>CAZHUP010000590.1:0-1508 GCA_964535495.1 uncultured Rhodohalobacter sp.
GATCTTGTTCGCACGAAATCTGACGTCTGTAATCGATAGAAATAGATACCGCTGGAGAAACCATCAGCATTAAATGTGATGTCATATTCACCCGCTTGCTGATGCTGATCCAGAATGGTGGCTACTTTACGTCCCACCGAATTGTAAACATCAATTTTCACATCGCTGGCAGAGGACAAACGGTACTGTATAGTAGTAGAAGGATTAAATGGGTTTGGATAGTTAGCCAAAAGCTCCGTTCTCTCCGGTAATGTAGGCTCAGGTTCAACAATTTCACCCGATTCATCAAAACTTAAATAGATCTCGTCAGCCGTATCTACATCTCTCCCCGAAACAAGCGAAGCTCTTTCAAGAACTATTTCAGGTGATGCTGTCCAGTCACTGACTGCTCGAAGGGTCACTTTGGTTAAAGTTTTTCCCTTCTCAGGTTGAGTAAAACCGCGATGCGCTATGGCAGCCGCCACCCCGGAATCACGCTCAATAATAAATTCAATCAGCCTGTTATCATCAGACCATGTTTCGCCCCACGACCCTACTTCAATAGATTGTAACTGCCACTCTGATTCGGCAATTCCGTTTACTCCAATTCGGAATGAGAGCCCGGATAGCGCAATTTCGTCATTCGTTTGCAGATAGAATTCAAACTCTTCACCGGCACTCAAGCTTTGAGCCTGTAAGGTTGAGAGCGCGGCTATTGGTCGCTGCTTTGCACCTGTACGGCTCTCACCATAGTTTATACCAATCGGCAGAAGATCATTTTGATTGACAATTCCATCCCCGTTGGCATCAGCATAGGTAGCTTCTGCCGGTATCCAAGCTTCCACTGCACGGGCCTCCCAATTTCTGAAGCTGTACACAGGTTCCGGACCCTGAGATCCCCAGTAAGCCGTCAGAGGAAGTACATCAGCTTCATCCACAAAGCCGTCGTTATTGGTATCACCCGGCCATACTTCCACACGCTCGGCATTGGGATTTACACCGGTTATCACAATATCATCGATTCTGTTTGAGCCTGTTGGACCTGTTTCTTCACCACCACTAACTCTGATTTCCGAGGTGTTGAGCCAGCGTATAAACACCTCTGCCTGATCATTCACAAAAGAGGGCAACGAAATCTGATCTACAAATGCATCATCGAAATTCCCCGTAACAATAATTGGGGCTCCTACATCCGTCCAATTGGTGTTGTCTAAACTCACCTGAATCTGAAAATCTCTCGGACCACTTGGAGTTCCAGATTGTTTAGAAGATAGACGAATAGACTCAAGATTCTCAGTTGAAATGGTGACCAGCCAGTACTTTGGATTCAAGGGATCAAAATCATCCCAACCATTAACACTTGCAGCCCTCCCTGTTGCTCCTGCTGCAAAATCCGGCTCATTGGTACCTACAGTTGTAATCGTCGCGTCATCATTTTGAGGAATTGACGAAGTGGGCAGAAATGATTCATTATCAAAATCCCAGGCCACAAGCGTATACCTAAATGGAGGCTGTTCTGAAATTGTGAA
>CAZHUP010000591.1:0-1504 GCA_964535495.1 uncultured Rhodohalobacter sp.
TAGAAGGTTTTCTGGACCGTGCGATTGCATCCGGAATAGATCAGGCGAGAATTGCAGAAGTACAGCAACGTGTTGAGGCACGGGGTATGAGTGAGGACGAGTTTATGAGCATCATGCAGCCAGCCATCGACATGGCAGGAGATAATTTACCGTATGAAATGATTTTTGAAAAAGTACTCGAAGGATTATCCAAAGGAGTTCCCGTTCAACGAATGACGCCTGTTTTATCCTCCATTCGTGAAAATGCCTCAAGATCTGCTCAGTTGGTTGACCGGTGGATGGATCGACCTGAAGTGGGACAATTTGTTGAAAGAGGAGATGGACGAATGCAGCGGGAACAGTTTCGAAATGAGATGGTGAAGGCCGGATCTAAAGCGATGATGCAAAATATTGATGAGGAGTTATTGACTGAAACCTTAAACAGCGTATCTGATGGTAATATGGACAGGGTAAGGCCTTCCGGTTTACTGGCTGCTATTAATGTTCTCAGTGATCTTCCAAATGGAGCTAATTCAGCCGCACAAAATGCCAGGCTAGTTCTCAGAGCGTTGCAAAGTGGATTTGAAGCTGGAGACATTCAAAAGTTACCTGCAGCGTTAAATATGGCTCAAAGACGTAGCCAACTGCCTGCAGCAGCTGTTGGAGAAGGTTTCTTGCAGCAATTAGAGAGAGGTTTTCCCAGCGAAAGAATTCTGCAAAATATGTTTAACGGCGAGATAGGAGGAGGGCCTCCCGGTAATGTGCCCGGTGGTATAATGAATGAAAGACCGGGAAGACCCGGTGGGAATTAAAGAAAAAGGGCGCTGATGGCGCCCTTTTCTGTTTATAGGATTTTTTATTAAAAAAATGTAACGGTTTTGTTTTGAACTCGTCGTATTGACAACGACACGAAACTTACATAGCTACAATTTTAAATAAGAACTAAAAGATACAGATATGAAAATTCTAAATAACATCTTCAAAAAAGCATTGGTAGCCGTTCTGGCTGTCGGAATGTTTGCATTTGTTGGTTGCTCAACAGACAGCACGCCGGGAATGGGAACGCTTGAAGTAAAACTTCATGATGCTCCGGCCGACTTTGATGAAGTAAATGTATTCATCGAGCGTGTGGAAGTAAATAACACAATGAATGCAGAGCAGGGCTGGCAGGTGATCAGTGAGCCAAATCAGCAGTACGATCTTCTCGAACTCACAAACGGAGTTTTTGAAGTGATTGGTGAAGCGGATCTGGAAGCGGGTCTTTATCCGCAAATCCGTTTAATTTTGAGCAGAGACAATAACAGTGTTGTTGTAGACGGTGAAGTACACGACCTGTTAATTCCAAGCGGTGCTCAAACCGGAGTGAAACTGAACGTGAATGCTGAGATTGAAGAAGGTTTTGTTTACACACTGCTTCTCGATTTTGACGCTTTGAGATCTGTACACAAAGCTGGACAGTCTCCGAATATCGATTATATCCTCAAGCCGGTAATTCGCGCTACAAATGAAGCGATTACAGGGAATA